>CAZIXP010000230.1:0-4363 GCA_964543245.1 uncultured Starkeya sp.
CAGTGAATCAGAACACCGCCCCGCAGGGAATCCCGTTTATGGGTACGTGACCTAGGTGACCGACTCATAACTTCGCAGCCAGATTCGGATTGAAGCGAGCTGGACGGATGCGAGGAAGTTGTCGTCTCGCTTGTCGTAGCGGGTGGCGACGGCCCTGAAATGTTTGAGTTTGTTGAAGAAGCGCTCGACGGCGTTACGTTGGCGGTAGACCCAGGCGCTGAAGGGGAAGGTTTTGACCCTGTTGGGCATGGCGCGGACATTGGCCCATGCTCCGCGCCCGTTCATCTCTTCGCGCAAGGCGTCGCTGTCGTAAGCTCTGTCGGCGAGAAGGATGCTTCCCGGCCCGATGGTGTCCAGCATGCCGGCGGCCGAGCGCCCGTCGTGGGCCTGGCCTTCGGTCAGCTTCAGGCGGATCGGTCTGCCTTCAGCATCGACGAGCGCGTGGATCTTGGTGGTCAGGCCGCCACGCGAGCGACCCATGCAACGGGATCGCTCATCTTTTTTTGGCCGTTGGCGGCATGCTGGTGAACGCGGATCGACGAGGCGTCGATCATCTGGATATCGCCATCGTAAGCGGCTGAGACGGCTTGTAGAATTCGCGCCCAATGGCCCGCCTTGCGCCACCGGTTGAAGCGGTTGACGCACGTCGTATGCGGGCCATAGCGCGCCGGGATGTCCGCCCAGGGCGCCCCGGTGCGCAGGCGCCAGAAGATGCCATTCAGAACGCGCCGGTCATCTACCCGCGCCACCCCACGCACCTTCGTCGGCAGAAGCGGCTCGATCACCGACCACTCGAAATCCGTGAGATCAAAGCGGGCCATCCCAACCTCCAAGGCTGAGATCAGTGAATCAGAACACCGCCCCGCAGGGAATCCCGTTTATGGGTACGTGACCTAGGCCGCTACCGAGCCCACCGCGTCGACGATGTCGTCCACCACCGCCTCCACCAGATCGCGGTCATCGCCCTCGCCCATGACGCGGATGACCGGCTCGGTGCCGGAAGGGCGGATGAGAAGACGGCCATGGCTGTTCAGCTTCAGCTCGGCGGCGGCGATCGCCTTGATGACGCTGTCCTGCTCCAGCGGCCGGCCGCCCTTGTAGCGCACATTCTTGAGGATCTGCGGCAGCGGGTCGAACCGGTGGCACACCTCCGAGACCGGCCGCCCAAGCCGCCGCACCACCGCCAACACCTGCAGAGCGGCCACCAGACCATCCCCGGTGGTGGAATAGTCGGACAGGATGATGTGGCCGGACTGCTCGCCCCCGACATTGAAGCCATTGGCGCGCATGTGCTCCAGCACATAGCGGTCGCCGACCGGCGTGCGCGCGAGGCTGAGGCCGAGGCCCGCCAGATGGCGCTCCAGGCCCAGATTGGACATGACCGTCGCCACGATGCCTTCCCGCGACAGCCGGCCGTCGTCCTTGAAGCTCTCCGCCACCACGGCCATCAGCTGGTCGCCGTCGACCAGATGGCCCTTCTCGTCGACGATCAGCACCCGATCGGCATCGCCGTCGAGCGCGATGCCGATGTCGGCGCGCACCTCCCGCACCTTGGCGGCGAGCGCCTCCGGCGCGGTCGACCCGACTTCCCTGTTGATGTTGAAGCCGTCCGGCGCAACCCCGATCGACACCACGTCGCAGCCGAGCTCCCACAGCGTCTCCGGCGCCACGCGGTAGGCCGCGCCATGGGCGCAGTCGATCACCACACGGATGCCGTCGAAGGACTGGTTGCGCGGCAGGGTGCGCTTGGCGAACTCGATGTAGCGCGCATGCACGCTCTCGATGCGCTTGGCGCGGCCGATATTCATCGGCTTGGCAAGGCGCAGGGAGAGATCGCCCTCGATCATCGCCTCGATGTCGCTTTCGATCCCGTCCGAGAGCTTGTAGCCGTCAGGCCCGAACAGCTTGATGCCATTATCGTCGAAGGGATTATGCGAGGCCGAGATCATGACGCCGATGTCGGCGCGCATCGAGCGGGTGAGCATCGCCACGGCGGGGGTCGGCATCGGGCCGAGCAGCAGGACATCCATCCCGACCGAGGTGAAGCCCGCGACCAGCGCGTTTTCGATCATGTAGCCGGACAGCCGGGTGTCCTTGCCGATGACGACGCGATGCCGGTGTTCCCCCCGCTGAAAGACCAACCCCGCCGCCATGCCGACACGTAGCGCCAGTTCCGGGGTGATGACGCCATTGGCCCGACCTCGAATACCGTCCGTGCCGAAATATCTGCGCGCCATGATCGTTCGCTTCCCATCCAATAGCTGCGCCGCCTGAGTAGCGGCTTTTTCGATCGTCTGGCGTCACATGTGGTGAGCCTGCGTTACCACCCGATCACTTCTACGCCCCCGCGGCACATCGTTCCGGACAGGTCGCGGCGCGCCCGGACGACGAAACAAAGCCGCGCCGGCGCCGTTGTGTGAGAGCAACAGGGGATGTCTTCTTCATGGCAAAAAGCAAGGCCGCGCCGCGTCTCTCCGCCGCTCCCATCGCGGGACATGGTGCGGTCCGGCTGCCCAGCGTGGAAGTGGATGGCTACAACGCCCAGCTGCGCGACGATGACGGCTTCGTCGGCGACCGCGCCCGCCGCGCCGCCTTCTTCGAGGGCTTCGACAAATGGCGATCCATCGCCGCCAGCGCCGGCAAGGATCTCTTCTCCGAACCAACAACGGACATCTCCAAGCGGTCGCTCGACAAGATGTTCCTCGAAGGCAATGTGCGCGGCCAGGCGGTGATGCTGAGCGCGATCGAGGAGTTCGCGCACAACCTCGCCGCCGTCACGCGGCGGCTGTTGCGCACCAAGGAGTGGCGCGACACCGAGCGGATCGCCATAGGGGGCGGTCTGCGGGCGAGCCGCTTTGCCGAGATCGCGGTCGCGCGCACCGAACTGCTGCTGCGCGCGGCGGATATTCCGGTTCAACTCACCCCCATCCGGCATGACCCCGACGAGGCCGGGCTGATCGGCGCCGCGCATCTGGCCCCCAGCTGGATGTTTGCCGCCCATGACAGTCTCGTCGCCGTCGACATCGGCGGCAGCAACATCCGCGCCGGCATCGTCGAGCTGAACCTCAAGAAGGCGCCCGACCTCTCCCGCGCCGCGGTGCGCAGCTCCGCGCTGTGGCGCCATGCCGACGAGGAGAAGGACCGCGAGGCCGCCGTCGGCCGGCTGATCGACATGCTCGCCGAGCTGATTGCAGATGCGGAAAAGCACGAGCTGCGCCTCGCTCCGTTCATCGGGATCGGCTGCCCCGGCGTCATCGAACCGGATGGCTCGATCAGCGAAGGCGCGCAGAACCTGCCGGGGAACTGGTCGAGCCGGCGCTTCAACCTTCCCGAGGCGCTGAAGGAGGCCCTGCCGGTCATCGCCGGCGAGGAGAGTGCGGTGGTGATGCACAATGACGCCGTGGTCCAGGGTCTGAGTCAGCGGCCTTATATGGAAGACGTCTCCCGGTGGGGCGTGCTGACGATCGGCACCGGACTGGGCAATGCCCGTTTCACCAACCGGGAACGCGGCGGCTGATTCGGCGCGCGGCCAGTCCGGGCAACCGCCAGCCCGTTCCTCCCTGAACTCAGGAAGACCGACCAAACAAAACGCCCGCCGGAATGGCGGGCGTCTTTTTTCTCGCATGTCCGGCATGTGGCCGGATGGGGCCGCGGCGATCACGCCTGCGGCTGCGGCTCCATCCCGGTGTCGGGCCGCGGGCGATTCTTGCCGGCGGTCGGCACCACGGAGCCGCGCACATTGGCGGGCTCGATGGTTGTATCCCGGACCGGGGCGTTGCCATCCAGCAGGCCGACGATCTCGTCACCGGACAGGGTCTCGTATTCCAGCAGACCACGGGCCAGCGCTTCCAGCTCGTGCCGGTTCTCGGTCAGGATGCGCGTCGCCTCGGCATAGCCTTCATCCACCAGCCGACGAACCTCGGTGTCGATGGTCTGGGCGGTCGCTTCAGAGACGTTCTGCTGCCGCTGCATCGACATGCCGAGGAAGACCTCGTCATTGTTCTCGCCATAGGCGACCTGGCCGAGCTTGTCGGAGAAGCCCCAGCGCGTGACCATCATCCGCGCGAGGCGGGTGGCCTGCTCGATGTCGGAGGCGGCGCCGGAGGTCACCTTGTCGTGGCCGAACACCAGTTCCTCGGCGACGCGGCCGCCCATCATGATGGCGAGACGCGAGGTCATCTGCTCGTAGGACATGCTCAGCTTGTCCCGCTCGGGAAGCTGCATGACCATGCCGAGCGCGCGGCCGCGCGGAATGATCGTGGCCTTGTGCACCGGGTCGGTGGCCGGAACCTTGAGGGCGACGATGGCGTGCCCGCCTTCGTGATAGGCGGTGAGTTTCTTTTCGTCTTCGGTCATGACCATG
>CAZIXP010000231.1:0-698 GCA_964543245.1 uncultured Starkeya sp.
CCACGGCCACACCCGCGAATGGGGGGGTGCTTCCCTCGAATCAGGACGATAACTCGCTCGTGCTGATGAAGGAGAACGCGCCGAACACGGCCTCCCGGTACACGCCGCTTCCGGCGCCGGCGGGGGAGATGTCGGTGGCGGAACAAGCGGCCCGGCAGATCGCGGCCCAACGCCAACAGCAACCGGCCGCCGCGAACCCGGCGAGCTTCGGCAGTCCCATTGGACGGTTCGCCAATGGCGGGACGCTCGCGGGCGGCGGCATGGCGATCACGGGAGACAGCCCCAAGGGCCATCGCACGGGGTACGAGGAGATGGTCATCAACCTCAACCCCGACCCGGAAGACCGGGTGCTTATCGTGCCGCTCCGCGGCCACGCCATGCCGGACCTGCCGCGCGCGGCAGGAGGAGGTGTGTACGGGGCGACAAGCGGCTTTGACTTCACCAAGTACACCCCGCAGACGCTGGGCAATCTGCCCTTCATGAAGAAGCTCTCCGGCCAGAAGGTGGGGGGCTCGTTCGGCGGCTTCGGGGCGGCCCTCGGCAACGCGGACTACGGGGTGAGCAACGCGCCGTGGAACATCTCCTATCAGCAGCTCATGCAGATGAAGCCCTCGGAAACAGACATGGCCAAGGGGTTCTACCAGGACGCGTTGTGGACGGACTGGCGGGACGTGGTGGAAAACGCCCGCCGTGCCGCG
>CAZIXP010000231.1:708-4352 GCA_964543245.1 uncultured Starkeya sp.
ACGCCCTACGACACGCCAAAGGTGCGCACGTGGGAGTTTGAGCACCGGGCACAGCGCCGCCAACGGCAGATGGCTCAGTTCCAACAGCTCGCCGAAGACGTGCGCCCGCACGTGCTCGCGGGGGATTACGCGACGGCACAGGCGCTCATCGCCGCGCGCGTGCCCGGCGTGAAGACCCCGCCCGCCCCGCCTCCGCCCGCAACGCCCCCGCCTCGGGTGAGCACGCCCAAAAAGCGTGGCGGCGGTGGGCTCCTTGGCAGGGTGAAGGACCTTGGCGGCGAGCTTGTGGATGCCGGGCAGGCAGTTGGAGGCGCGGCGCTCACCGCGCTGGATGCCCCTCGCAAGTACGCCGGGCAACCGCTGTTCTCGGTGCTCTCGGGCACTACGGGCAATGAGGTGAAGACCAATCCGCGCACGGGTGAGACGTACCGCGACGCGCCGTCGTTCGCGGACGTGGGCCGGGGACTCACGGAGGCGTTCACGCGGGATCCTCGCAAGACGTACCGGGAGGCGCGCCAGGCGAGCGAAGAGCGCCAGCGCGACCCGGGGCTCAACGGCTTTTCGCGAACCCTCCTGCAGGGCGCGGCCGACCCACTGAACTTCGTTGCCCCCGGGGCGGTGAGCGCCGGAATGCGGGTGCTGCCCGAAAGCGCCCGGGCGGCGCGGCTTGCACGGGTGGGCGCGGCCCTCGTGGAAAACCCGGCACGCGCCACGGCGGGTGCCATTGTGGGCAGCGCCGCCGGGGCGGGCACGGCGGACGCGGCGGGATTTGGTTCCGTGGGGCAGACGGTCGGCGCGCTGGCCGGCGGCATCGCTGGTGGCGGGCTCGCCGGGCGGGGAACCATGGCCTCGGCGCCTGTGAAGAGCGCGGCCGAGGCAGCGAGCCCGGGAATGGCCCCCGACGTGGCGGCCGTGAGCGGCGGGTCCCTGGGGTTGCCGCCGCTGTTGCAGGCGCGAGATGAGATCCTGAATCTGCCCGGGCTGCAGCCAACACCGCTCGGGCGTGGCGACCGCATCGGGAACGCCATCAAGCGCACCGTGGGTGCGGGCATCGAGGAAGACCCGATTGCGACGCCGGCCATGCGCGAGCGGCAGCGGCTCCGGCCGATTGTCGACTCGCAGGCGGCGCGGTTGGGACAGGTGGCAACGGACATCGTGCGGCGCGCGGGCTTCACCTTCGATGAGAGCGGCCGGATTCTCGATTTCGGTGATGCGAAGCCAACGGTGCAGGATGTCGCGGCGAGGCTGCCCGAGTTCGCCTACCGCATGACGGGGAAGCAACTCGATGCCATGGAAGAGCTGCGGCGGGAGGTTGCGCCCTACGCCGCGAAGTTGGCCGAAGTGGGGGTGGAGCTCCATCAGCGCGGCGACGTCATCGATGGCGGCTTCTACCTTCCGCGCGGACGTGCCGACGTTGAGGGTGCGGACGCGCCGGTGCGCACCGGGGGGCGAGGGCGGCCGGGCGGGCGCAAGGGGTTTGAGAAGACCGCGACGTTCGCTTCGATGGAAGAGGGCGTGAACGCGGGGTACGAGTATTCCAGCTTCGGAGACGCCATGCAGGCGTATGCCCGGGACGCTGGCAACCGCGCGGTCGATCAGCACGTCGCGAACTACTTCAAGACCCTGACGGATGAGGACGGCAACCTCATCGCGGAAACGGCGGCGGACCGCGTGCCCGTGGCGTTGCGCGCGCAATGGCAGGATACGGCGGGCCGCGTGGCGAGTGTCCGCGAGCGGCTGAACACGGCCCTTCGCCGGGCACGGCTGGCCACGGGGGAAGCGGACGAATTGGACCGGGCGCTTGACGACATCGCCCCGCGTGTTCCGGAAGGGGCGGGCAAGCTCGCGGGTATCGGCAAGGCACTGGACCGCGAGAGCGCGCGGGCCCAGGGATTGCGCGACCGCGCGCGCGCCCGGGTGGCCGATACCTACGAAACGCGCCGTGCCGTGACTCCCGGCGGGCCTGTGCGCATGGAGCTGCCGATCACCCCGGAGACCGCGGCGAACCGGGCGGCGGCCGCGCGAACCGCGGGCCAGGTCGGCGACGCGATTGACCGCGTGGTGTCCCGGCTGGAGCAGTACGTGCCAGAGGATGTGGACCGCATCGCCACGCTCGAAAGCGCCATCCGGCGCAGCGGGCGGCGGCTCGACTCGCTGCTACAGCGCGGCGGGAAGCACGCGGACGAAGCGCGGCAACTGCAGGCGGAACTGGACGCGGCCGAATCGGCGCTGGAAGCGCTGCGGCCTGAATGGCGGACGGCACAGGAGCGCGCCAGGCAGACGCCGCGCGGGCAGGGGGCGATCAATTTCGCGCAGCTCTCGGGGTATTCCTTCCCGGAAGCCATCGCGAATGCCGCGAACAAGTACATCGATGCCGAGGGGCCGATTCGAGGCCGTGGGGCGGCGACAGTAGCGACGGTGACGGCGCTGAACCACCTCCTGCGGGGGCTCCGAGCAAGCGCGGATGTGTCCTTCATGGGCGTGCAGGGCCTGCTTGGGGCCGCGCGCGACCCCATGGGGTACGGGAAGGCCCTTGGCGTGGCGTGGCGGGCCATCGCGGACCCCGACGCGCTCGGGCGCTACCTGACGGAGTACGACGCGCAAGCGCTGAAAGCGGGCAAGCTCACAAGCAAGGAGTGGGCGAAGGCGAACCTGCACATTGGCGGCGCGGATTCGGAATTCGCGGTGGGACGCGGCCTCACGGGGCGCATCGGGGCGCTGGGCACGGCGGACACGCCCAAGATCGGCCTGAACCCGTTCCGGGGCAGCAACCGCATGTTCGGCTACTTCGGCGATGTGCTGCGGCTGGAAATGGCGGACACAAGCGCGACGCTGTGGTCGCGCCTCGGCGCGGACCTCAAGGACCCGGCCGTGCGCCAACAGATCGCGGACGCGGCCAACATGGGCACGGGGTGGAGCCGCAATACGTTCGGGGGCGACGTAGGCCAGCTCGGCATGTTCGCGCCGCGATTCTTTCAGAGCCAATTGGACATGCTCGCCAAGGCGGTCGCGGACGGCACCATCGCCGGCCACGAAGCGCGGATCATGCTCACGTCGCTGATCGGATCCGCCGTGGCCCTCACGGTGCTGGCGAACGAGCTTTCGCCGGACGGGCTCCAGCCCGCGGATTACCTGGCCCCCTTCAAGGGAAAGGGCGGCCTCAACCCCAACTTCCTGCGCTTCCGCGCGGGGGGGCAGGACATCTCCCTGCTCGGGCCGTGGGATTCTCTCGCTCGCGGGCTTGTGGCCACGGCGCAGGGCGATCAGACGTACATCTTGCGGTCGAAGGCGTCGCCAGCGGTGGGGCTCGCGTGGGACCTCCTCAGCGGCGAGACGTTCGCGGGGGAGGAGGCGGGGCTCGACAAGCCCGGGTATCTCGTACGGCAGGTGCTGCCGTTTTCGGCCAGCGGCATCGGGACGGAAGCGCCCGCTGGCACAGCTTTGGGCGTGACGGGGCTGAAGGCGAGCGACCTGTCTCCCACGGAGCAGCTGGATCAGGTGGCGGCCACATTCGTCGACCCCGAAACCGGCAGGGCGAACGGCAAGAGGTTCTACGACAGCAGCCCGGCGACGAAGAAGGCCATCAAGGAAGCGCACCCGGACCTGTGGGAGCGCGCCGTGGAAAAGGGCAGCCGCCAGCGCCA
>CAZIXP010000232.1:0-4325 GCA_964543245.1 uncultured Starkeya sp.
GCAGGAAGTGCATCTCGATCTTGATGACGCCGTCGCCCTGGCAGGCCTCGCAGCGCCCGCCCTTCACGTTGAAGGAGAAGCGGCCCGGGCCGTAGCCGCGCGCCTTGGCCTCCGGCAGCCCCGCGAACCATTCGCGGATGGGGGTGAAGGCGCCGGTATAGGTCGCGGGATTGGAGCGCGGCGTGCGCCCGATCGGCGACTGGTCGATGTCGATGACCTTGTCGAGGTGCTCCAGCCCCTCCAGCCGGTCGTGCGGCGCCGGCGGATCGAAGGCGCCGTTCAGCCGCCGCGCCACCGCCTTGTAGAAGGTGTCGACCAGCAGGGTGGACTTGCCGCCGCCCGACACGCCGGTCACCGCGGTGAACAGGCCGAGCGGCACCTCGGCCGTCACGTTCTTCAGGTTGTTGCCATGGGCGCCGACCAGCCGGAGCATCCGCTTGGGGTTCGGCTTGCGGCGCTTGGGCACCGGCACCGCCAGCGCCCCGGTGAGATATTTGCCGGTCAGCGAGTTGGGATCGGCGAGAATCTGCGCCGGGGTGCCCTGCGCCACGATCCGCCCGCCATGCACGCCCGCGCCGGGGCCGACATCCACCACGTAATCGGCGGCGAGGATGGCGTCCTCGTCATGCTCCACCACGATCACCGTGTTGCCGAGGTCGCGCAGCCGCCGCAGCGTGCCGAGCAGCCGCTCATTGTCGCGCTGGTGCAGGCCGATCGACGGCTCGTCCAGCACATAGAGCACGCCGGTGAGGCCCGAGCCGATCTGCGAGGCCAGGCGGATGCGCTGGCTCTCGCCGCCGGACAGCGTGCCGGAGGCGCGGGACAGGGTGAGATAATCGAGCCCGACATCGAGCAGGAAGGCGAGCCGCTCGCGGATCTCCTTCAGGATGCGCACCGCGATCTCGTTCTGCTTGTCGGTGAGCGCGCCCGGCAGCTGCTCGAACCAGCCGAGCGCCGCGCGCACCGAAAGCTCCGCCGCCTCGCCGATGTGGCGGCCGTGGATCTTCACCGCCAGCGCCTCCGGCTTCAGGCGGAAGCCATGGCAGGCGGCGCAGGGCACCGGCGAGAAATACTTGCCGATCTCCTCGCGGGCCCATTCGCTGTCGGTCTCGCGCCAGCGCCGCTCGAGATTGGTGACGATGCCCTCGAACGCCTTGGAGGTCTCGTAGGCGCGGGAGCCGTCGTCATAGACGAAGCGGATCACCTCGCCGGCCGAGCCGTGGAGGATGACGTTGCGCACCTTTTCCGGCAGCTCGGCCCAGGGCGTGGTGAGCTTGACGCCGTAATGGCGGGCCAGGGCGTCGAGCGTCTGGCCGTAATAGGGCGAGGAGGACTTCGCCCAGGGCGCCAGCGCGCCCTGCTTGAGGGTGCGGGTCTTGTCCGGCACCACCAGGTCCGGGTCGATCTTGCTCTCATGACCGAGCCCGTCGCAGACCGGGCAGGCGCCGAACGGGTTGTTGAAGGAGAACAGCCGGGGCTCGATCTCGGGAATGGTGAAGCCGGAGACGGGGCAGGCGAACTTCTCGGAGAAGATGATCCGGCGGGGGGAGCCGTCCTCCTCCTGCGCGTCGGCATATTCCAGCACGGCGATGCCGTCGGCGAGGCCGAGTGCGGTTTCCAGCGAATCCGCCAGCCGCCCGGCAATATCCGGCCGCACCACCAGGCGGTCGACCACCACGTCGATGTCGTGCTTCAGCTTCTTGTCGAGCGCGGGAGCCTCGGCGATCTCGTGGAAGGTGCCGTCGATCTTGACCCGCTGGAACCCCTTCTTCTGGAACTCCGCCAGCTCCTTGCGGTATTCGCCCTTGCGGCCGCGCACCACCGGGGCGAGGAGGAAGAGCCGGGTCTTCTCCGGCAGCGCCAGGGTGCGGTCCACCATCTGGCTGACGGTCTGGCTTTCGATGGGCAGGCCGGTGGCGGGCGAATAGGGCACGCCCACCCGCGCCCACAGCAGGCGCATATAGTCGTAGATCTCGGTGACGGTGCCCACGGTCGAGCGCGGGTTCTTCGACGTCGTCTTCTGCTCGATGGAGATGGCCGGCGAGAGCCCGTCGATCTGGTCGACATCCGGCTTCTGCATCATCTCCAGGAACTGGCGGGCATAGGCCGAGAGGCTCTCGACATAGCGCCGCTGCCCCTCGGCGTAGATGGTGTCGAAGGCGAGCGAGGACTTGCCCGAGCCGGACAGGCCGGTGAACACCACCAGGCTGTCGCGCGGAATCTCGAGGTCCACGTTCTTGAGGTTATGCTCGCGGGCGCCGCGGATCGAGATCGTCCGGGCGTCGCGGCGGGAGCTCTCCACGCGGTCCTTCATTCGGGCCTTCCAGGCATTGCGGCGTTCAGGGGCAGGCGGCGTTCAGGTAGCAGGCGATCGGTGGGGCGGGCGGCGGGGCGCCGTCCCGCCTCAGGGCAGGGTGCCGGCCAGGCGCAGCGCCGCGGTCGTGGCGAGGCCGGCGGCCGTGGCGAGCAGCAGCCACCACGCGGCCGAGCGGCGGGCGGCGTCGGCGCGCAGCGCGATGGCACGCGCGCCGGCCGGCCGGACCCGGCGGGCGTGGGGCGAGGCCGTGTGGGCGGAGGTGGGGCGGAGGTTCATCATCATGTCTCCAAGATAGGGACGCGCCGGCGCGGCGCCAGCCGCCCCCGCCCCGCTTCTACGCGGGAATCACAGCCTCGTATCTGCGCTTGCGCAAAAGCTAGGGCAATGCTAGGAACAAAACAAGAACTGATAGCACCCGGCAGGGCGGAGGGTTGCGGCAGTCCGCTGGCGCACCACCATATGTGGACAAGAGCCCGTGCGGACTGACCGCGGGGATGGGGTCGGCTAGGATGCCGGCCACGAAGGCGCCGTGACCGGCGCGAGACGCAGGCGCCGCCACCGGCGCGATCGGACGGAGAACGGGCATGGCGGGCAGCGTCAACAAGGTGATCCTGGTCGGCAATCTCGGCCGCGACCCGGAAGTGCGCACGTTCCAGAACGGCGGGCGGGTGTGCAATCTGCGCATCGCGACCTCGGAGACCTGGCGCGACAAGGCCTCGGGCGAGCGCAAGGAGCGCACCGAGTGGCACAGCGTGGTGATCTTCAACGAGAACCTGCTGCGGGTGGCGGAGCAGTATCTGCGCAAGGGTTCGAAGGTCTATATCGAAGGCCAGCTCGAAACCCGCAAGGCGACCGACCAGGGCGGCGGCGAGCGCTATTTCACCGAGGTGGTGCTGCGCCCGTTCCGCGGCGAACTGACGCTGCTCGACAGCCGCGGCGGTGGCTCGGAAGGCGCCGGTGACGACTACGCCTCCGGCGGCTCCGATTTCGGCTCGGGCGGCACCGGCTTTGGCGGCGGCAATTTCAGCGGCCGCGGTGGTGGCGAGCGCAAGCCGGCGCCGGCCGGGGGCGGCTTCGGCTCGGGTGGCTCCGGCGGCGGTAGCGCGGGCGGCGGCTTCGGCGGCGGTGGGCGCGGCGGCGACCTCGACGACGAAATCCCGTTCTGACCGGGAGCGGACGGCCCGGGAGCCTCGGCGCCGGCCTCAGGCGAAGAACGCCCCGCGTATGCCGTCGATGACGAACTGGACGGCGAGGGCGGTGAGCACCACCCCGAGCAGCCGGGTGAGGATGGCATTGCCGGTCACGCCGAGCAGGCGGTTGGTGCGGTCGGCGGCGAGATAGACCGCCAGACAGAGGCCGACCACCACGGCGGTGATGGCGAACAGCCCGGCGAGCCGGATCGGGTCGCCCTTGGCTTCGCCGGCCAGCAGCATCATCGCGGTGATGGCGCCGGGCCCGGCCATCAGCGGGATGGCGAGGGGAAACACCGCGAGATTGTGCAGCCGGTGCTCGCGCGCGGAACTCTCGACCTCGTCGGGCGTCCGCTCGGTGCGGCGGGCGAAGACCATCTCGAAGGAGATGGCGAAGAGCAGCAGCCCGCCGGCAATGCGGAAGGCCGGCAGGGTGATGCCCAGCGCGTGCAGCAGCGGCGCGCCGATCGCCCCGAAGGTGGCGAGGATGGCGAGCGCGATCGCGGTGGCGCGCAGGGCCACCTTGCGACGCTCGGCGGTGGAGAGGCCGCCGGTCACGCCGAGGAACAGCGGCGCCAGCCCGATCGGGTCGAGCACCACCAGCATGGTGATGGCCGCCGAGACGAAATAGTCGAACATCGTATCCGCCACCCCCGCAGCGCCGCGCCGCGGTACCATCCTGACCGGATTCCGCGGCGACCGGAAGCCGGGCCGCGGCGCCGCGACCGGCCTGCCTGCGGGCAGGGGACGGCGACCGGGCTGCCCACGGCCGGCGGGGTCCTGGGAGCCTTTCACGGCAGGTTGCCGGCGCGGCTGTG
>CAZIXP010000233.1:0-4322 GCA_964543245.1 uncultured Starkeya sp.
CCCGTCCGGCACGCCCTCCGGCGTCAGCGTGGTCGCGCCGGGGCCGGCGCCGGGGTGGCAGGCGGCGCAGGAGCGGGCGTCGAACAGCGGCCCCAGCCCGTCATTGGCCCGGGTGGAGCTCGGCGCCGGCACCCAGGCCCGGCGGAACAGCGCCCGGCCGATCGCCCGGTCCAGCCCGTCCACCGGCTCCTGCTGCCGCTCCTGCTCCTGCTCTTGCTCTTGCTCCTGCGCCAGCGCCGCCGCGCCGGGGCCGACGGGAAGTGCCGCGCCCGCGCCGAAACCCGCCAGTGCCAGCAGCGCAGCGCCGAACACCCGCCGCCCGAGCCGCCCCGTGCATACCGGCCGCGCGCGGGCGCCAAAGGAGCGGCGCGGGGAAGCGGGAGGGGCCGGAATCCTCTCAAAGCACACGGAAATACCCCATCATCCCGGTCTCCATGTGCTCCAGGATGTGGCAGTGGAACACCCAATCGCCCGGCGCGGCGACGAAGGCGATCTCCGCCGCCTCGTCCGGCTGCACCAGCACGGTATCGGCGAGGTGGCGCGGCAGCCGGCCGGAGCTGGAGCCGATCACCTCGAACACATGGCCGTGGAGATGGATGGGGTGGGGATAGCGGGTCCCGTTCTTCACCGTGACACGGTAGGAGCGGCCCGCCCGCATCCGCGCCAGCGGCGGGGGCACGGCGCGGCGGTTGCCGGTGGGCCAGGAAAGCTGGTCGATGCCCCAATAGGTGGTGGAGCCGACGCACAGGCTGTCGATCAGCGCCTTGGCCAGCGGGTCGTCCGGCGGCAGGCCGGCGGTGCTGATGGCGGCTTCGGTCGCCTGCTGGAGGGTGAAGCTCAGCCGCTCCGCCGCCTTCAGGTCGGCCCGCGGCACCTGGGCGGGCGGCAGCGCCAGCGGGCGGAACGGGCGCGGCCGGCGGGACGAGGGCGTCGCGGTGAGGGTGGCGAACTCATACAGCCTGGCGGCGCGGTAATCGGCAATGCGCACCTGCCCGCCCGCCGCCGGCATGCGCACATGCAGGTCGATGCGCTGGGCCGGCCCCATGCGCCACACCCCGTCCGGCAGCCGGTCGAGCGGGATCGGCGCCAGCGCATGACCGTCCACCGCGATGAGCGCGGCCTCGCCATGGTCGACGCCGATATCCATGACCCGGGTGGAATCGAGATTGAGGATGCGCAGGCGCACCTCGCCATGGGCCGGCGCCTCCAGCGCCAGCGACGGCTGGCCGTTGCAGCTGCGCGTCGCGCCGAAGGTGCCGGCCTTGGAGGCGCCGTCGGGCTCCGACATCGCGAGGAAGCCGCCATCCTCCGCAAGCCGCCAGTCCTTCAGGCACAGCACATGCTCGGCGTCGAAGGCGGGGTCGCGCGGGTCCTCGACGATGAGCACCCCGGCGAGGCCGCGGCCGGCCTGCCCGGTCTCGTCACAATGGGGATGGAAGAAGAAGGTGCCGGGGTCCTCCAGCGGCACCCGGTAGGCATAGGCCCCGCCCGGCTGCACCAGCGGCTGGGTCAGCGTCGGCACGCCGTCGAAGGCGTTGGGCAGGCGGATGCCGTGCCAGTGGACGGTGGTGCCTTCGTCGAGCCCGTTGAGGAAGCCGACATCCAGCACGCTGCCGCGGGGAAAGCGCAGGGTGCGGAACGGCGTGCCGTCATAGACGCAGACCCGGCTCGCCGGCCGGTCCGGGCCGAGCAGCGTCATCTGCGTCTCGCCGGCGGCCAGCGTCAGCGCCTGCGTCGCCGCCGGGGCGGCCGGCACCCGGGCATTGCCGGTCGCGGTCGGGAGCAGGTAGCTCGCCGCCCCCAGCGCGCCGCCCGCCAGCAGGGCCCGGCGGGAGAGGCGGGCCGGGCCGCCGGCGGAAAGGCTAGGAGAACGTGAGGTCTGGGGTCGATCGGTACGCGACGTGGTCATCGCGCCACTCCTGGAGCATCCGGCGCCGGGCGGATCGTCCCGGCGCTCGGTCACGGCGCCGGTCCGGGCGCCCCGCGGCACGGCGCAGTGAACCGCGCCGCCCGCCTCGTCACGTCCGGCGACGCGACAGACGCTGCATCACGTCACGTCGCGGCCGGGGCGACGTCACTGGCTGACCTTGGAGGGGTCGTCAAGGCTGTCGGAGCCCTCGACCTTGATCTTCAGCTTCAGCGCGGCGACCACGCCCTCAAAGGCGCGGGTCTGGGCGACCAGCGAGTCCACGCCCTTCTGCACCAGCGCGTTGCCCTCGGCGTTGCCCTCACCGATCATCTGGTCATAGGCTTCCTTGCCGCTGTCGGCCTCGTCCTTGATGGCCTTCAGCGCGGCGAGCGCGGCGTCGACCTTGGTCTCGGCCTCCTCGGCGGCCTTCGGCGCCAGCGCCTTGGCGTAGGCGGAGACCGAAGCCCCCTCCACCACCGAGCCGTCGACCCGGATGTAGCGGCCGCGATAGATCGAGGCGATGCCGACCTCGTCGTAATAATGCGAGTTGTGGGTGTTGTCGGAGAAGCAGTCATGCTCCTCCTCGGGGTCGTGCAGGATGAGGCCGAGCTTCATCCGCTCGCCCGCCAGCTCGCCATAGGAGAGCGAGCCGAGCCCGGTCATGATGACGCCGAGGCCGGCCTTGTCCTTCTTGCCCAGCACGGCCTTGCGAGCCTTGCCCTTCTCGGTCCACGCCTTCGCCATGTCGCCGAGATCGGCGACCAGCAGGTCGGTCGCGGCCTTGAGGTAGGCGGCGCGGCGCTCGCAATGGCCGCCGGTGCAGTTCCTGGTGTCGTAGTCGGTGGCGGGGCGCTTGCCCGCGCCCGGGCCGGTGCCGTTCAGGTCCTGGCCCCAGAGAAGGAACTCGATGGCGTGATAGCCGGTGGCGACGTTGGACTCGACGCCGCCCGCCTCCTGGAGCTGCTCCAGCACCGCGGGGGTGATGGTGGTGGCGTCGATGGTCTTCTTGCCCACGCGGATCTTCGGGTTGGCGATGACATTGGCGGTGTAGAGCGGATTCTCGTCCGAGGTGTCGCCATAGGACTTGGCGTCGACATAGTCGATCAGCCCCTCGTCGAGCGGCCAGGCGTTGACCTTGCCTTCCCACGCGTCGACGACCGGGTTGCCGAAGCGGAAGCCCTCGGTCTGCTGGTAGGGCACCCGAGCCGCCTTCCACGCGGTCTTGGCCTTGGCGAGGTTGTCCTCGGTCGGGGCGGCGAGGAACGCATCCACCGCGCCCTGCAGCTGCTTCGCCGTCGTCAGGCTGTCGTCATACATGGCCTGCGCGACATTGACGTAGGTCACCAGGATGTCGCGCGGCTTGGGGGCGTCGGCCTTCGAGGCATCCGGCTTGGACTGGGCAAGCGCCGGACCGGCGGCCAGCGCGACGCCGAGCGCGGCGACGGCGAGGGCGGACGCCGAAAACAGGGAACTGGCTCGCATGGGATCATCTCCTCCGGGCGCGTGCGGCGGCGCCCTGCCGAAATGTCCTACGCCTTTGAAAAACCAGCCTCAAGGCGGACCGAACATATTGGAATTATTATACTTCAAGCATTACGCTGGGTATGCTGGGGCAGCTGAGGCCGCAGAACATCAATACTGGCAAGGCACTGCCGCAGTCTGGAACAGCTCCAGCCTCTACAGTCTGGAATGATTTCAAACCGCTTCGACATGCGGCGCCAGCGCCGCGCGCAAGGCTTCCTCGGTCACGCTGGCGAGGGGCTGCAACAGCTTGGCGGCCTCGGTCCGCCGGCCGGGGCGCATGATGAGCACCACCGTCTCCGCGCCGCCGCAGGCCGGGTCGCCGCAGGCGATCTCGGAGATGGAAACGGTGGAGTCCTCGCCAAGGCCGAGAATCGCCCGCGCCTTCTCCGCCAGCTCGCGCGCCGTGTCCGGGGCCGCCGCGCCGCTGCGTCCACTGCGAAAGAACAGCCGTGCCATCCGATCCTCCGTTGCCGGGACATGGAGCGGCAGCATCGCACCGGAAAAAGGGCGGCAGCACGGCAGCGCGGCCGGCCCCGAAAGCCGCGAGCCCCTGCAGTTTTTCCAAGTATTCATTCGACATTTCAGTTTAGAACTGTAACAATGCCGGAAGATATTTCTTGCGGATACCAATACAGCGTCGTATTCAACACCCCGTCCACGGAACACACGAGGTTCCGGCGCGACAACGAACCGCTCGCGAGGCCGTTATCCCGGCTGGCCGCGCGAGCCGGGCGGGACGGCGGCACGCGCTCCCTCAGCCGCCGTCCCGCGCACCCTGCCGCGCCATAGCGCGCCGGGAATGCCCCGGCCGCACGACGTCCTGCCGCACGACGCCCTGCCGCACGACGCCCTGCCGCACGACGCCCTGCCGCACGACGCCCTGCCGCAC
>CAZIXP010000234.1:0-4292 GCA_964543245.1 uncultured Starkeya sp.
CCTGGGGCGCGCTGCCGGCGCCGACCGGCCCGGTGCGGCCGTCGAACCCGATGGCGCCGACGACGATGGGCGGCGCCACTGGCGAGTCACTGCCGCCCGACATGACGATGTCGCCGCCGCGCGCGACCCAGGAGAGCCGCACCACCTACAGTTCCCGCACCTTCATCAGCCAGTGGGAGAGCCGGCGCAGCAGGTCGATGTAAGGCCCGCCGCCCTCGAAGCCGCGCGCCCACAGCCAGATATGGTCGGAGAGCAGCAGCGCGACCCGCCCCTCGCCGACCCGGTCGAGCAGCAGGACCGGGCGGTTGTCCGGCCCGTCCAGCACGCTGGTGCCCTTGGCGTTGACGGTGTCGACCACGCGGAAGAAGCGGCTCCAGCGCGGCGGTTCGGACTGCGAGCCGCGCAGTTCGCGCGTCACCGGGTGGCGCTGGCCAGCCTGCGTGAGGTGGGTGCGGAACGGCACCTCGGTCATCTTGCCGGTGGGCTCGGCGGGCAGGATGGCTTCCAGCGGGGTCTGGAAGATCGAGCCCTCCGAGATGTAGTCGGCGCCGGCGGCGACCAGCACCGCGCCGCCCTCGCGCACATAGCGCACGATGTTGTCGAAATAGATCATCGGCAGCACGCCCTGCTGGGCGTAGCGGTCGAAGATGATGAGGTCGAAATCCTTGATCTTCTGCTGGAACAGCTCGCGGGTGGGGAAGGCGATGAGCGACAGCTCGTTGATCGGCGTGCCGTCCTGCTTCTCCGGCGGGCGCAGGATGGTGAAGTGGACGAGATCGACATTGGCGTCGGACTTCAGCAGGTTGCGCCAGGTCCGCTCGCCGACGTGAGGCTCGCCGGAGACCAGCAGCACCCGCAGCTTGTCGCGCACGCCGTCGATGGAGAGCGCGGCGCGGTTGTTCACCGGGGTCAGTTCGCCGTCGAGGCCGGCGGCCTCGATCTCGACGATGTTGCCGCCGGCATGGGTGATCGGGATCTCCACCTGGGCGTCGGTGCCGGCGGTGACGATGGGGCGCGCCACCACCTCGCCGTCGCGGCGCACGGTAACGCCCACCCGGGCGCCGGCTGGGGCGCCCTCGTCGATCACGCGGTAGCCGACCGTCTGGTTCTGGCCGACGATGCCGAACCGCGGGGTGGAGGTGAGGGCGACCCGGCGGTCGCGCTCGCCGGCATGGCCGGAGATGATGGCATGCACCGGCGCCCGGAAGCCGAGGGCGGCGGCGGTGGCGGGAATGTCGTGGACCCGCCCGTCGGTGAGGAAGATCGCCCCCGCCACCCGCTCCGGCGGCACGTCGGCCAGCGCCGCGTTGAGCGCGGTGAACAGCCGGGTGCCGTCGACGTCGCCGGCGCCGCCGCCGGCCTCGACCCAGCGCACCTCGGCACCGGGCAGCCGGTCGAGCCGGGCCTTCAGCTCGGCGCGGGCCGCCTCGGTCATGGCCGTGCGTTCGCCGAAATCCTGGCTGGCGCTCTTGTCCACCACCACCGCGACCACGGTGGAGAGCGGCTCGCGCTCCTCCCGGGTGAGGGAGGGGTTGGCGAGCGCCAGCAGGGCGAGGCCGAGCGCCAGCGCCCGCAGCAGCGCGCCGCGGGTGCGCCCGGCCAGCAGCAGGGCGCTGACCAGCAGCGCGAGCGCAGCGGCGCCCGCCAGCCAGGGCAGCGGGATGAGGGGATCGAAGCCGAGCCCGAGATTCATTGGCCGAGCCTCTCCAGCAGCGCGGGCACATGTACCTGGTCGGCCTTGTAGTTGCCGGTGAGCACGTACATCACGAGGTTGACGCCGGCGCGATAGGCCATCTCGCGCTGGCGCGGCTCGGAGGCCGACAGCGGCAGTATGGGCTGGCCGTCATCGCTCATCGCCCAGGCGCCGGCGAGGTCGTTGGAAGTAATGATGATCGGCGAGACGCCGTCGCCGGCACGGGCCGGGCGGTCCTCGCCTTCCTCCGCGGCGGGAAGCGCCTCGACATAGGTCTGCCCGCCGCTGAAGCGGCCGGGGAAGTCGCGCAGCAGGTAGAACGCCTTGGTCAGCACGTGGTCGCGCGGCACCGGCTCCAGCTCGGGCACGTCGAGGCCGGAAAGGATGGCGCGCAGCGTGTCATTGGCGGGCGTGCCGGCGCCGTTGCTGCCGGGCAGCACCGTTTCGGCGTCGCGGGTGTCGAACAGGATGGTGCCGCCCTGCTTCATGAAGGCGTCGATGCGCGCCAGCGCCGCCGGGCTCGGCTTCGGCGCGCCGGGCACGACCGGCCAGTACAGCAGCGGGAAGAAGGAGAGCTCGTCCCGGGCGGGGTCGACGCCCATCGGCTCGCCGGCCTCCAGCGCGGTGCGCTGGCCGAGGAAGTCGGTGAGGCCCTTGAGCCCGGCGCGGCTGACCTCGTCGGTCTCGGCATCGCCGGTGAGGACATAGGCGAGACGGGTGGCGCTGCTCGCCTTCACCGCGAAGGCGTCCTGCTCCGGGGTCGGGGCCGGCGCGGGCGCGGCGGCCGCCGGGCCATGGGCGCCGGGCGACGCGGCGGGTGGGGCCGGGCTCTGGGCCCGGGCCTGCGGAACCGGCAGGGCGAGGGCGCCGAGCGCGACCAGCGCCGCGAGCGAGGCGGCCGCCGCCCGCCGCGGCAGCAGGCGGGCAAGGCCGCCGGACAGCAGGAACACGATCACGGCGTCGATCAGCAGAAGGGCGAACATGGCGAGCAGCACCGGGGCGCGCAGGTCGCGCGGGGCGACGTCGCGATAGGGCTCGCTCGTCCCCAAGGGGGCGAGGTCGAGCGGAACGAGGCGGTCGGCCGGCAGCAGCGCGTTGACCGCCACCAGCCCGTCCGGCGGCCCGTAGAAGCCGGGCGGGTGGTCGCGGCTGGCGCGGCCGACGAAGCCGGTCGGGATCGCCTTGGCGGTGGGCGGCACGCCCTTGAAGGCGCCGAACCCGTCCAGCAGGCGGCTCGGGGCGATGGTCTCGCCGCTGGGCGCCGCGCCGGCCTCGGTGGCGGACTCGGTCGCGGTCGATCCCCCCAGCGCCACCACCCGGCGCAGCATCTCGACGAAGGCGCCCGACAGCGGCAGGTCCGACCAGGTGGTGTCGGCGGTGACATGGAACAGCACCAGCATGCCGCGACCGCGCGCCTCGCCGGTCACCAGCGGGGTGCCATCGGTCAGCGCCGCCCAGGTCCGTGAGGCCAGCAGCCCGTCCGGCTCCGCCAGCACCTGGCGCTGCACCGTGACGTCGTTCGGCACCGGCACGTCGCGGAACGGGCCATCGGGGGCGAAGCTGCCGAGCTTCTGCGGCTGTTCCCAGGAGAGCGAGCCGCCGAGCACGCGGCCGCCGCGGCGCAGCGTGACCGGCACCAGCCGGTCGTCGCTGTTGGCAAGGCGCGGGCCGGCGAAGCGCACCAGTACGCCGCCGCCCTCCATCCAGCGCTGCAGCCGCTGCTCGGTTTCCGGCGAGATGGTGCCGATGTCGGAGAGGATGATGACCGGCAGCTTCTGGTCGATGAAGCTGTCGATCGCCTCGGACGAGGCGCGCCCTTCCGACAGGCGCACATCCGCGAAGGGGCCGAGGGCGCGGCTGAGATAATAGGACGGCGCCAGCAGCGGCTGGCGCTGGTCCGCGGTGGCGCCGGAAACCAGACCCACCGAGCGGCGGCGCCAGCGCTCGTCGAGCAGCTGCACCGCGCCGGCCGAGGCCTCTCCGGTGATTTCGAGCCGGGCCACCTCGTTGCGGATCTCGACCGGCAGGTCGAAGCGGGCCACGGTCTCGCGTGCGCCGGGCTCGAAGCCGAAGGGCGCCTCGCCGAGCGGCAGGCCGCGCATGTCGAGCGCCCGCACCACGCCCTCGCGCCCGCTGGTGTCGCGGTCGGCGCGCACCACCTGCACGGTGAGGGCATCCACCGCATTGTCGGCGCCCGCCAGCGCCAGCGGCTCGGCAAGCCCGCCATTCATCACCACCAGCGGGCGCTGGCCGACAAGGCGGGCGAGCGCCGTCGCGCTGGGGTCGTCGGCGGCGAGGGAGACGCCGTCGGCGAGGTAGACCACGGAGGCGTCCGGCGCCACGGCCAGCGCCCGCTCGAGGCTCGCCAGCGCGGCGGCGCGGTCGGGAATGTCCGGCACCGGGGCGAGGGTGCGCAGGCGGTCCCGCGCCTCGCTGGGCCGCATCACATGGGGTTCGGCCGGAGGATCGCCCGTGGGGACGAGGATGATGCCGCGGTTCTCGAGGTCGGCGTCAGCGATGACGCCCTCCGCGGCGCCGCGGCGATGCTCCCAGGTCGCGGCGGCCGGCCAGCCGCAGTCGAGCAGCAGCACCACCGGGC
>CAZIXP010000235.1:0-4289 GCA_964543245.1 uncultured Starkeya sp.
GCGCTTTGTGCTGGCGCATGGCGGCGGGCGCGGAAAAAGTCCACTCTCACGCCCGATCGCGGCCGGGGGCGCCCCTGCCTCCGTCGCCCCGGGCCGCGTCCTTCAGACCACACGGGCGGCCGCCGCGCCGCCGGGAGACCCCGCATGACCGACGCCCCCCTCTCCTCCCCCTGGCTGGTGAGCACCGACTGGCTGGCCGACGCGCTCGATGCCCCCGACCTCGTGGTGGTGGACGCCTCCTGGCACCTGCCCACCGCCGGCCGCGACGCAAAGGCGGAATACCGCGCCGGCCACATCCCCGGCGCCGTCTTCTTCGACATCGACGCCATTGCCGACACCGCCAGCGGGCTGCCCCACATGCTGCCGGACCCCGCCAGCTTCGCCGCCGCGGTGGGGGCGCTCGGCATCGGCGACAACTCGCGCCTCGTGGTCTACGATTCGCTCGGCCTGTTCTCGGCGCCGCGGGTGTGGTGGACCTTCCAGACCTTCGGCACCCGCGAGGTCTTCATCCTCGATGGCGGGCTGCCGAAATGGCAGGCGGAGGGGCGCCCGCTGGAGAGCGGCGTGCCGACGCCGGCCGCCGCCCTCTTCACCCCGCGCTTCGACGCCGGCCGGGTCGCGACCATTGATGAGGTCGCCGGGCTGCTCGCCACCGGCACCGCCCAGGTCGCCGATGCCCGCTCCGGCGAGCGCTTCCGCGGCGAGGCGCCGGAGCCGCGCGCCGGGCTGCGCGCCGGGCACATGCCGGGCGCCCGCAACCTGCCGGTCGGCGCCGTGGTGCGCGACGGCCGCCTTGCCGAACCCGCCGCCATCCGCGCGGCGGTGGCGGCAGCCGGGCTCGACCCGGAGCGGCCGATCGTCACGAGCTGCGGCTCGGGCGTCACCGCCTCGGTGATCTGGCTCGCGCTCGACGCCATCGGGGCGACGCCGAAGGCGCTCTATGACGGCTCGTGGAGCGAATGGGGCGCCTCCGACCAGCCGGTCGCCACCGGCCCGGCGGACTGACGGCGGCGGCGGATATCGGACACATCATCCACCCCACCGCACCGACCTTCCACTCTCCCGGAACGCAGAACGGCCGCCCCGAGGGGCGGCCGTACGGCATGCGGCCGCGAAACACCGGCGGCGACGGGCTCCGGCTCAGTGCAGTATCTGACTGAGGAAAAGCCGGGTACGCTCGTGCTGGGGATTGGAGAAGAAAGCATTCGGCTCGTTCATCTCGATGATCTGGCCGGCATCCATGAAGATGACGCGGTTGGCGACCTGGCGGGCGAAGCCCATTTCATGAGTGACGCACAGCATGGTCATGCCTTCCTCGGCAAGACTGACCATGGTCTCGAGAACTTCCTTCACCATCTCGGGATCGAGCGCGGAGGTCGGCTCGTCGAACAGCATGATCTTCGGCTTCATGCAGAGCGCGCGGGCGATGGCGACGCGCTGCTGCTGGCCGCCCGAGAGCTGGCCGGGATACTTGTTTGCCTGCTCCGGGATCTTCACCTTGCGCAGGAAATGCATGGCGAGTTCTTCGGCATCCCGCTTCGGCATCTTGCGCACCCAGATCGGGGCGAGGGTGCAGTTTTCCAGGATGGTGAGGTGCGGGAACAGGTTGAAGTGCTGGAAGCACATCCCGACCTCGCGGCGGATTTCGTCGATCCGCTTGAGATCATTGGTCAATTCGATGCCGTCGACGACGATGGAGCCCTTCTGGTGCTCCTCCAGCCGGTTGATGCAGCGGATCATGGTCGACTTGCCGGAGCCGGAGGGCCCGCAGATGACGATACGCTCGCCGCGCCGCACCTTCAGGTTGATGTCCTTCAGCACATGGAATTCGCCGTACCATTTGTGGACGCCGACCAGTTCAACGGCCGTCTCCTTGCCGGGTGGGATGTGAACGGCGGGGATTTCATCGCTCGGGACGATCGAGGGAGCTTCGCTCATGGGGTTTCTCCGTCGTTCAGTGTCTATGTGACGTATTCAGCCGGCGCTCGACGAACATCGAGTAGCGCGACATGCCGAAACAGAAGATGAAGTAGACGATGCCGGCGAAGGCGAAGCCGGTATAGAGCGTAACCGGGCTCGCCCAGTTGGGATCGGTGAACGCCGCGCGCAGCTGGCCGAGAAAATCGAAGATCGATACGATCAGGACCAGCGTCGTATCCTTGAAAAGACTGATGAAGCTGTTGACGATGCCGGGAATGACCAGGGTCAGGGCCTGCGGCAGGATGATGAGCCGCATCATCTGGCTCCAGGTCAGCCCCATCGCCATGGCCCCCTCATACTGCCCCTTGGGAATCGCCTGCAGCCCACCCCTGACCACCTCCGCCATATAGGCGGCGGTGAAGAGGGCGACGCCGACCAGTGCCCGCAGCAGGCCGTCCGGGTTGGTCCCGGCCGGCAGGAACAGCGGCAGCATATAGGTGGCGAAGAACAGCACGGTGATGAGCGGCACGCCGCGCCAGAACTCGATGAAGATGATGCACAGCAGCCGCACGATCGGCATGCGCGAGCGCCGCCCCAGCGCCAGCAGGATGCCGAGCGGCAGCGAGGTCACGATGCCGGTGACGCCGATCACCAGCGTCACCAGCAGGCCGCCCCATTGCCGGGTCTCGACCGGCTGCAGGCCGAAATCGATGTCCCACAGCAGGGTGATGACGCCGAGCCCCAGGAAGAAGGAGGCGACGATCCGGGCGACGCCGCGGGCATCGCCGAGCGCGGCGCCGAGCGCCGCGCCAAGCCCGGTGAAGAGCGCCGCGGTCAGCAGGAAGTCCAGCCAATAGGCAAGATTGACTCCCGCCACGGAGACACCCGCCAGCCCACCGAACAGGCCGAAATGCCGGAACAGGAACGCCGAGGCGTCGATGTTGCCGCCCGTCAGCAGGATGAAGGCCAGCACCGGATAGACGCCGAAGAACAGCAGCGCGTTCAGCCGCTTCTGCCCGACGGAGGGGATCAGCAGCGGCACCAGCAGCGCCGCGCCGAGCGCGAAGACGATGTTGACCCGCCAGCGCTGGTCGATGGGATAGAACCCATAGATGAACTGGCCGAATTTCGCCTTGACGAAGGGCCAGCAGGCCCCTGTCCCGGGGGCGAGGCAGGCCTCGCGGCTGTCCCCGGTCCACACCGCGTCGATGATGAGGAACCGCACCAGAGGTGGCAGGATCAGTACGATCAGCAGGACGCCGAACAGGGTCAGCGCGGTGTTGAGGAGGCTTGAGAACAGGTTCTCGCGCATCCAGCCGAACACCCCGATATTGCGCCGGGGCGGCGGCAGCGGCGCGTGGAGTTCCTCACGGACGAAGGTGTGGTCGTCGATGGCGAAGGTCATGGCGCCGCCCTCACCGCTCGACCAGCGCGACGCGCCGGTTATAGGCGTTCATGATCACCGAGGTGATGATGGACAGCACGAGATAGACGCCCATGGTGACCGCGATGATCTCGATCGCCTGGCCGGTCTGGTTCAGCGTCGTGCCGGCGAACACCGCGACGAGATCGGGATAGCCGATGCCGACCGCGAGCGAGGAGTTCTTGGTCAGGTTGAGATACTGGCTGGTCAGCGGCGGGATGATCACCCGCATCGCCTGCGGGATCACGACGAGGCGCAGCGTCTGCCCGGAACGCAGACCCAGCGAGTGTGCCGCCTCGGTCTGGCCGTGGCTGACCGCCTGGATGCCCGAGCGCACATTCTCGGCGATGAAGGCGGCGGTATAGGTGGCAAGCGCCAGGGTGAGCGCGACGAATTCGGGAATGACGCGCACGCCGCCGACGAAATTGAAGCCCTTCAGCGCGGGTTGCTCGAAGGTGATGGGGAAGCCGGTCATCGCCATGGCCCCCAGCGGCAGGCCGATGAGAATGACGGTGCCGATCCACCCCATCGGCAGGCCGCGGCCGGTCTCCTCCCGCCGGGCCGACGACCAGGCGGAGAGCAGCACGGTGACGAGGATGGCGAAGCCCGTGGTCCACAACACCAGCGCAGTACCCTCGCCGAACAGCGGCCGGGGCATGATGATGCCGCGATTGGACAGGAAGATCTCGCCGAAGACGCTGATGCTCTGGCGCGGGCTCGGCAGCGCGCTCAGCACGGCGAGATACCAGAACAGGATCTGGAACAGCGGCGGCAGGTTGCGCAGAATCTCGACATAGGTCGCCGACAGGGTGCGCACCACGAAGTTCTTGGACAGCCGGCCGACACCCACCAGGAAGCCGATGATGGTCGCCAGGATGATGCCGACCACCGCCACCAGCAGCGTGTTCAGCAGGCCGACGATGAAGGCGCGGCCATAGGTCGAGGT
>CAZIXP010000236.1:0-4245 GCA_964543245.1 uncultured Starkeya sp.
ACGTGGTCGGCGACCTGTTCGGCGCCGGCAAGATGTTCCTGCCGCAGGTGGTGAAGTCGGCCCGCGTCATGAAGCAGGCGGTGGCCTATCTCATGCCCTTCATGGAGCAGGAAAAGCTTGAGCTGGGCCTCACGGAATCGAAGGCCGCCGGCAAGGTGCTGATGGCGACCGTTAAGGGCGATGTCCACGATATCGGCAAGAACATCGTCGGCGTCGTGCTTCAGTGCAATAATTACGAAGTCATCGACCTCGGCGTCATGGTTCCTGCGGCCAAAATACTCGAAGTGGCGCGGCGCGAGAATGTCGATGTCATCGGCTTGTCCGGCCTCATCACGCCCTCGCTCGACGAGATGGTACACGTTGCTTCTGAGCTTGAGCGCGAAGGCTTCGCCGTGCCGCTGCTCATCGGCGGGGCGACGACCTCCCGGGTCCACACCGCGGTGAAGATCGCGCCGCATTATCTGCGGGGGCAGGCGGTCTATGTCACCGACGCCAGCCGGGCGGTCGGCGTGGTGTCCAACCTGTTGAACGACAACAGCCGCTCCGACTATGTCGCCAGCATCCGCGCCGAATATGCCAAGGTCGCCGACGCCCATGCCAAATCCGACCGCAACAAGGTGCGGGTGAAGATCGCCGATGCCCGCGCCAATCGGGCGGTGCTCGATTTCGCCGGCTACGTCCCGCCGGCGCCGCGCTTCCTCGGCATCCGGGTGTTCGAGAGCTACGACCTCGCCGAACTGGTGCCCTATATCGACTGGACGCCGTTCTTCCAGTCCTGGGAACTGGTCGGCAGCTTCCCCGCCATTCTCGATGACCCGAAGGTCGGCATTCCCGCCCGGGCGCTCTATGAGGATGCCCGCCGCATGCTGGAGCGCATCGTCGCGGAGAAATGGCTAAGTGCCCGCGCCGTCATCGGTTTCTGGCCGGCCAATGCGGTCGGTGACTAAATCGTGCTATACCGCGACGACGCCCGCGGGGATGAGCTGGCGACCCTTCACACCCTGCGCCAGCAGATGACCAAGAGCGCCGGGCGCAGCCATCTCGCCCTTGCCGACTTCGTCGCGCCGCGCGAAAGCGGGGTGGCGGATTATGTCGGCGGCTTCTGCGTCGCCACCGGCTTCGGCGAGCCGGAGCGTTCCGACGCCTTCAAGGCCGCGCATGACGACTATTCCTCCATCCTTCTCAAGGCCCTGGCGGACCGGCTGGCGGAAGCCTTCGCCGAGCGGATGCATGAACGGGTGCGCCGCGAGTTCTGGGGCTATGCCGCCGACGAGGCGCTCGACAACGAGGCGCTCATCAAGGAGGCCTATCGCGGCATCCGGCCGGCGCCGGGCTACCCCGCGCAGCCCGACCACACGGAAAAAGCCACGCTTTTCAAGCTGTTGGATGCCACGGCGGCGATCGGGGTGGAGCTCACCGAGAGCTTCGCGATGTGGCCCGGGGCGGCGGTTTCCGGGCTCTATTTCGCCCATCCCGACGCGGCTTATTTCGGCGTCGGCCGCATCGAGCGCGATCAGGTGGAGGACTATGCCCGCCGCAAGGGCATGGGCGTAGAGGAGGCCGAGCGCTGGCTGGCGCCGCTGCTGAACTACGATCCCGCCGCGCAGAAGGCCGCGGCGGAGTAGCGCCGCGGCGGCCCCTGCGAGGCGGCGGTTCGCCTCACCATCATACCCCTTTCGCCCTCGGCATCCGGTGGATGGTCAGGCCGGTGAGGTGGATGGTGAGGCCGATGACCGGCCTTACCTCGTGTCATCGACGGGATCGCGCCGGCGTCCCGATGAAGGTCCGGCTCCGGCGCGCCGGAGCGGCTCCCCGCACCTCGGCTCAGCCGCCCGCCGGCTGCCAGATGCCGACATCGGCGGTGTCGACCGGCTTGGGCACCAGCCCTTCCGCGACGAAGGCGTCGGCGATCTTCTGCTGCTCGGCGAGGCCCTGCCGGGTGACCGGGGCGACGGCATAGCTGCGGCGCCCGTTCGCGGTCTCCACCGCCCCGGCGTCGATGTTCCACAGGCCCGCCAGCACCCGGGCCGCCTCGGCCGGGTGCTGCTTCACCCAGGCGCTGGTGGCTTTCAGCTGGTCGAACAGCACCGCCAGCACCGGGCCGTGCTCCTTGGCGAAGCTCGCGGTGGTGAGGTAGTAGCGCTTGTAGCCGGCAAGCCCGGCGCCGTCGGCCAGCACCCGGGCGCCGGACTGCTGCTGGGTGGTGGCGAGGAAGGGGTCCCACGCGACCCAGGCGTCGACATTGCCGCTGACGAAGGCGGCGCGGCCATCCGCCGGGGTCAGATAGGCCGGCGAGATGTCCTTGAAGCTCAGCCCCGCACTGGCGAGTGCCGCCAGCAGCAGATAATGGCTGCCCGCGCCCTTGGTGACCGCGACCCGCTTGCCCTTCAGCCCCGCCACCGAGGTGATGGGCGAGTCCTTCGGCACCAGGATGGCCTGGGCGGTGGGCGAGGGGCCTTCCTCGGCGAAGAAGACGAGCTTGGCCCCGGCGGCCTGGGCGAAGACGGGAACGGTGTCGGCGACATCGGCGCTGACGTCGATCTTGCCGAGGTTCAGCGCCTCCAGCAGCGGCAGGCCGCTGGTGAATTCGTGCCAGGACACCTCGACACCAAGCGGCTGCAGCGCCTTTTCCAGCGCGCCATTGGTCTTCAGCAGCGTGATGAGGGTGGAGGAGCGCTGGTAGCCGATGCGCACCGTCGCCGTTTCGGCGCGGGCGGGGGTGCGCGCCGCGGCGGACACAGCGAGGGCGGAGAGCGAGGCGAGCAGGCCGCCAAAGGCGCGGCGGGAAAGGCGACGGTCTGGGATCATATTTCCACCATTAGTATATCGTCAAAATATACTAATGGCCGCTCATCCCCGCGCAACCCTTTTTCGCCGCTCGGTCAGGTCGGCTCAGCCGAGCGCGCGCTCCAGCAGCCGCGCCGCCTCCAGCGCCGCCCGGTCGCGGCCGAAACGCCCGACGATCTGCACCCCGATCGGCAGGCCCTTCTCCCCCGTCAGCCCGGGCACGTTCACGCAGGGGCTGCCGAGCAGGGTCCACATCCGGTTGAAGCTGGAGACGCCGGTGGTGGCGAAGCCTTCCGGTGCGATGCCGGGCGCCGAGAAGGTGAGGATGGCGTCGAAGCCGGCGAAGCTGTCGGCCAGCGCATGGCGCGCCCGCCGGGCGGTGCGGCGGGCCTCGTCATAGCGTTCCGGCGTCACCTCCGCCGCGGCGGCGAGATGGCCGCGCAGCAGCGCCGAGAGCTGGTCGCGGTGCCGGTCCCACTCGTCGGCGAGCGCGAGGAAAGCCTCGAAATCCTGCACCAGCGCGTGCGCCGCATTGGCCGCCTGCACCGCGTCCGGCAGCGTGAAGGCGGAGACCGGCACCCCCGCCGCCGCCAGCCTGCGCGCCGCCTCGGCAAGGGCGGCGTGGGCGGCGTCGGAGGCGGTCGCCCCCGCGATGGTGTCGACCACGGCGATGCGGGGCGTGCCGGGGTCGTCGGCCAGCGCGACGTCGCGCCCGGTGATGGCGCCCATGGCGAAGGCGAGGTCCTCGACCCCGGCGGCGAACAGGCCGATCGTGTCCAGCGACCACGAGAACGCCTTGATGCCGTTGGTCGGGATCAGCTTGAAGGAGGGCTTGAAGCCCGCCACCCCGCAGAAGGAGGCCGGGCGGATCACCGAGCCGCCGGTCTGGGTGCCCAGCGCCAGCGGCAGCATGCCCGCCGCCACCGCGGCGGCCGAGCCGGCGGAAGAGCCGCCCGGCGTGTGGGTGAGGTCGCGGGGATTGCGGGTGCGGGCCGGCTCGAGGAAGGCGAGCTCGGTGGTTTCGGTCTTGCCGGGGATGAGGCCGCCCGCCCGCCGCACCATCCGCACCACCGTGGCGTCGCTGACCGGACGATGGTCGGCGAAGATGGGCGAGCCGCGCCGGGTGGGAAAATCCACCGTGTCCAGCACATCCTTGATCCCGACCGGCAGGCCGGCCAGCGGCGTCTGCGCCAGGCCGGGCGCGGCGGCCTCGCGGCGCAACCCGTCGAGATCCAGCGCCGCGAAGGCCCCGATCTCCGCCTCGCGCGCGGCGATGGCGGCGGCGCAGCGCTCGGCGACGGCGAGCGGGGTGAGGCGCCCGCTGCGGATGTCGGCGGCGAGGGCGCGGGCGGAGAGCATCTCGGTCATGGCGGGTTCCTGGGCGGCGGATGGGGGGCTCTCGCACGCGCGCCCGGACGTGGCAAGGCGCGCCCGCGCCGCAAGGCGGCGCGACACGGC
>CAZIXP010000237.1:0-2954 GCA_964543245.1 uncultured Starkeya sp.
TTCGAGCGAAGTGGATTCCGGTTCGCGTGAAGAAAATGCGGCAAGACAACAACCTGGAGCGTATCCGGTGAACGTGGGTTCACCGGATACGCTCCAGGTATCAGCCCCGGCGGGCGCGATCGGCGAGACGGACCAGCCGCTCAGAGCGCGGCGGCACCAGCGCGCCCAGCCGCGCCGCCAGCTCGGCCTCGGTAAAGGGCTTCTCGAGCACCGGCAGGTCCAGCGGCGCCCCGTCCGGATCGGGCATATAGCCCGTCGCCAGCAGCACCGGGAGATCCGGCCAGTGCCGGGCGATCTCGGCCGCCAGCTGCAAACCGGTCATGTGCGGCATCGCCTGATCGGTGATCACGATGTCGATGCCGGAGGTGCGGCGGAGAAGATCGAGCGCCTCGGCGCCCGATCCGGCGGGCAGGCCGGCATGGCCGAGATCCTCAAGCATGGCGATGGTGTTGGTCAGCACCAGCGGGTCGTCGTCCACCGCCAGCACCACCAGTCCCGCCGGTGCGGAGGGCTGCGGCGCCGGCTTTGTCTCCTCGTTCAGCGCGGCCCGGTCGGCGGCGGGCAGCCACAGCTCTGCGACCGTGCCCGCACCGGGGCGGCTGCGGAGCACGAACCGGCCGCCGGAACGCTCCGCAATGCCATGGACCATCGACAGCCCAAGCCCGGTGCCCTTGCCGATTCCCTTGGTGGTGAAGAAGGGCTCGACCGCCCGCCGAAGGGTTTCCGGGTCCATGCCGATGCCGGTGTCGGACACGCTGAGGCAGAGATAGGACCCCGGCTCCAGGCGGCGGTCATCCGCGGCGGTGATGGCCTCCTCGCGCAGCGCGATCACGATGCGGCCGCCATCCGGCATGGCGTCGCGCGCATTCACCACGAGGTTGAGCAGCGCCATTTCAAGCTGGTTGGCATCCGACAGGACCGGCCGGTCGACGAGGGGGAAGCGCAGCTCGATGTCGTAGGCCGGCCCCAGCGAGCGCTGGATCAGATCAGTCATGCCGCGCACCAGCGCGGGAACCGACACCGCCTCGGCCATCGCTTCCTTGCGCCGCGCGAAGGCGAGCATCCGGTTGGTCAGGGCCCGGCCGCGCTCGGCGCCCTTCACCGCGTTCTCGTGAAGCGCCAGCAGCTTCGGGTCGTCCGGCAGGCGCTTGCGCATCAGTTCGAGGCTGCCGAGCACCGCCATCAGCAGGTTGTTGAAATCATGGGCGATGCCGCCGGTGAGCTGGCCAAGCGCGTCCATCTTCTGCGACTGCACCAGCGCCTCGCGGGTGCGCTCCAGCGCCATCTGCGCCTCGCGGCGCTCGGTGAGGTCGCGCGTCACCTTGGCAAAGCCGACGATTCCGCCGTCGGGCGCCCGGATAGGGTCGATCACAACATAGGCCCAAAAGCGGGAGCCATCCTTGCGGACCCGCCAGTTCTCGCTCTCGAACTTTCCGGCCGTGCGCGCGGTCTCCAGCGCCCGCGCCGGCAGCCCGGCGTCGCGATCCTCCGGGGTATAGAAGCGGGAGAAATGCTGGCCGATGATCTCGGCGGCCGGATAGCCCTTCACCCGTTCCGCGCCGGGGTTCCAGCTCGTCACGATTCCATCGGGATCGAGCATGTAGATGGCATAATCCACCACCGCCTCGACCAGCAGCCGATAGCGTCCCTCTTCCGAGAGCGAGGCGGCGAGCCTTTCAGACTGTTCCATATACCCTTCCGCACCCGGCCACGGCGGCACCGCCGCCGCAGCCTTGGGCATCAATGCGCAAGCGCGGGAAAAGTGCCATCGCCGCGTGCGGCACCTGACCGCGGGCGCACCGCGATGGTGAACTTTTCTCCCGTGGGGCGTCAATGCAGGACCCTGTGACGGCCATCGACGTGGAGTTCCCCGACCATGACGCCTTCCGCCCGCCTGATGCTCATCCTCGCGGTGGCCGCCATCGCCGCGATCACCCTCGGCTATTTCATCACCTCGTTCTTCGTTCTCGACGAGGTGGAAACCTCCAGCGCCTTCGATCGACTTTTGGCCGCACGTGGCTTCCTATCCGTGCATGGGTGACGTCGGCGCGGGCCACGCTAGTGTGCAGCCGGACGGCACGGCCACATCCGGGCAGCACGCGAGGACGGGCATGAGCGAGAACGGCGCTTCCGAGGCGGAGAACCGGCCAGAGATTTCCGCGCACCACGAGGCGCCGCTGCCCGCCGGCGGTAAGCGGCCCCGCATCGTCATCATCGGTGCCGGCTTCGGCGGCATCGAGACCGCGCGGGCGCTGCGTGGCTTGCCTGCCGACGTGCTGCTGATCGACCGTAACAACTATCACTGCTTCCAGCCGCTGCTCTACCAGGTGGCGAGCGCCGCCTTGTCGCCGGCCCACATCGCCTGGCCAGTGCGCGGCGTGCTCAGCGGCCAGTCCAACCTCACCGTGCTGATGGCCGCCGTGACCGGGGTCGACACGACGGCCCGGCGCGTGCTGCTCGGTGGGGACAGCGTGCCTTACGATTATCTCGTGCTGGCCACCGGGGCGACCCACTCCTATTTCGGCCATGACGACTGGGCGCGGGTGGCGCCGGGGCTGAAGAAGATCGAGGACGCGACCCGCATCCGGCGTGAGATCCTCATCGCCTTCGAGCGGGCCGAGCTGTGCGACAGCGCCGAGGAGCGGCGGCATTTCCTCACCTTCGTCATCATCGGCGGCGGACCGACCGGGGTCGAGCTGGCGGGCTCCATCGCCGAGGTCGCCCGTCACGCCCTGCCAGACGACTTCCGCCGGGTCGACCCCCGGACCGCGCGGATCCTGCTCGTGGAGGCGGGACCGCGGGTGCTGCCCACCATGCCGCCGGCGCTTTCCGACTATGCCCGCGAGCGGCTCGAGACGATGGGCGTCGACGTGCTGACCAATGTGCGCGTCATCTCCTGCGATGCCGACGGCGTGGACACCGAGCCGAACGGGCGCATCCGGTCCGAGACCATC
>CAZIXP010000237.1:2984-4223 GCA_964543245.1 uncultured Starkeya sp.
GAGCCAAGCGAGCGCATTGCCGCGGCGACCATCATCTGGGCTGCGGGCGTGCGCGCCTCGCCGGCGGCCGGGTGGATCGGCGCCGAGGCCGACCGCGCCGGGCGGGTTCGCGTCACCCCGGAGCTGTCGGTGCCGGGCCTGCCGGAGGTCTTCGCCATCGGCGACACCGCCCTGTTCGAGCAGGATGGCAAGCCGGTTCCCGGCATCGCGCCGGCGGCGAAGCAGATGGGCCAGCATGTCGGCCGGCTGCTCAAGGCACGGGTGACGGGTGCCAAACCGCCGGCGCCGTTCCGCTACAGCCATGCCGGCGACCTCGCGACCATCGGGCGCAACGCCGCGGTGGTCAAGCTCGGCCGGCTGGAGCTGAAGGGCTTTCCGGGCTGGCTGTTCTGGAGCGTGGTGCACGTCTATTTCCTGATCGGGGCGCGCAACCGGCTCTCTGTCGCGTTCCACTGGCTGTGGAACTACGTCACCCGCCAGCGCGGCGCCCGCCTGATCACGGGAGACGATCCCGAGGCCTGAAGGGGGCTGCGTCGCGACATCCGCCGCCATCGGGCCCTCACACCAGGCTGAAGGCCGCCCCGGCGACCGCCCCCGCTAGCACCAGCCCGTCATGGGCGGCCAGACGCAGACCGTCGAGCCGGCCGGCCTCGTGCAGCCAGCCGGTCACGGCAGCGGTGGTCACTGCCCAGCCCGCGCCGGTCATCAGCAACGCGGCGGCCAGCACCGCGGGATCGCCCGCCAGCCGGCCCGCCGTGGCCGCGGCAAGGGTGACGGCGAGGCCGAAGCCCGCCAGCGGCCGCACCCCGACCCAGCCGGCGAGGTGGCCGGCAAACAGCGCCGGCCCGTACATCGCCACGACATGCCAGGCGACAATGCCGCTGATGCCCGCGACCGCGACCCCGCAGCCGGCAAGGCCGATCGGCACGCTGACCATGCTGCAGGCCATCGCCGCCCAGGCCGCGGCGCCGATGAGGCTCGGCAGCAGCAGGCGCCGGAACGGCAGCAGCCGCGGGGGCGGCGCGGCTTCGTCGGCAAGCGCGGGCCGCGCCTCGCGCAGGCCCACCGCGAAGACCAGCGCACCGAGCTGCGCCGCAGCTGCCAGGACCATGGTGCCGAGCAGGGTGTAGGGCAGCGCGAGCTGTTCGGCGAGCGCGACGAGATAGGGACTACCGAGTCCAGCCAGCGCCCCGGCCCCCAGCACCCGGCCGGCGGCACCCGCGGCTTGTCCCGGGGCCG
>CAZIXP010000238.1:0-4196 GCA_964543245.1 uncultured Starkeya sp.
GCCGCGGTGGGGTCCTGGTTAACTTTCTTCGTGCTCGTCGCCATCGCCATCGCCTCCGGTCCGTACGCTACTCCGACCGGCTCACGCCGTCGGGCCGGGGTTGCCGCTTACCCGTTTCCTCACGCTGCGCGGCGTGGTCCCTGAAAGAACACGCCTTTTGGTCGCAAAAGTGACGTCTCTGGTCTGCCGCAGCCTTATCCTAAGCCGGGGGCGTTTCAAAAGGGAACTAGGGTTTCGTAAACGTGTGTCGATATCGTTAACGACCTGTTCACCATACCATCGAGAGGTATCTCAGGAGGTTTTCGGAGGGTGGCGGCCGCGGCGCGGCGGCGTTCCCATGCCCGGTGCGGGCGGCGGCCGCGGGGCCTGCGGAACCAGTGTCGGACGTTACGGCGCGGGAGTCCAGTCGGTGCGATGAGGTGGACGATGTGTCCATTCACCCGGCCGATCCGGTGCCGCGGCGGCCGGGGGTGTGGAAAACCGCGCCGCGGCGGGTGAAACCGCGCCCGCCCCACCTCCTGACCCAGGCTCACGGGCACGCGCGGCGCCGCCCGGCACGGCCCCCGCGCGGCTGGCCGCGCGCCGCGCTGGCAATCCGGCCGGGTGGAGGTTATCTAGGCACGCCCGCCTTCGAACCATTCCAGCCCGTGAGAAGCCCGCTCCCGATGCCCAAGATCACCTTCATCGATGCCGCCGGCACCGCCCGCACCGTAGAGGCCCAGATCGGGCAGACCGTGATGGAGGCGGCGATCCGCAACGGCGTGCCGGGCATCGACGCCGAATGCGGCGGCGCCTGCGCCTGCGCGACCTGCCACGTCTATGTCGACGAGGCGTGGGTGGCGGTCACCGGCGAGCCCTCCACCATGGAGGAGGACATGCTCGACTTCGCCTCCGAGGTGAAGCCGAACTCCCGGCTCTCCTGCCAGATCAAGATCGGCGAGGCGCTTGACGGGCTGGTGGTGCGCACCCCGGCCCAGCAGGGCTGAGCCGGCCGCGCGCCCTTCCGCCCCCGGCGCCGCCCGCCGCTTCTACCAGCGCCCCTGCCGCACCCGCGCGACATGGCCCGGGATGCGGGAGGGATGGCGCAGCACCGCGAAGGCCCGCGGGCTGAGCAGCGCGCGCAGCGCCCGGGCCGCCGCGCGCAGCCGCGGGTGGCGCAGATGGCCCTCCACCGCGCGCAGATTGGCCTCGTCCGGCGGCAGCGGGTTCGGCAGGCCGAAACAGCGATCGCACGTGGTGAAGAACTGGCGCGCCGTGGTGCCCCAGCCCGCCGCCTCCAGCCGTTGCACCATTTCCGCCGGCACCTCTCCGCCGAAATCGGCGTGGAGGCGGCCGACGACATCGAACGCCTTCTGCAGCGGAATGGCGCCGCTGTCGAAGGGCTGCGGCCCGGAATGGGTGGCCTGCACCAGGGCGCACAGCGCCGCGAACAGCGGGTCGAGCCGGCCGATGCGGGTGCCCTCCCAGCTGAGCCACTCGATCCGCGCGCGCGCCTCCGCCTCCGGCAGCACCGCCTCGAGCGACCGGCTCACCACCCGGCGGTGCAGCTCTACCGCCGCCGACCGGCGGGGATGGACTAAGGGGGCATCGTGCTGGAAATCGGGGTCGAGATGGAACGGCTCCGGGTCGGCCATGGCGTAGCCGAGCCGGCGGAGCGCTTCGGCGGCGAGGGCCAGCCCCGGCGGATCGGGCAGCCACATATCGAGGTCCATCATCATCCGCCCGCCCCCCGGCCCGTCCGGCGGCAGCAGGGCGAGCGCGCCCTTGAGCCAGACCGGCCGGGTGCCGGCGGCGTTGCAGGCGGCGCTGATCTCCAGCATCTGCGCCCGCAGCGCGGCATTGCCCTCGGCATTCCAGGCCGCGATCGCGTCCAGCGCCTCGCCGATGTCGGGGTCGAGACGCTCGCGCAGCCCGCGCCGCGCCAGCGCATGGGCGAGGGCGGGCAGCAGGCGGTGACGGTCGGCCGCCGCCAGGATGCCGGGCCACAGCTCGTCCCGCGGCCAGGCCTGCCGCACGGCGGCAGTGGCGATGAAGGGCGAGACGGCGCGGCAGGCCCAGCCGAGTCCTTCCACCTGCAACCGGGAGTGTTTGTCGTCAAACATTGACCGCACCTCCGGGGCCTGGCGCCCGATCCGTCATGCCCGGGGCGCGCGGTGACGATAGGCAGCGTCCTTCCGCGCTGTCCAGCGGCCGGGGGACGCGGGCCGGCCGCGGGGCGGGAGCCTTGCTTGACAAGGCCTCGCGGCGCGCTTCTCATGACGTGAGACGTGCTGCGGCATCGCGATGGCCGGGGCTGTTACGCTCCGGTGCCGGGGGTGCCGTGGCCGTTCCGGCAGCGGTCGGGCACAGAAGGGTGCGGTGATCTGTGCCGGGGAGACCCGGGCGGCGGGCGGCGCCGTTTCACCTGCGGGTTGTGGTGTCGCTGCGGTATTTTTGCCGGGAAATCGACGGTTTTTGGGGGCAACGATATGTCTGACGAGAAAAGCGAGCCGGTTTCCGGCGTCTCCGACGGCGCTGCCGGTGCGGATGTCGCCGGCGCGGGTCACGACCCGGGCGAGGTGGACCAGCGCCGGCGCGCGGCGATCGCCCGGCTCGGCCGCAAGGCCGGCTATGCCGTGCCGGTGACGCTGGCGCTGATGTCGATGAAGCGGGCGGCCTGGGCCTACTGACAGGGCCGGGCGGTCGCGCCGGCACGCTGCGGCTGATTCGGCGCGCGGCGCGGCGGCGGGGGCGCCGATGTCGCGATAGGGCGCACTTCCGGCGTGGCGGAGGTTGCTGGATGCGGCGGGGGGCCTTGGCAGGTTCGGTCTTCGGCGGGCTTGCGGTGCCGGCGCCACGGGATCGAAGAGGGGCTCGCGGGCTGTCGCGCGGCTTCCCGCGGGGCGCTTCATGGGTGATCTGTCGAGCCGGGCTGTCTGCTGCCGCGCACAGCCGCTGGCGCGGTGAGTCGATGCCGGGCGACGGGAAAACGGAGGGACAGGCAAGCGGGGGGACAAGGATGCTTCCCGTGCCACGTCCCGCTCCCGCCGTCTGCGGCCCCGCCCCGATGGTTGCTGTGCCTTGTACGGCGACCCGTCTCGCCCGGGCGCGGATCGTTGGATCGAAGGGGCGGCCAACAGCGGGCGCAAGGGGCTGGCGCAAGGGTCGCGCAGCGCGGGCAGGTGGTGCCGGCCTTTGTCCGCGCCGGCCGGCGCTGGCACGAGCGTGCTGGCGCGTGGAGCCGTGCGGCTGGGAGCTGCGCGGGGTTCGCGCCTTGCGTGTTGGCGCCATGCACGGTGCTGCCGGGATGATCATGCCGAGCGGGATCGCGGGAGGCCTCCCATACGGGATCGCGGGAGGCCGGCGGCGTTCACCCGGTGCCGTGGCGGGGCGGCCGTCGGCCCCGCTGATCACGCGGAGGGGCGCGGGCGTGCCGGGGAACTGCCGTGTGCCGTCCGAAACGACGGGCGTCTGAAATCTTCGGGCGCCGTCTCCGGGCCTGCGCGCGGGTGTCGCGCCCGACATGACCCTTCGGATCGCCTCGCGCGACCAGCCCTCGCGCAGCGCCTGATGCGGAGCGTCTCTTGTGGAGCGCCTCGTGCGCGGGGCCCCTTGTGCGGGGCCTCGCGCACGGCGCCGCTCGCGATCAGCCCTTGCGGTTCGGCGCGGGCGCCGCTGCTGCGGCCCTCATCGCCGCGCCGCGGCAGGTTGCGGCCGGGCTGCGGCGGGCGCGGCGGCCACGCCCCCCGGAGCGACCTGCCGCCTGAGTGTCCCCAGAGCGTTCCCTGCCCTTCAGCCTGCCGCGCCGGGCGGGGTGCCGCAGCTGCCGAGACGAGAGCTGCCCGACAAGGATCTGCCCGACATGACCGATCGCTTCTATTTCCGTGTGCTGGACGACGTGCTGTTCGTCCTCGATACCGCGACCGGCACCGCCCGCATCCTGAACGCGGCGGCGGGGCGCCTGTGGCTGGCGCTGTCCGACCGCTTCGCCGCCCCGGCCGCGCTGGCCGCGGCGGCGGGGCTCGACGGGGCGGCGGGGCTCGACGGGGCGGCCGTGCTTGACGAGGCGGGGGAGGTGCGCGGCTGCTTCGAGGAATGGGCCGCGCTCGGCTGGCTGGAGACCGACCCGCGCGGCCATCTCCGCCTCGCCCCCCAGCCCCGCGCCCCCCAGCCCCCCCAACCGCGCCATACCGATACCCCCCACGCCCCCCCCGGGG
>CAZIXP010000239.1:0-4148 GCA_964543245.1 uncultured Starkeya sp.
TGGTCAAGCTGGCGCGCGAGCACGCGCCCAACCTCATCCTGGCCGGCGCTACCACGGCCGGCCGCGATCTGGTGGCGGCGGCGGCGGTGGACCTCAACACTGGCTGCCTGTCCGACGTCATCAGCGTGAAGCTGGTGGACGGCGTGGCGCACGCGGTCCGGCCGGTCTATGCCGGCAAGCTGCTGGCGGAGGTCACCTTCGCCGCCGGCCGCCGCATCAGCCGCGGCAGCCCTTCCCGTCGCCCCGAAAAGGCGGCGGCGCCTGCCGTGCCGCCGGGCGACCGGCGGCAGGCCCCTTCCCGACCCGGCGCAGGCCGGCACCAGCCTCGTGTCGGCGCCAGCCCCTGCCGGCGCCAGCCCCCGTGCCGGCGCCGGCCCCGTCACGCCGGCCGGGACACCCTTTCCGGCGGCCCCGCGTCCCGCCATGATCTCCCCCACCCGCCGCCCCGCCCGCGCCGGCCCGACCCGCCCGACCCGGCGTGTCGCAACGGCCGCCGGGAGCCGGCCGGGCGCTTCACAGCCTTGCGGAGGGCCTGCCATGCCGACCTACATCCTCGCCATCGACCAGGGCACCACCTCGTCGCGGGCGATCCTGTTCCGTCCCGACACCAGCATCGCCGCCGCCGCCCAGCTCGAATTTCCCCAGCATTTCCCCGCCTCCGGCTGGGTCGAGCACGAGGCCGACGATCTGTGGCGCACCACGCTCGCCACCTGCCGCACCGCGATGGAGAAGGCCGGCGCCAGCGCCGCCGACATCGCCGCCATCGGCATCACCAACCAGCGCGAGACGACGGTGGTGTGGGACCGCAAGACCGGCCGCGCCATCCACCGCGCCATCGTCTGGCAGGACCGCCGCACCGCCGATCTGTGCGCCCAGCTCAAGGCCGAGGGCCACGAGCCGCAGGTGACCGCCCGCACCGGCCTGATCCTCGATCCCTATTTCTCCGGCACCAAGATCGCCTGGATCCTCGACAACGTGCCCGGCGCCCGGGCCCGGGCCGAGCGCGGCGAGCTCGCCTTCGGCACGGTGGACAGCTTTCTGCTCTGGCACCTTACCGGCGGCGCGGTCCACGCCACCGACGCGACCAATGCCGCGCGCACCCTGCTGTTCAACATCCACAGCGGCGAATGGGACCCGGAACTGCTCGCCCTGCTGCGGGTGCCGGCCTCGCTGCTGCCCGAGGTGAAGGATTCCTCCGCCGATTTCGGCACGACTCTGCCGGATCTGTTCGGCGGCGCCATCCGCATCGCCGGCATCGCCGGCGACCAGCAGGCGGCCACAGTCGGGCAGGCCTGCTTCGAGCCGGGCATGATCAAGTCGACCTACGGCACCGGCTGCTTCGCGCTGCTGAACACCGGCGGCACCGTGGTCGCCTCGACCAACAAGCTGCTCACCACCATTGCCTACCAGCTCGACGGCCGGCGCACCTACGCGCTGGAAGGCTCGATCTTCATCGCCGGGGCGGCGGTGCAGTGGCTGCGCGACGGGCTCGGCCTCATCAAGTCCTCGGCCGAGAGCGAGGCGCTGGCCGAGCAGGCCGACCCGGCCCAGGAGGTCTATCTGGTGCCGGCCTTCGTCGGCATGGGCGCGCCGCACTGGAACCCCAATGTGCGCGGCGCCATTTTCGGCCTCACCCGCGGCACCACCGCCGCCGAGCTTGCCCTCGCGACGCTGGAGAGCGTCTGCTACCAGACCGCCGACCTGCTCGACGCGATGAAGGCGGACTGGCGCGGGGCCGGCACCGAGGCCGCCGGCGCCGAGACCGTGCTGCGGGTGGATGGCGGCATGGTGGCGTCCAACCTCGCCATGCAGCGCCTCGCCGACCTGCTCGCCGCCCCTGTCGACCGCCCGGTGGTGAAGGAAACCACCGCGCTCGGCGCGGCCTATCTCGCCGGGCTGCACGCCGGCATCTTCCCCGCGCCGAAGCGCTTCGCCGACAGCTGGCGGCTGGAACGCCGCTTCACCCCGGCAATGGAGCCGGCGCTGCGCGCCCGCAAGCTCGCCGGCTGGCACGACGCGGTGCGCCGCCTCACCCTGCCATAAGGGGCGGCGCCCGCGGCGGCGCGGGGGCGGATCAGACGATCTTGAAGATCGTGGCGAAACCGGAGATGTCGAACACCTCGCGCACATGCGGCTGGAGGCCGGACAAGGCGAGATCGCGGTGGGCGGCCTTCATCTGCTTGCCGGCGATCAGCAGCGAGCGCAACCCCGAGCTGGCGATGTAGTCGACCTGCGACATATCGACGACGATGGCGCCCGGCACGTCGCGGATGGTGTCGCAGACATAGGATTCGAACGTCTTGGCGTGGACGGTGTCGAGACGCCCCTTCACCCGGATGACGGTGTGGGTGTCGTGCTGGTCGCGGTCGATCTGCATGGAAGCCTTCGCGGGTGGGGGTTCGGGCAAGGCCCGGCGGGCCTCGCGGGTGGCAGGCTCAGCCCGGGGCCAGCCGGCTGCCAAGTATCAGTCGGTTATGGCCGCCGGTGTAGCAATATGAAAATTCGTCCAGCAGGTGGCGCATGAGCTGGATGCCGTGGCCGCCGACTTCCGCCTCCTCGATCGAGGCGGGATTGGCCGCCTCCTCGCGCGCCGTGGGGTCGAAGGGCGGGCCATTGTCGCTGATGCGCAGCCGCGCCATGTCGGCGGCGCGGCTGTAGTCCACCGCGATGCGGCCGGCGCCGGCCGGCAGGCTGGCGATGCCATAGGTGATGATGTTGGCGAGGGCCTCCTCGAGGCTGAGCTGCAGCTTGAACAGGGTGCGCTCGGGCAGCCCGTCGCGCGCGGCAAGGCCCTCCAGCCAGTCGGCGGCGCGGGTCAGCTCCTCGAGTTCGGCGGCGAGCGCAAGGCGGTCCGCCGCGGCGAAGGCGTCATCGGAACCGATCGTCTCCTCCCCGTGCAAACCGCGCGTGCAAACCGCCCGCCCATACCGCGCCTCACGCGGCCGCCCTCCCCTCGGCCCGGCTTCGGCATCGTCCGGCGCGCGGGAGGTCGCGTGCCGATGACGAATACACTAAAAGAGGCCGAGGCGAAGCGTATCCCGAATCGGGACGCCACCACAGGATGACCCCAGTGCTGCATCGCCGCCAGCTTCTCGTCGCGGGCGCCGCCGCCCTCGGCACCACCGCCCTTGCCGCCCTCGGATGGCCGCGGCCGGGCCGGGCCGAGGCCGGCGCTTTCCGCGTCGTCATGGTGACGCCCGACGGCGAAGGCGCGGCCGAGCGCGGGTTCCGCGACTATCTCGCCACCGAGAACATTTCCGCCGAACTCCTGCCCCGCCGCCTCGGCAGCGATCCCGGCGCGGTGGCCGCCCTGCGCACCGAGATCGCGGGCCTCGCCCCCGACCTCGTCTACACCTCCGGCGCCGCCGTGACGCTGGCGCTGGCGGGCCCCTATGACGCGCCGAACCCGGCCGACTTCATCCGCGACCGGCCGCTGGTGTTCGCGCTCGTCGCCTTTCCGCTGCAGAACCGCATCGCCCGCAGCCTGGAGGCGCCGGGCGGCAACGTCACCGGCGCCTCCTCGGCGGTGCCGCCGGAGGTGCAGCTGCGGGCGATGCAATCCTACCGGCCGTTCGACACGGTGGGCATCCTCCATTCCAATGCCGGCGCCCAGACCCTGGCGCTGATCGCGCAGGCCCGCGCCTTCTGCGCCGCCAACGGCCTCCGGCTGGTGGAGCGCGTCTTCGCCGCCGGGCCGGACGGGCGCCCCACCGCGGCGGGGCTGGGCGATCTCGTCAGCCAGATCAAGGCGGAGGGGGCGGAATGGCTCTACCTCGCGCCCGACCCGTTCCTCGGCAGCGTCTACGGCCCGGTCACCGCCGCGGCGCGGGCGGTCGACCTGCCGACCTTCGGCGCCTCCGAGGCGGCGGTGCGCGCCGGGGCGCTGGCCGGGCTGGTGGCGCGGGGCTATTCGGTCGGCCAGCTCGCCGCCAGCCAGGCGGCGGAGATCCTGGTGCAGCATCGGCCGGCCGGCACCATCCCGATCCAGTCGCTGAAACGCTTCTCGCTGACGATCAACATCGGCGTCGCCAAGGCGCTGGGCATCTTCCCGCCCATCGAGATGCTCAATTCGGCGGAGATCATCGCGTGAGGCGCGGTCGAGCTGCACGATCGTCTTGGCCGCAGCGCACCCCAGGTTGATCGAGGCG
>CAZIXP010000240.1:0-4055 GCA_964543245.1 uncultured Starkeya sp.
CTGTCGGGATCGCGCCCATGGCCGACCATGCGGGCGCGCACATCGTCGCGATAGTCCCGCATCGCGGTGGCGCCGACCACGCTGGCGACGATGGTGTCGGCATGTTTCGAGGCGAACTGGCGTCCCCGGGCGGAGCCGCCGGCCTGGGCGATGACCGGTCGGCCCTGCGGCGCAGGTCCGCAGTTCAGCGGGCCGCGCGAGCTGTAATATTTGCCCTTGAAGTCGATCTGCCGCACCCGGTCGTTATCGACCAGCATGCCGGTTTCCGCATCCGCCACGACGGCGTCGGGATCCCAGGATTTCCACAGCTGGTCGACGAGGTCGATATACTCGTCCGCCATGTCGTAGCGCAGATCATGCTCGGTCAATCTCTCCATGCCGAAATTGCGCGCGGCAAAGTCCGAGCTGCCGGTGACCATGTTCCAGCCGATACGCCCGCCCGACACCTGGTCCAGCGTCGCCACGAGGCGCGCCAGCAGGAAGGGAGGGTAGGCGAAGGTCGCCAGTGTCGGCACGATGCCGATATGGCTGGTCACCGCCGACATCAGGCTGGCGACGACTGAGGGGTCCTGCCGCGGCACCGAGATGCCGTTGTGGAGATAGATGGCGCGCGAGCCGCCGAAGCTCTCGCCGATATAGGAACTGTCTTCCAGCAGGATGTAGTCGAAGCAGGCCCGCTCCAGCGAGCGCGCGACGTCGAGGAACAGCTCCGGCTTCATCCAGGTCTCGGCGATACGCCCGGTCCATGGCTGGCCCCAGGCCTGGACGCTGGAGCCCTGGAGAAACAGTCCGAGATGGAAGGGTTGGGGCATGCTGCATTCCTGAGTGTTGGCCGCCTGAAGACTGGCCGCCGGAAGGTTGATCGGCCGGCGGCCGGTCCGGCGGCGGACGACGTCGCCGGAGACCGCAGGGCCGGACGGGCCGCGCTCAATGCAGGATCGAGCGGATGAAGCCGCTGAGCCGGGGACTTTCCGGGTTGTCGAAGATCCGGTCGGGCGGGCCCGACTCCACGATGGTGCCGTCCGCAATGAAGTGGACGACGTCAGCGAGCTTGCGGGCGAACGACATCTCATGGCTGACGACGACCAGCGTCATGCCGAGGTCCGCCAGGCCGCGGATGGTGTCGAGAATGCCCGCCACCAGTTCGGGATCGAGCGCGGAGGTCGGCTCGTCGAACAGGATCAGCTTCGGCTGCATCGCCAGCGCCCGCGCGATGGCGACACGCTGCTTCTGCCCGCCGGAGAGCTGCTCGGGATAGAAGTCGGCCTTGTCGCCGAGGCCCACCTCGCGCAGCAGCCGCTCGGCATCGGCGATCGCCTCGTCGCGGCGGCGGCGCTTCACCAGAACCGGGCCTTCGATGATGTTCTCAAGCACGGTGCGGTGGGTGAACAGGTTGAAGTGCTGGAACACCATCGGCATTTCGCTGCGCGCCGCCCGCAGCACGCGCTCCGGCGCGACATGGAAGACGAGGCCGTCCTCGTGGCAGAGCGCCCGGCCGTCGAAGGTGATCTCGCCCCGGCTCGGCGTCTCGAGGAAGTTGATGCAGCGGATGAGGGTCGACTTGCCCCCGCCGCTGGGCCCGATGAGAAAGGACACCTCGCCCGACCGCACGGAGAGATCGACGCCCTTGAGCACATGGAGGGCGCCGAAGGACTTGTGCAGCGCCCGGACGCTGAGAAGCGGTTCATCGCTCATGGCATCACCGCGACATCCGGCGCGAGCGCCTTGGCAGCCCGCCCCTGCCGCCGGAGATAGCGGGGGGTCAGGCTGTGTTCGAGATAGCGGATGAGCCGCGAGGCGGTGAAGCTCAGAACGAAGTATATGATAGCGACCATCATATACACTTCCATGTTGCGGAACGTATTGGAAATAATGATGTTCCCGTTCCTCAACAGCTCGTTCACCGAGATGAACGAGACCAGCGAGGAATCCTTCAGCAGCGCGATGAAATATCCCCCGATGGTCGGGATCGCGATGCGGAAGGCCTGGGGAAAAATGATCCGCCGGTAGATCATCACCTTCGACATGCCGATCGACATGCCCGCGGCGCGCTGCCCGGGGTCGATCGACATGATCGCGGCTCGGAACACCTCGGAGAGGTAGGCACCGAGGTTGAGGCTGAGACCGAGCACCCCCGCCCAGAAGCCCGACAGCGTGATGCCGATCGTCGGCAGGGTGAAATAGATCACCATGAGCTGGACGATCAGCGGCACGTCGCGCCAGATCTCGACATAGCTCTTCAGGGGCCAGTCGAGCCACGGCTTCCCGCTGAGCCTTCCGAGCGCGGTCGCCAGTCCCAGCACCAGGCCGAAGCCCATGCTGAGGAAGGACAGTTCAAGAGTGACGAGCGCGCCTTCGAGCAGGAACGGGAAATGCCGGGGGATCAGGACGAAGAAAAACTCATACATCTCGTCGTCTCCGCCCGACTACTTCAGCATTTTTTCCTGATAGGGCGCCCACACGTGATATTTGCTGAGGATGGCCTTGCGGGTGCCGTCGGCATCCATCGACGCCAGGGCTTCGTTGATGGCGGCGAGCAGTTCCGGGCATTCCTTCCGCACGCCGACCGAGGTGCCGCCCAGAATGTAAGGCGCCTTCTCTTCAGCCGCGGCCCATTCCGGCTTCGACTTGTAGTAGAGCGGCTCGCCCAGCGTGCGCAGGTCGCCCATCGTCTCTTCCTGCGCCAGCAGGGTCGCCTGGTCCATCACCACCGCGTCGGCCTGGCCGTTGCGCAGCGCGGAGAAGGGGGAGCCGAAATCGTTGAAGTCGAGCACCTTGCCGGCCTTGCCCGCTTCGACCAGCACATGGGCGTTGATGGAATCCATGGTGCCGAGGGTGGACGCCAGCGTCTTGCCCTTGAGGTCTTCCAGCGTCTTGATCGGGGAGTCCTTCTTCACGATGACGTAGTCGTAGAGAAGGAAATAGGGCGTGGAGAAGGAGATGCCAGCGCCCTGCACCCGCTCCTGGGTCGCGGCCATGCCCGACAGGATGATGTCCCAGCGCCCGACCTTCAGGCCGGGGATGAGCGAGGTCCATTCGGTGATGACATAATCCTGCTTCGGCACGCCGAGACGCTTGCCGAGCTCCTGGAAGATCTCCCACTCCATGCCGCCATAGGAGCCGTCCTCGTTCTTCCACACGAAGGGCTTGGTGCCGAGCAGGCCGTTGCCCGCCGTGATGACGCCGGCCTTCTTGATGTCGCTGAGGCAGTCGGCCCGCGCGCCCGAGACGACGGAGAGCGACACCAGGGCTGCAAGCGCGGTTAGTTTCATCGCCAATTTCATGAGGGGCTCCCTGCCGGAATGGGTTCGCGCGGCAGCGAGCGGACAAGCCGGTCGCGGCGCTGCGGGCATTTCAGCGGGGGTGGCAGGGGGCAACAATAACCCGAGGTGGGTAGTGCGCCTCCCACCCGCCCCTGCCGCGGCAAAGCCCTCCGGGGGATTCGGCGCCGGCGACCGCCGGGCGGTGGCACATAGGGTTTCCGTTCCACCAAGAGTGGCACACCATGACGGGCTTGAAAATATGCGCCCCCGATCCGCGACCGGTCCTGCCGGGCGACGGCGCGAGATGACGTTGCGTCATCTAAACGGCAGCGACCTGACCGTCGGAGCGCGGATCGGCGGCGCCGGAAAGAACGCCGTCCGCTTCGAACGCCACGACCTGGGCGTGGCCCATCAGGTCCTGCAGGGGACCGATACGGTCGATGCGATGTCCCTTCCCGCGCAGAGCCTCGACCAGCGCGGCGTCGACGCCCGATTCGACAACGAGACGCGGCCCTCCCTCGGCGGCGCGGTCGAGATACCAGCGCGGCCGGGAGACCGCCTGCTGCGGGTCGAGACCCGCCACGCACATGTCGAGGATCAGCTGCACCTGCGTCTGCATCTGGCCGTCTCCGCCCATGCAGCCGAGGACATGGGACGGCCGGCCCCCGCGCAGAAGAAGGCTCGGCATCAGGGTGGTGGGCGGGCGCAGTCCCGGCGCGAGCCGGGCGACCTCGCCATCGAGCCGGAAGGCGGCGCCGCGGTTCTGCAGCACGAAGCCGCCCTCCGGCACGG
>CAZIXP010000241.1:0-3878 GCA_964543245.1 uncultured Starkeya sp.
GCGAACTGAATGAGGAGCAGGCGGCTGAATGGCAGGCGATCGTCGACCGGATGCCGGCCGACTGGTTCGGGCGCGAGACGCATGGGATGTTGGTGCAGTATTGCCGCCATGTCGTGACGGCGAGACGGGTTGCTCAGTTGATAGAGCGCATGGAGTCTTCCGAGGGTGAGGAACTGGATATAGCGGCTTACGATAAGCTGTTGATTATGCAGGAGAGAGAGGGTCGGGCGATGTCATCGCTGGCAACCCGGATGCGGATATCGCAGCAGTCGAGCTACCACCCTGAGAAGTCGAAGGGTAAGACGATCTCGGTGAAGCCTTGGGAGACGTGACGCGGGGCGAGCGCAACGCGATCTGGATCGAACGGCATTGCCGGGTTCCCGAGGGCAGGCTGGTAGGGCAGGCGGTCGGGCTGAGGCCTTGGCAGCGGGAGATTATCTGCGAAATTTACGACAACCCCGAGGGGACGCGCCGGGCAATCATCTCGTTTGGCCGGAAGAACGGCAAGACGGCGCTGGCGGCGTTTCTGCTGTTGCTGCATCTGTGCGGGCCGGAATCGAGGCCGAATTCGCAGTTGTTCTCTGCGGCGCAGTCCAGGGATCAGGCGGCGGTTCTGTTTGCGTTGGCGGCCAAGATGGTCCGCATGTCGCCGGACCTGAATGCGGTCGTGACGGTAAGGGACACGGCGAAGCAGCTTGTTTGCCACGAGATCGGCACGGCCTACCGGGCGCTGTCGGCGGATGCGTCGACGGCCTACGGGTTGAGCCCGGTCCTGACGATCCATGATGAGCTTGGGCAGGTCAAAGGCCCGAGGTCGGAACTATACGAGGCGCTGGAAACCGCGACCGCGGCGCAAGAGGAGCCGCTCAGTATCGTCATTTCTACGCAGGCGCCGACCGACGCGGACCTGCTGAGTGTTTTGATCGATGACGCCAAGGCGGCGCACGATCCGCGTGTGAAGCTGTTCCTGTATTCGGCTCCGGCTGACCTGGATCCGTTTGGCGAGGACGCAATCAGGGCGGCCAACCCGGCGTTCGGGGACTTTCAGTCTGCGCGCGAGGTGCTCGCGATGGCTGAGGATGCCCGCCGGATGCCGAGCAGGCAATCCGAGTTTGAGAATCTGGTTCTCAACCGGCGCGTTGAGGCTTCGTCGCCGTTCGTCAGCCGTCCGTTATGGCTGTCATGCGCGGCGCCGGTGAAGCCGATCGGCTCAGTTCCCGTTTATGGCGGGTTGGACCTGTCGGAAACGGCGGACTTGACCGCGTTGGTTCTGATTGGGCGGGTTGATGGCATCTGGCAGGTGCATCCAACGTTCTGGTTGCCTGGGGATGGATTGGCGGAGAAGGCCCGCAAGGATCGGGTTCCCTATGATGTCTGGCGCGATCAGGGGCATCTGATCGCTGCGCCGGGCCGGTCGGTGGACTATGAGTACGTGGCGTCGTGGCTCAGGGGAGCTTTTGACCGTTACGACGTTCGGAAGCTTGCGTTTGATCGCTGGAATTTCAAGCACTTGCGGCCTTGGCTGCTGAAGGCCGGGTTCAGCGAGGCGCAAATCGAGGATCGGTTTTCCGAGTTCGGGCAGGGCTTTCAGTCCATGTCGCCGGCGCTGCGGGAATTTGAGGCGGAGATACTGAACGGGCGTGTTGCGCATGGCGGGCACCCTGTTCTGACGATGTGCGCCGCGAATGCGGTGGTGCAGTCTGACCCGGCGGGAAACCGGAAGCTGAGCAAGGCCAAGAGTTCGGGGCGGATTGACGGCATGGTCGCGGCCACGATGGCGTTTGGCGTGGCGCCGCTGACCGAGGCTGAGAAGCCCAAGAAGTATCAGATGTTTTTTGCCTGAGCGCTGGGAAGCGCCCGAGAGGATTCCGAGGCATGGAAAGAGCATACGCGACCTTGACGGCTAAGGCTGTCGAGGCCGAGGACGCGCGCCTGATCGAGGGCATTGCTTCGACGCCGACGCCGGACCGCATGGACGATGTGGTCGAGCCCATGGGGGCGGAATTCAAGACGCCGATGGCACTGTTGTGGCAGCATCGCGCGGATGAGCCGGTGGGCTGGGTCGAATGGGCGAAGCCAAACAAGCAGGGCATCCCCTTCAAGGCCCGTCTGGCGAAGATCGCCGAGGCCGGGCCCCTGAAGGACATGGTCGACAAGGCATGGCAGGCCGTGAAGGCCGGGCTTGTCCGCGGCGTGAGCATCGGTTTCCGGCCGAAGGAACGCAGTATTATCGAGAATGGCGGCTACCGCTTCACCCGTTGGGAGTGGATGGAGCTGTCATTGGTGACGATCCCGGCGAACGCCGAGGCGACGATCACTGCAATCAAGAGCATCGACGCCGAACTGCTGGCCGCGTCAGGCCGAGGGCAGGAAAGCGGCGATAACAACCCTTCCCGGCGTCTCGGGGCAGTGAAAGCAATCCCGAGAGGACAGCAGAAGATGGCGACCCCCATTGCCGAACGCATTTCCGCGTTCGAAGCGACGCGCGCGGCGAAGACCGCCCGCATCAACGAGATCCAGGAGAAGGCGAGTTCCGAGAGCCGCACGAAGGACGAGGCCGAGCGCGAAGAGACCGATACGCTCAAGGCTGAGATCAAGTCGCTCGACGCAGAACTGGTCGACCTCCACGAACTCGACAAGATCAACCGCACCTCGCTGAAGGCGGTGGACGGTGCCACGCAGCAGGCGGGCTCCGGCTCGCGTGGCGGCGAGGGCGGCGCTCCGGCCTATGGCACGGCGGTTCGCGTGAACCAGCCCAAGCTTGACAAGGGCATCGGCTTCACCCGCCTGATCAGCGTCCTTGCGGAAGCGCAGGGCAACCGCAGCGAAGCGGCCGACATCGCGAAGGGCCGCTGGGGCGACGCCTCGGGCGATCTGGTGGCGATCCTGAAGACGCCAAAGGACTTGATCGTCAAGACCGCGGTCAATCCCGGCACGACCACGGACACCACGTGGGCGGCTCCTCTGGTGCAGTACACGAACCTCGCAAGCGAGTTCATCGAGTATCTGCGTCCGGCCACGATCATGGGCCGCATTCAGGGCATGCGCCGCGTTCCCTTCAAGGTGAAAGTGCCGCGTCAGACTGCCGGCGCCACGGTGAACTGGGTCGGTGAAGGCAAGGTCAAGCCGCTGACCTCGATCGCCTTCGACTCGATCACGCTGGACCATGCGAAGGCGGCGGGCATCATCCCGCTGACCGAGGAACTGGTTCGCCTGTCGAACCCGTCGGCCGAAATGCTGGTCCGCGACGACCTCGCGGCCTCGATCGGTCAGTTCCTCGATATCGAGTTCATCGATATCAGCAACGCGTCTTCGGACGTGTCGCCCGCGTCGGTGACCTATGGCGTGACCCCTGTGGTGGCAACCGGCACGACCGCCTCGGCGTTCCGTACCGATGCCGCGACGATGCTGGATTCGCTCGTGTCGGCAAACCTCCCGATGGGCTCCGGTGTCTGGATCATGACCCCGACGCAGGCGATGCGTCTCGGCATGATGGTCAATGCGACGGGTGGCTACGAGTTCCCCGGCATCACCGTCAATGGCGGTTCGCTGCTGGGCTTCCCGGTCATCACCACGACCAATCTGAACGCCTCGACCGCTTCGCCGGCCGATGGCTATCCGATCACGTTCCTGGTGGCGAGCGAGGTCCTGCTTGCGGACGAGGGCGGCGTGACCGTCGACATCAGCCGCGATGCGACTGTGCAGATGGAAACCGCGCCGGACTCGCCCTTCACGGCGTCCACCACGCTGGTTTCGCTGTGGCAGCACAACATGGTCGGCATCCGCGTCGAGCGTATGATCAACTGGACGAAGCGCCGGTCGACCATCGCGGGCGTGATCTCGCAGGCCAAGTACGCCGAGTAACGGGATGGGGCGGG
>CAZIXP010000242.1:0-3865 GCA_964543245.1 uncultured Starkeya sp.
ATGGACAAGAACGCTCCCGCAAACTCGGCGCGGCCCGGCCGCCGCGTCTTCCGCCTCACATAGGCACGCCGCCCGCGCTTGGCCAGACCGCCCCTTCGGCCAGACCGCCGCCGGGCCGCGCGGGCGGGCCGGTCAGGTCCAGCTGAAGAGGAACGCCCCCACCGCGATCAGCAGGATGACGGTGACCGCCACCCAGTGCTTGGCAGAAAAATCGTGCATGGTCATGACGGTTCCCTCGCGGCGGCCGGACGGGCGGCAGGCCCGGCGGCATCGCCCCGACTTGGACCATGGCGCGGACGGCGTCAAATGCCGAATGCCGCTCGGGAAGCGCGCTTTCCCGGGCGAAAGCCGCGCCGCCGGCGGCCCCGGCCCGGAAGGTCTATCATGATACCGGCCCCCGGCGCCGCGCAGCGTCTATGCTCGCGCGCATATGAACGCCGGAGCCCCGGCGCAGCCTTCCCGACCTTATCTACCGCCCGGACGCGACCATGTTCCTGAAGAGCACCGACCCCACCCCCGGCACCGCGCCGGAGATGGAGGTGGCCGACCCCACCTTCGAGCTGGCGCCGATCGCGCTGTGGCTGGAGGATTTCTCCGGGGTGCAGGCGCTGTTCGAGCAGTGGCGGGCGGAAGGCGTCACCTCGCTGCGCCAGCATCTCGCCGAACACCCCGCCCGGGTGCGCGACTGCGCCGGGCGCATCCGCATCCTCCGGGTCAATGCCCGCACGCTGGCGCTGTTCGGCGCCGACGACCTGCCCCATCTCGTCGCCAATATCGACCGGGTGTTCCGCGACGACATGCTGCGCACCCATGTCGAGGAGCTGGCCCAGCTGTTCGACGGCCGCACCCGCTTCTTCAGCAACGCCGTCAACTACACCCTCGCCGGGCGGCGGCTCGACATCCAGCTCCACGGCACCGTGCTGCCGGGCCACGAGGCCCGGCTCGACCGGGTGCTGGTCGCGACCGAGGACGTGACCGCGCGGGAGACCGCGCGCCGCCAGGTGGAACAGGCCGAGCGCCACGCCCGCGGGCTGTTCGAGCACTCGCCCTGCTCGCTCTGGGTGGAGGACTTCTCCGCCATCCGCCAGCTCATGGACGAGGTGCGGGCCCGCGGCATCGAGGATTTCCGCGTCTTCACCGACGTCCACCCGGAATTCGTCGAGCGCTGCATGAGCGAGATCCGGGTGATCGACGTCAACCGGCAGACGCTCGACATGTTCGGCGCCCCGGACAAGGCGACGCTGCTCAGCAACCTCGTCACCGTGTTCCGCGACGACATGATGCGCTCCTTCCGCGAGCAGCTCATCGACCTGTGGAACGGGCGGCTGATGCACCAGCGCGAGGCGGTGAACTACACGCTGGCCGGCGACGAGGTGCATGTCCACCTCCAGTTCAACGTGCTGCCCGGCCATGAGCGGGACTGGGCGCTGGTGCAGGTGGCGCTCACCGACATCACCGCGCGCAAGAAGGCGGAAGCCTATCTCGAATATCTCGGCAAGCACGACGTGCTCACCCGGCTGCACAACCGCTCCTTCTATGCCGACGAGCTGAACCGGCTGGAGCGCAAGGGCCCCTTCCCGGTCACCGTCATCATCGTCGACCTGAACGAGCTGAAGAGCGTCAACGACCAGCTCGGCCACGCCGCCGGCGACGCGCTGCTGCGCCGCGCCGGCGAGGTGCTGGGCAAGGTGGTGGCGCCGCCGCGCTGCGCCGCCCGCATCGGCGGCGACGAGTTCGCCCTGCTGCTGCCGGCCACCGACGCCGAAGGCGGGCGCGCGGTGAGCGAGAACATCGCCAAGCTGGTGGAACTGAACAACCAGTTCTATTCCGGCTCGCGGCTGAGCTTCGCGCTGGGGCTGGCCACCAGCCAGCCGGGCGAGCGGCTGGAGAGCGTGGTGAAGCGGGCCGACCTCGACATGTACGCCATGAAGCGCCAGCTCGCCGGCAGCCCGGCCGGGGCGGTGCCCCCGCTCTGAGAACGGCAGAATGCGGCACGGGCGAAGCCGCGCGCCACGGCCCCGCCGGTCGCCGTCGCCAATCCCGCACCGGTTCGATCCCTCGCCCGCGCGCTCGGCAGGCGTGAAGACCGACCCGGTCGGCGCCGCCGTCATCGCCCGCTTCGCCGAGGCGACGGCGCCGCGCCTCCGGCTGCGGCCCGACGAGACGGCCCGGATGCGGGCCGATCTCGTCGCCCGACGTCGCCCCGATCGTCGAAATGGGCCGGAGCGTCAACGTCTGCGGCGCAAGACCCTGCCGAGGCTCCCTTGTCGACCCCCTGCCGAGGGTCCTCCGCTGGATCGGGCGGCCGATCCGCGCACCGGAGAAGGACCGCGCCGACGCCGATCGCGACATCGACGGCGCCGCCGTGCGGGGGGTGCCCCCATGGCGCCAGCCGAGCGACGTCTGTCCTCGGTTCGCGGCGTCGGGCCGGCGGTCTCCCGATCGCTTCTCGTCGACCGTCGCGAACCGGGCACGCCCGACCGCACGAAGGCCGCCGCGTCGGCGGGGCTCGCTCGATTCACGCGGCTGTCGCAGAGCCGGAAGGGGACGCAGCTTCATCGACGGGGGCCGCATGTCGGTGCGCATGGTGCCGTTCGTGGCGCGCGCGTCGCCACCCGGCACAACCCCGTCCTGAAGCCTTCCGCAAACGCCGGCTGCAGGCGGGAACGCCGACGATGCGCGCCCTCCCCGCCGTCGCCAGCGGCCTCCTCGTCCTCCTCAACGCCATCGTCGGGGACGAGACCCCATGGCGAAACGCCTGACGGAAAAGGCGCTCGCTCAGTCGAGATCGGCGGCGAGGTCGGCGGTGTGGACCACGCAGAGCTTGTTGCCCTCCGGATCGCGGAGATAGGCGCCGTAATAGTCCGCACCGTAGTGGGGGCGCGGGCCCGGGGCGCCCTCGTCGCGGCCGCCCGCCTCCAGCGCCGCCCGCCAGGCCGCCTCCACCGCCGCCGGAGAGGGCGCGGCGAAGCTCACCTGCATGCCGTTGCCCCAGGTGGCGGGAAGCCCGTTGAACGGCTCCTGCACGTAGAATTGCGGCCAGCGCCGGCCGGGGCGAACCCACAGCACGCCGGGCGGGCCGCCATCGCCGCCCTCCTCCGCCGGGCCGCGCACCAGCCCGAGCGGGGCCAGCAGGGCGTCGTAGAACCGGCTCATCCGCGCGAGATCGCGGGCGCCGACGATGATGTGGCTGAAGACCGGCATTGGCGTACCCCCTGCACGCCTCCCCGCGACGGCGGCGCGCAGGGGGAGGCGCGGCATGGTCGCACAGCGCCCCCGCCTGCGGCGAGGCGTCCGTGGCGCGCGGGGGGCGAAAGCCGATATCGAAAGGGGTCGGCACGTCATCCGGCCGCCCGTTCGCGCGGCGGGACGGCCCCGGTGGGGGATCGCATGGGTCAGAAACGGGTGTCGGGAACGGCGCCGCCGCCGGTCGCGCCCAGCGCCGCCGGCGACGGCGGCATTGCAACCATCGCCGCCGGCGACGGCGGCATTGCAACCATCGCCGCGGGAAAGACCGCACCGGCGCGGTCCGCTGCGCGCAACGCCGCGCGTGACGTCAGCACGGGCGCCGGCAGCGTCGGCGCGACAGTTCCGGGCGGCAGCGCGGCGGGCGCGGGGCGGGACGAACCTGCGGCCCGCGCGGAGGCCGCCGACGGGCCGACGGGCGCGCAGCGCCCTGCGCTGCGGCGCGGCTCGCTCGGCGCCGGCCACATCCTGTTCTTCGTCGTCGCGGCGGCGGCGCCGCTCACCGCCGTGCTGGGCGGGGTGCCTGGCGCGCTCGCCTTCGGCCACCCCGCCGGCGTGCCGGGGGCCTTCGTCATCGCCGGGCTGCTCTACCTCGCCTTCGCCGCCGGGGTGGCCGAAG
>CAZIXP010000243.1:0-3819 GCA_964543245.1 uncultured Starkeya sp.
GACGGCGATCGCGGCGAGCCGGACATATTCCTCCGGCTCGATGTCCCCATCGGCGCAGGACACCCGAAACGCGGCCTCGAGCAGCAGGCCCCGCACATTGTCGTCGAGCGAGGCGCATTCCCGGGCCAGCAGCGCCAGCAGGTCATCGAAGGGCGCGCTGCCCTGGGCGAGGCGGGCCTCCGACATAGCCCGCACCTGCGCGGACGCGACCTTTGAGCCGATGATCGTGTCGAGCGTGTTGGAGATGATGTCGAGTTCGTCGTCCTCCACGTCGCCGTCGGCGATGCAGATGTCGATCATCGTCGTCAGCAGCAGGTCGTGGACCTTGAGGGCCGAGCGGTCGCCATGGGCCAGCGCCCATTTGAGATCGGAAAGATCGCGCTGCTTGCGGTTGTGCTGGGATTCCCGGGGGTCGAGCTTGCAGCCGGTGCGCCCGCCCGACAGGCTGTCATAGACATGGAAGGTGAAGCGCTCGACCAGCTTGCGGCAGAAGGTGACGCCCCGCACCGAATTTCCGTAGCTGTCGAGACGCGGCGAGAAGGTGGCGAAGCCCATGAGATTGGGCACCACGACGAGAATGGCGCCGGCCACCCCCGACTTGGCGGGCAGGCCGACCTGAAGCGTGAACACCCCGGCATTGTCGTACATGCCGGCGAACTGCATGACCGCCAGCGTCTTCTTCACCAGTTCGGTCGGCAGCACCTGCACCCCGGTGAGCGGGCAGACCCCGCCATTGGCGAGGGTCGCGGCGGCAACGGACAGCATCTCGCAGGTCATCTCGATGCTGCAGCAGGAGAGATAGACCTCGAGCATCTTGTGGAGGTCGACGTCCCTCGGCAGGCCCTTGCGGCCCTGCAGGAGATAGGAGATGGCGTAATTGTTGTGGGCGGTGCTGCGCTCCGACAGCATCGTCTCCTCGCTGAAGCGAACCTCGGCGATGGAGCCGCTGAGGTCCCGCCACATCGCCATGATGTCGTGGGTGACCTCCCGCGCCGACTTCTCTGGGCTGCCGGAGGCGACGATGCCGGCGGTCATGATCGCGCCGGCATTGACGCAGGGATTGAAGGGCCGCATGTCCGGCAGCAGATCGAGCGCGTTGAACGGGCGGCCGGAGGGCTCGGTTCCCACGAAGCGGCTGGTGAATTCCTCACCCTCCCGCAGCAGGGCGAAGGAATAGGTCAGCGGCTTCGAGACCGACTGGATGGAGTGGTAGACATCCACATCCCCGCAGGAAAAGCGCTGTCCGTCGATGCTGCAGAGCGACACGCCCCATTTGTCCGGGTCGGCGTCCCGGAGAATGGGGATGTAATCGGCGTTGGCCCCGGAGCGGTCCGGGGCGACTTCGTCATAGATGCCGCGGATGGCGTGGCAGAAATCCTGCCAGTCGGGAATGATGAGCTGCTTGCGGAAGATGCGGCTGACGGTCAGCAGCTCGTCGCCGATCAGCTCGGCGAAGGCGGCGCGGTCGATCCCGGCGTCCCCCAGCGCCTCCAGCTTGCGACGGGTGCCGGCGATGCGGTGGTCGTCGCGCCCGATGCCGGCCTCCGCCATCCTGGCGAAAATGGCGTGTGCGGTGGTGACCCCGCCCTGCGCCACGGCGTCGAACAGCTGCGTCATGCGCTCGTCCGGGGGGCAGGCGCTGGAGATCGCGTGGGATCTGGAGATCGTGTGGGATTCTGCGGACAACATGAACCCGTTTCCCTGTTCCGGAGGGCTGTTTGGCGTCGTTCCGGTTCAGCCGAGGCTGATTTTTATGATGGTTATGTTTGCGATGACGTAGGCGGTGGCGAGAACGATGAGCGCGGTTTTGTCCAGCTTGATGGAATCCTCGGCCCGGCCGGCATAGCGCAGCCGCAGTGACCAGATGCTGACGAAAACGCTGATGAAGATGACGGCGACCGAGAGCAGGTTCAGCTGCTCGGCCAGCGTCAGCGACGTGGTCTTCGGCAAATTGTCCGCGAGCACGAAGGCGTTGGCGCTCGCCGCGAAGATGGAGCCCACCCCCAGGCCGAACCGGGCGTCGAGATCGTGGGAATGGATCAGCAGGGCGAGCAGCGCCAGCACGACGGCGAGCCCGGAGATCCAGAACTGCTTCACCAGCGCCATCATGCTCTCGCGCTTGAGCTCGATCGGGATCGTCAGGCGGGAATAGACCGAGTTCGCGCTGCCGGTGGAGCGCAGGCCGTAATCGGTGGGGTAGACATGCTCGGCGGCACGGGGGGCGAGCAGGGAGACACCCCAGCCGGGCACCTGCAGCCCGGGATCGAGCGCGGTGCCGCGGTCGGCGACGTAGCGGACGGTGGAATCGTCGTAGGTCGAATCCTCGATGTCGATGTCGAGCGTGTGATCGTCCATCGGGAAGCGCCGGACGTCGAAGTCATGATAGACGAGCGCCTGCACCCGCACGCTGGTGTAGTGAAAGCCTTCGTCTTCGAGGATTTCGGTGTCGGATCTGCTGGTGATCGAGCCGTCGGCGACCTCGAACGTCTTGTCCGGGCGCAGGTCGCCCTTCCAGCGCAGCCAGACCCACATGTCGACGTTGAAGGTGCCGTCCTTCTGCGAGACGTTGGAGACGCGCATGACATAGGCGCCAACCTGGACTTCCGTCGGCCCGGAAGGCGCGGCAGCGTCGCCCTCGGTGGCCGCGGGCGTGTCGGTGGCCGCGGGCGCGTCGGCGGCGGCCGGGGCCTCGGTCGTGGCGGAGGGGGTCTCGGCGGCGGCGGTGGCGGCGTCGGGCGGCGCGGCGTCCTCGGCATGGACCGACGGCGCATGGCCCGCACCCGCCAGCACCAGCGCGGCCGCGAGCAGCATCGACATGGCGAGGGCGCCGAGCGGGCCGCGACCACCAACGCCCGCCCGCGGCCGGCGCAGGGCCGTGCCGAGCCGGCGTCGCGGCGACGTCGTTCGCGCGGTCCCGAGGAGGCCTTCACGTGTCGAAGAGGTTCCAGTGCACATACGTGGCGTGATCCTGCAAGCAGATGTTCAGATGTCGCCTGAGGCCGACGAGGTTCTGATCGATCTTCTGTTCGGCATGTCGCGGGATGAGGGTGGGGCAGGCGGACAGGCGGGGTGTGCGTCACGTCCCGGCGGTTCGCATGGCGAGGTCACCGGAGCGCGGCGCCGAGCCCGGAGGCCGGCGCGCGGTCGTCGAAAGGCCGGCGCGACCCGCGGGCCGTAACGGCAGCGCCGTTCCGGGTAGCGGGCCGCGTTGCGACCAGGGTAGGCACCCGGTTCGGGAGGCGCCTGTGCGGCGCTTCCGACCCGGGCGGCCGGCATGAGTCCGCCCGACTCAGCCGATGCGCCCTGCCACGCCGATCCCCGCGGCCCCCACGGCCGGGTCGTTGCGTGATCTGCCGCAGGGCTGCGGACGTTCAACGAGCCCGGTGGGTTCAGGCACCGGGCCATTCGACAGGAGGCCGCTTCGCGGCGCCACGAGCGAGCGGCCGATCGGCCCTCATGGCCTCACGGAGCAGCGAGGCGGTTGCCTAGCATAAAAATTGCATGTCTCTTTATGTGGTATCCTAGAACGGGTATGCCCGCAACGCTCCCCTACCTCCAGAAACACAGATTTCTGCTCTTTTTTCGGATGAATTCTTCAGCTTCGAAGCTTTCGCAAGGTGACGTGAAGTGAGAAGGCGGGCCGACCGCGCTTGCTCAGGAAAACAGCAGTCCGTCCACTTTCCGCCCATTCCGTCATCATCAACGGCGCCGTCACCGCCACGGGCAGCCGCTACGCCTGGATGGGTTCCTGCCCATTGGGGAGGCGGCGGTGGTGATGTCGTGGCCGGTGGCAGCGGATTTGTCCGGTCCCCGGCGGGG
>CAZIXP010000244.1:0-3794 GCA_964543245.1 uncultured Starkeya sp.
GCCGCCCGGCGGCGCAGCAGCAAAGCGAGGAAGAACGGCGCGCCGAGCGCGGCGGTCACCACCCCCAGCGGCAGTTCCGCGGGCGCCACCAGCGTGCGCGCCGCCACATCGGCCCCCAGCAGCAGCGCCCCGCCGAGCAGCGCGCTCGCCGGCAGCAAGGTGCGGTGGCCGGGCCCCATCATCATCCGCACCAGATGCGGCACCACCAGCCCGACGAAGCCGATGACCCCCGCCATCGCCACCGCCGCCCCCACCGCGGCGGCGACGCCGGCAACGGCGAGCCGCTTGGTGCGCTGCACGTCGATGCCGACATGGAAGGCTTCCGCCTCGCCCAGCGCCAGCGCATCCAGCGCGCGGGCCAGCGGCAGGGTGGCCGCCAGCATGAACAGCAGGAAGGGCAGCCCCGCCGCCACCTTGCCCCAGGTCGCGCCGCCGAGGCTGCCGAAGGTCCAGAAGGTGAAGTCGCGCAATTGCTGGTCGGAGGCGAGGAACACCATCACCCCCGTGCCCGCGCCCGACAGCGCCCCGACCGCGATGCCGGCGAACAGCAGGGTGGCGACCGAGGTGCGACCGTCCCGGGTCGCGATGGCGTAGAGCGCGAGGGTCGCCGCCAGCGCGCCGAGAAAGGCGCAGGCCGGCAGGCCGGCAGCGGCGAGGGACGGCGGCAGATGCGCCGCGGTCAACCCCTGCAGGGCCGGGCCGCCGAGCACGATCCACATCACCGCCGCCAGCGCCGCGCCGTTCGACACCCCGATCAGCGCGGGATCGGCCAGCGGGTTGCGGAAGATGCCCTGCATCACCGCGCCGCCCAGCGCGATCGCCGCCCCCACCAGCACGCCGAGCAGCGTGCGCGGCAGGCGGATGTCGAGCACGATCACCGCGTCGCGCACCCCCGCCAGAGGCGCGCCGCGCAGGCCCGCCGCCACCACCTCCAGCACCCGCCCGGCGGGGATGGTGACGGGGCCGATGGCGAGCGAGGCGAGCACGGCGAGCCCCAGCAGCCCGGCGCAGGCGGCAAGGCCGGCGCGCGCCGGCACCCGGCGGCCACCGGCGGACGCCTTCGCCATGGCAAGTGTCATGCGGGGGACCTCATGCGGGGAATCTCAACCCGGCGTGCCCGCCGCCGCGCCCGGTGCGGGGCGATCGGCCGGCGGCGTGACCGCGGCACCGGCCGGGCGGGTCCAGCCATGGGCGGGCAGCGCGGGCAGGTCGAGCTCGGGATAGACCAGCGCCATCAGGTCGCGCGCCGCCTGCGGGGTGCGCGGGCCGAAATTGAGGGCATAGCCGCCATCGATGCGGAACAGGCGCCCGTCCCGGACCGCCGGTGTGCCGGCAAAGCCCGGCATGGCGGCCAGCGCCGCGTCGGTCAGCCCGTGGCCGCGGTCGGCCATCAGGATCAGCGCGTCCGGCGCGGCGGCCATCAGCGCCTCGTCCACCGCCGGCTTGTAGCCGGTGAGCCCGGACATGGCGTTGACGATGCCGGCGAGGTGGAACATCGCGTCCGCGCTGCTGCCGGCGCCGCCGACCACCGGCGCCGCCCCGCTGGCGGAGAGGATGAAGGCGGCGCGCCGCGGCGTGGTGATGCGCGCCCGCAGCGCCGCCAGCGCGGCGAAGTCGCGCCCCACCGCGCCGGCGACCTGCTCGCCCCGTTCCGGCACCCCCATCAGGGTGGCGACGCGGCGGATATTGGCCAGCACCGCCTCCGGCGTGCGCGCCTCCGGCAGGGTCTCGAACGGCACCGAAGCCCCCTTCAGCACCGCCACCACATCCGGAGGGCCGGCGCCTTCCTGCGCCAGGATCAGCGTCGGCCCCACCGAGAGCACGCCTTCGGCCGAGAGCGCCCGGATGTAGCCGACATTCGGCCGGCTCGCGAGCGCGGCCGGCGGGTAGGTGCTGGAGACGTCCACCGCCGCCACCCGGTCCTCCAGCCCGAGCGCGTAGAGAATCTCCGTCGTCGCCCCGCCGATGGAGACGACGCGGGCCCGCGCGGCTTCCGGCAGGGCCGCGTCCGGAAGAGCCGTTTGCGGCGGGGCTGCGTTCGAAAGGGCTGCTTCGGCCTCTCCCGCCACGCTGCGGCCGCCGCCGGGCGGCACGAGGGGCAGCACGAGGAGCAGGGCCGCGAGGGCGGCGGGCAGGACGGGACGGAAAAGGTTCGGACGCTGCATGATGTCGACACCCCTCACCCGCCCCGATGACTGATGCTGTGCTGGACCACGCCCCGCGCGGCGTCAAGCTGAACCCTTATCATCTCGTTCACTTAACGGACATCTGTGGTTTTGGCGCCCTTTTATTGAATTGTTCCATTTAACAACTCGACGCGTTACTGTCTGCCGCGGCGCTGGCGGGGCGGCGCGGGGCCGGCTATGGCTTGCCGACGCCAGCCCGCCAGGAGCCGCCACCATGGACACGCCCGCCGCCTCCCCCTCCCCGTCGCCCGCCTTGCGCGACCTGTTCGGCCACCTGCCGGACGGCACGGCGGTGGAGCGTTTCCGGCTCCGCGGGGCGGACGGCTTCGAGGCGGCGATCATCACCCATGGCGCGGCGGTGCAGGCGCTGCATGTGCCTGACCGCACCGGCCGGCTGGCCGACGTGGTGCTGGGCCATGAGGAACTGGCGCCCTATGTCGAGACCCGCCGCTTCTTCGGCGCCACCATCGGGCGCTACGCCAACCGCATCGCCGGCGGCGCCTTCACGCTGGACGGGGCGCGCTACACGATGGCGGCCAATAACGGGCCGAACACGCTGCATGGCGGCGTCGAGGGGTTCGACCGCAAGAACTGGCAGGTGGTCTCGGCCGATGCCGGCGCGGTGACGCTGGCCTGCGTCAGCCCGGACGGCGAGGAGGGCTTCCCCGGCACGGTGACGGCCCGGCTCACCTACGCGCTGACCGGGCCGCGGGAACTGACCCTCTCCTTCGAGGCGACCACCGACCGGACCACGGTGGTGAACCTCACCCATCACGGCTTCTTCAACCTCGCCGGGGTCGAGACGGGGGGCGACGTGCTCGACCATGTGCTGACGCTGCCGGCGGCGGCCTATCTGCCGGTCGACGCCACCGCGATCCCGCTGGCGGGACCCGCGCCGGTGGCGGGCACGCCGTTCGACTTCCGCACCCCCACCGCCATCGGCGCCCGCATCCGCGGGGATCACGAGCAGCTGCGGCTCGGCCGCGGCTATGACCACAACTGGTGCCTGGGCGAGGGCCGCGCCGCCGCGCCGGTGCTGGCGGCGCGGGTGGAGCATCCCGGCTCCGGCCGGGTGATGGAGCTTCTCACCGACCAGCCCGGCCTGCAGTTCTATTCCGGCAATTTCCTCGACGGCACCGCCGCGGGCAAGTTCGGCCGGCTGCACCGCCAGTCCGACGCCTTCTGCCTCGAACCGCAGTTCTGGCCCGACACGCCGAACCGGGCGGATTTCCCCTCCTGCCGGCTGGAGCCCGGCGAGGTCTGGCGGCACGTCTCGGTCTACCGCTTCTCCGCCGCGTAGCGGGTCGGCGCCCTCAGCGGGGCGGCCGCTTCAGGCGGCGCCCGCGCCCGTGCGGCCGACCGGCAACACCCGGCCGGGATGGCCGGCGGGCAGCGCGCCCTGCGCCAGCCACGCCCGCGCCAGCGGCCACAGCGTCGGGCGGAACCGCTCGTGGAAGAAGGCGAAGTGGCCGATGCCGGCCTCCCCCAGCTCGGCCGGGGCGAGGCGCAGATGGGTGCGGTAACAGCCGGTGAAATAGCCGTGCAGCCGTTCGGTCGCGGCGATGGTGCCGAACGGGTCGGCCTCCCGGCTGATGGCGTGCAGCGATG
>CAZIXP010000245.1:0-3791 GCA_964543245.1 uncultured Starkeya sp.
GACCGCCTGCATGGCCAACGCCCGCAACTCCGCGCGCCGCTCGGGGGTCATGCGGCGAAACCTAGGTGCGTGCGGCGACCCGCGACGGCCGCGACGACGGCGCCATGGGCAGGTGCGCTGACGGCCCGCAACTCGACCAAATCCGGGTCTGCCATGATTTCGTCCAGCGTGGCCGTATCCGTCGCGGATGTGGCCTCCTTGCGCTTCGCCGCAGCCCACGCCTTCCATTCTTCTTGCGTCCGCCCGATCAGCGCGCCCTGAAGCGCCGGTGCTGGCGGCTCGCCGATCGCGCCACGCGCCCATGCCTCAAGCCGCTGGCCGTGTTCCTCGCTCAGAAGGTCGCCGTCATGAAAAATCTCCGCGTGGGCCTTCTCCATCTTCCACGCGCTCGGCTCGCTCAGGTCGATCACGCCCTTGCGGTCGGCGGCCAGCCGGAATGAGACCGTGACCTCGAACGGGAACGCGGTGTTGCAGATCGCCTTGAAGATTTTCGTCGGCTTCTGCCCAGCCTCGCCCGGCTTGACCGTCTCTTCGCCGCGAATGCTGAAGATGATCGGGATGCGCCGCTGCAACAGGCTGTAAACCATAGCCTTGTGCGCCATCTTCGGCTTGATCCACGCGGCCATCTTCATGCGCTCGCGCTTGCCGAAATCGTCGCCGGCCATGCGCTGCAACTCGGCCGCCTGCCAGTCCAGCACGCCGCCGACGCCCGCCCATTCCATGCTGAAACTGTCGATCAGCAGCACGTCATAGCCGGCCTGTTCCGCCGCTTCGGCCGCCTGCGCGAACCGCTCCGGGCGGAACGGCGCCTCCATCACGTTGGCGTCGAAGGCGAAGTCCTTCTTCAAATGCAGCGTGCGCCCGCCCTCGGTATCCAGCACGGCGATCTTGCCCTTGCCGGCGATGCCGCGCGCAAGGCGCAGCGCGCTGAAAGTCTTGCCGCTGTTGGTCCCGCCGACCAGCGCCACGAACAAGCCGGCCCGCTCGGTGAACTGCTGGGCCGGCACAAACTGAAACGTCATGCTGCGTTCTCCACTTCCTCTCGGTATTCCCGTTCCAGCCACCGCGCCTCCGCCCAGCCGGGCAGCGTCACCGTGGCAACGCGCGTTGGATATCCGGGCCACTTCCCGGTACGGCGGCACTCGCGCCAGATCGTCAGCGCGCGTTCGATCTTGCGGTCCGCCAGCGCGAGCACGTCGGGGCCGGGTTCCAGCACGGACAGCAGGTAGGGCGGCGCGGTCTCCTGCACGACGAACCGGAAGCCGTGGGGCCGCACGCCCCGCACGGCCGCGACGCCGCGCAGATACCAGGCCGCCTGAATGTCGTAGTCATCGACCAGCCGGCGCGACCAGGCATCGGGGTTCGCCGACATGCCGGTCGTCTTGTAGTCCTGAAGCGGCCAGCGCGGACTGTCCGGAAGCCAGTCCACGAGCGCGCGGCACCACACGTCGCCCTCGCGCCATAGGACCGTTTGCTCGGCCTTGCCGTGGCGGAACGTGTCGCACGCCTCGTGGTCGGTCAGTTGCGCACGCGCGGCGCCGACCATCGCGCACACGTCGTCTGCGTCGTCGGCCAGAAGCGGCACCCGACCGGCCGCACGGCTGGCATCGCGCGCATCCTTCGCGGCCTTGGTTCGCCAGTCCGGCGCGTCGACCACATCGATGATGTCGCGCCCTTCCAACAGCATCGCGTGTGCCGCCGTGCCGCAATCGCTCTCGGCCGTCTTGCGGTCATCGCCGCAGTTGCCCAAGCGAGGGTGCGCCCGCCACGCATGAAGCGGCGAAGCCTCCAACAGCAGCCGGACGATAGACGCGCTGAGGGACGGCTCGGGCGCCAGACTGTCCGCGTGATACTCGGCGGCTGGCACGGAATGGATGCCTGGCTTCACGGCACAACTCCCAACAGCATGCAGATCGCGAGCACGCCCGCCGCGACGAGTTTCACCGGATGCACCCACGCCCACAGGCTCACCACCGCGACCGGCGCCAGCGCGGCGGCTAGCGTCACCCACGCGGCGCGCGCGTCGCTCATGGCCGCGTGTAGCCGGCGATCGTGGGGAATGCGTCCAGCGTCCGAACCGCTTGGCCGTTCGCCGCGTTTGCACCAAAGACCTTGAGCAGAGTCCGTCCTTCGTAGAAGGCGTTCCATGCGCGTGCGACGGCATAAGCCATGTCGTACCTGCCGCCGCTGCCGCGCAACGCGCGGTCGCGCAAAGTCAGCGCCGGATCGCCAGCAGACAGCCCCTGGCCGGAAATCACCTGATGCAGAAAGATCGCGGCCTTGGCGTCGGCGGTCTCGGACGCCAGGCCAAGAACCGCCGCCAGATGCGACGACGGGACCAACATCTTGTTGCGCTTCGCCATGATGTCCCACACGACCGACCCGATGAACGGATGGCGACGGAGAACCTCCGCCTGCACCTCGGGATCAAAGCCGCGATATGTGTGCGCAGCGACAGGGTTCTTTCCGGCGTCGTACGCCCATGCAAACCGGGCGGCGGCAGAAGTGGTAGAGGCGGCCCTGGGGTCGGTCTCCACGCCGTCCACGATCAGCATCTGCGCCATGGTGCGAGGGCGCACCATGATGCCGCTGATGCGGACGTTCGCGCGCGGCTCGTTGAAGAACGCCATGATCGGGATCGTCGTGCCCGACGTGAAGCAGGCCCAGCAGCGATGCTGGCCGTCGAACATCATTCCAGACTCATCGAACGCGAGACCTTCGGTTGTCTGGCGCCACTTGCCGCGAGTCATCTGGTCCGAGAGATTTTCGACATGGCGCTGCTGGATCGGACGCTGCGAAGGCTGTTCTTCCAGCAGACGCTTCGCCTTCTCGGGCGTCAGGTGGATTGCAATGTTCCAGCGCACATCGCGCAGCGGCAGGCCGAGAATGGACTCGGCGCGATCAGGCTTCGCCAGCATCGATCGTCTCCATCAGGACAGAGAGGAAAGCGTGAACCGCGCGCAGCTCGTGGGGCGGGATGAACATCTTGAATTCCGCCATGGCGCGCGGCAGGGCCGAGGGGTCTCCAAGATCGGGGATCACGCTGGCGCCGTTGCCGAGCCAGAGCGTGAAGCGGCTGTATTCTGGCGGCCGTGCCGCCAGCGTCGGGATATGCCGGAGGATGCTGCGCCGAGACGGGCGGCGGCGTTCGGCCGTGGCGTTGGCGACCTCCTCGCGGATGCGCGCCTCGCCAGCGGCGGCCATGGCCTTGGCGTTCATGGTCTGCTTGCGGGTTAGGCCGATCTCGGCGGCCGATGCCGGGGCACCGTTCCCCGCAGGAACGGTGCTTGCCTTGCGTTCCTGCGTCGCCACCTCCCCGCGTTCCTGCGCCGCCTTCAGTTCCGCGCCGATCTTCGCCTCGGCCAGCAGCACCACGAGATGCACTGCGTTCTGTGCCTCAAGCGCGGCCTTCATCTTGCGCGTGTAGGCGGCGAACGCCTCGGCCATGCCGGCGATCTCGCGCACCTGGTCCAGCGTCCGCGCTTCCGTCAGGTCCGTGATCGCGCGGTCACACAGGTCGATGATCCGGGCGTCGCGCGATGCAGCCGGCAGCGTGGTCAGGGCGTGCAGATCGTTCAAAGCAGCCTCCCGACGATGAACCCGACCACGAACCCCATCGCGCCGCCCATCACCGCCAGCAGCAGGTGCGTCAGCATCACCGCCGCCGGGTCCGGCTCGCACCGCATCGCCCATTCGTCGGGGTCGCCCCTCATGACGGCGCTCCGTCGAATGCCGCCATCAGCAGCAGCGTCGCGACCGCGCCCGCGATCACCAGCACGACCACGCCCCAG
>CAZIXP010000246.1:0-3730 GCA_964543245.1 uncultured Starkeya sp.
GGCATTGATGCACAGGTTCAGCAGGGCGTTCTCAAGCTGGGGCGGGTCGACGAAGGTCGGCCACAGTCCCGCGGCGGTGACCACCTCCAGCGCGACCTGCGGGCCCACGGTGCGGCGGATCATCTCCTCCATGCCCTTGACCAGCCGGTTGACGTCGGTGGGCTTGGGATCGAGCGTCTGGCGGCGGGAGAACGCCAGCAGGCGGTGGGTGAGCGAGGCGGCGCGGCGGGAGGCGTTCTGCGCCGCGGCAATGTATTTCTCGACCTCGGCCAGCCGCCCCTGGTGCAGCCGCGATTGCAGCAGCTCCAGCGCGCCGGTGACGCCGGTGAGCAGATTGTTGAAGTCATGGGCGATGCCGCCGGTCAGCTGGCCCACCGCTTCCATCTTCTGCGCCTGCCGCAGCGCCGCCTCGGTTTCGGAGAGACGAGCCTGCGCCTCGATGCGCTCGGTCACGTCGTAGACGAAGTGAAAGGCCGCGCTCACCGCGCCGGAGCCGTCGCGCAGCGGGCTGAAATGCATCTCGTAATGCCGCGTGACGCCCGCGCCGTCGATGAAGGCGGCGATCTCGACGAAATCCTCGCCGGCCAGCGCCCGGTCCCACAGCGCCAGCATGCGGGCCCGTTCGGCGGGGTGGGCGTCCAGCAGCTCCGGCAGGCGATCGCCGACCTGGGGCTGCAGGCCGACGACACGCTCGAATTCCCGCCGGGCGGCGCGGTTGATGGCAAGCCAGCGGTGGTTGATGTCGAGGACCTGCACGAAGGCGCCGGTGCCTTCGACGATATCGGCCAGCACCTTGCGCTCGGCGATGGCCTCGCCGATCCGCTGCTCGAGGGTCTCGTTGAGGCGCTGCAGCGCGGCCTCCGCCTTCCGGCGGGCGGTGATGTCCTGGAACAGCACCGCCACCTGGCGCAGCTCCGGCGGATCGACCCGGAACGCCGCCAGTTCGAGATGCCGGCCGGTCGCGACCAGCTCGCGCTCGAAGCGGATCGGCCGGCCGGTGCGCAGCACGCCGCCATAGAGCTCCACCCAGCCGTCGGCTTCGCCGGGCACCATGTCCCGCACCTTCTGCCCCACCACATCGACAATGCCGGCGTGATGGGCATAGGCGGGATTGGCCTCGACATGGATGTAGTCGCTCAGCGGTCCATGCGGGCCGTCGAGGAACTCGATGATGCAGAAGCCTTCGTCGATGCTGTTGAACAGGGTGCGATAGCGCTTCTCGCTCGCCGAAAGCGCCTCCGCGGACAGCCGCTGCTCGGTGATGTCGCGGGAGACGACGAGCAGCCGCTCGGGCCGGCCGGTGTCGTCCAGCACCGGCTTCACCTTCACGTCCCACCATTTCGGCGTGCCCGCCAGCGTGGTCGCGACCCCCTGGAACTGCGCGGTGCCACCCGCCGCCGCCGCGGCTATGGCGGCGCTGGCATCGGCATGGCCCGGTCCCTGCCAGAAGTCCGGCCAGAAGCGGCCTTCAATGGCGCGGGCATCGGCGACCTCCATCACCCGCATGCCGCCCTCGCTCATGAAGAGGAGATGGCCGTCGACATCGAGCAGCTTGATGCAGTCGTCCGAGAGGGCCAGCAGGCTCCGGAGGAAAAGCGGGTCTCGTTCCAACTTCTGCACGGCTCGCCCTCTGCCCGACATTGCCCATGCCGCGCGCGGGATGCGCACCGGCACGGCCGACCAGCGGGCGAACCGGAGTCGCGCCATGCTGTCTGATCTGAAGAGCGCGCGCCGGGACGGAGTTTCCCGGCGTGAATCGCTCTTCGACGCGATGATAGAACACGCGCCGATCCGCTTGCCGTGCAAGGCAAATCGGCGCGTCACTCCGAACACGTTCGGCGACGGCCGCCGCGCCGGCAAGCGTGGTGCCGACGTGTCGGAGCGGACCTTCACCCGAGCCGGAATGCCAAGCACATACCACCTTTTCGGGATACGCTGGCAATCCGCGACCGGATCAATGCGGCGCTCCCGCCCGGCAGACCGCAGGCCGCCCTTCCGACAAAAGTCGCGACGTGCCGGTGCAACTTCACGCCAGCCTCACCGTTAGGGGATCGGTGTCGAACCGACGCGGAACTGTTTGAGGAAGGCGGTATTCATGAACCTCTGGGTGATGGCAGCGGCAGCAGTGGCGTTCCTCATGCTGATCCCGCCGACCCTGCGCTGGGCCGGCCGGCGCCGCGCGCGGACGGGCGGAATCGCGGCGCGCGCGCAGGCCAGGCCCGCATCGGTCGATGGGTGGTGGACCCTGCAGCTCGAACTGGAAAATCAGACCGACGCCCGCTGGGACCTGCTGGCGGTGGAGATCGTCGAGCCCGACGAAGCGCGGCTCATCCCCCGCCGTTCGGCTCTGGCGGCGCAGCCGGACGAGCAGGCGGGGGCGACCCTGTTCTCGGAGACCGACGTCGACATCCTGCCGCGGCGCTGCAGCGACACCATTGCCATTCCGCCGGTGCGCGACACCGAAGGACGGAAGACGGCCCGACCCGCCGGGGCGGTGCTCGAAACCTATCTGCTCTTCGCCCCGCCCAGCAGCGAAACCCGCCGGCTGAACCTACGTCTCAGCATGCGTTCGCCGGCGGCCGGCGAACGTTCGATCCGCGTCAGCGGCCGGCTGTCGCCGGATCAGCGTCCGGCCTGGCAATAGGCGATCACGCGACCGCGCTGGCGAGCCGCGCCCCGTTATAGAGAACGGCCACGTTGCGGCCACGGCTCTTGGCGGCATAGAGCGCGCGATCGGCGCGCTGCACCACATCCTCGAAATCGCGATCACCCGGCGCCGTGACGGCAACGCCGACGCTGGCGGTGACCTCGAGCAGCCCGCCTTCCACCCGCATCGGCGTCGCCGCGATCCGCTGGCGGACACGTTCGGCAGCGACCAGCGCCGCCTCCCCGTCCACGCCGCCGAGCAGCACGATGAACTCCTCGCCACCAAAGCGGGCGACGTGGTCCTCGTCGCGCACCTCGCTCTTGATCAGCGCGGCGACGGACCGGATGACCCGGTCGCCGACGGCATGGCCATGGCTGTCATTCACCCGCTTGAAGTGATCGATGTCGATCATCAACACCGCCGTGACTTCGCCCTGCACGGCATGACGCTGCACCGCCGCCGCCCCGAGCGGCAGGAAGGCGCGCCGGTTGAGCAGCCCGCTCAGCGGATCGGTGTTCGCCAGCCGCCGCAGCTCGGACAGATCGTCGCCCAGCCGCGCCCGGTTCTCGGCGGCTCGGCGGGCGGCTTCGGCCGCCCTCAGCTCGGCATCCGCCACCGCGGCCCGCGCCTGCCGCTCGGCATCCTCGGCATGACCGATGCGCCGCAGCAGCGAGCGGATCGCCGAGGAGATACGCAGCACATCGCGCGAGCCGCGCTGCCAGGCATAGATAATACTATATTATTTTGATTGCAATAAGTAGTTATTTGATTTTTTAGGTTAGTATTTGGAACTAATGTAGATGTTAGTATTTCACGTGTTAAGGGGGATGTATTACTTATTGACAACCATTCTAATATTGCAGTGTGTTCATAAGTATGACCATCACTAGCTATTACAGGATTTATCATTATATTATGCGTTATGGGACATATCATTGTATCATCCATTGCAAATAAGTTTTGTATCTAGATAAATATAATTCATTTTTTTTGGAAGAAACAGTATTTCTGACAAAAAATGAGTTTTTTATCATATAAATGTTATGTTATTTCTGTTGAAGATGTCCGCCACTACGTTTATGC
>CAZIXP010000247.1:0-1475 GCA_964543245.1 uncultured Starkeya sp.
GGGCCTGAGCCCCTGCCGGCCGGCCGCCATGTTGCTGACCGATCCGACGCTCAGCCCAAGCAGGGCCGCCACCGGGGTCTGCCAGGACGGGCCATACAGCGCCGTCCCGACCTGCACCAGCAATGCGGCGTCAGGCGACATCGATCTTGGTCATCTCGGTCTCTCCTGTGTGCGGGGGTCAGGCGGCTGCGATCCAGTGGACCTCAACCGCGCAGGTCTCGGTGTGGTCGCCCTCCGGCCGTTCGAACGTGTCGTAGTGCACCGCATCGGTATCCGCCTTCGCGAGATGCGCGGCGCGGTCGATTTCGCCGACCTGCTCCAGCGTGGCGGCAACCCACTCGCCGGTCTCTGCGTCGGCCTGCACGGTGAAAAGCTTCAACATCTCGGTCTCTCCTGTGTGTGTGGGTCAGACTTCGTTGCGCTCAGCGGCCGCGATCTCGGCGGCCAGCATCGCGGACAGTTCGGCCTCGGTCTTGCCCTCGTGGTCGCGGTAGCCGTCGAGGACGGCCAGCAGGCGGGTCGCGAGTTTCCGCGCCGCCGCGTGGGCGCTCTGCTCGATCGTGGCCAGGTCGGCTGCGGTGTATTCGCTCATCTCGGTCTCTCCTCTCCGTCCCGGCCCCATCGCCGGCTGACAAAAGAATTCTACAGGACAGCGCGGGCGCGTGCAATAGAAAAGTTTTGCAGCCCCGCATTTTTCTCGCGGGGGCGGGCGTGAGCGCAATGGATGACCTCGTGCCGGTGCCGCCGGTCATCCGGCGCCGTGCGTGGGAGTGCGCCCGTGACATTGCGGAGCGCGGTGCCGCGTCGCCCTTCCTGATGGTCGCCTGCGCCGTCCTGGCCCGCCACGACCCGGATACTGCGCCCGTGACCTGGTGGGTTGCACGCGGCCTGTTCCGCCAGCACCGCCTGATTTTCGGCACGCGGGTATGATGCCCCTCGCCGAAGACGCCATTGCGCTGGGCTGGCCGTGCTTCCCATGCGGCGCCGACAAAAAGCCGCTGACCGCCCATGGCTTCAAAGACAGCACGACCGACCCCACGGCCATCAAGCGCCTGTTCGCCGACGCCGCCAGCATCGGCGTGCCCACCGGCCGCAGCACCTTCGTTGCCGTTGACCTGGACGTGAAGCGCGAGCCGTCCGGCCTGCTGTGGCTGGAACAGAACCGCCATCGCCTGCCGCGCACGCGGACCATCCGCACCGGCTCCGGCGGGATGCACCTCTATTTCCACCATCCGGCCGGAGACCTCGAACTCCGCAACACCGCTGGCCGCCTGGCGCCGAACGTGGATACCCGCGGGGTCGGCGGCTATGTCATCGCGCCCCCATCGCCCGGCTATACCGTCGCCGACGACGCGCCGATCCCGGTGCCGCGGCCGTTCGATCCGGTGCCCGAGTGGCGCCTCTCCGAAGCGTACCTGCGCAGGCCGCTGGTGAACGCGCTCGATCCGGCGCGGGTGCCCGTCGCGGGCGACGTC
>CAZIXP010000247.1:1485-3725 GCA_964543245.1 uncultured Starkeya sp.
TATGTCATCGCGCCCCCATCGCCCGGCTATACCGTCGCCGACGACGCGCCGATCGCGGCCATGCCCGATTGGCTGATCGAGGCATGGCAGGTTCGCCCCCAGGCGCCCCAGCAGCCGCCGCCCAAGCCCCGCCGGCACGAAAACGGCGACGGCACCCCCTATGGCTTGGCCGCCCTGGATTCCGAAACGCAGGCCATCCTGCAGGCGCCTTTCGGCCAGCAGGAAACGACCCTCAACGCTGCCGCGCTGAAGATCGGCGCCCTGGTGGCCGGCGGCGAACTCTCCGCCGGCTACGCGCGCTCCGCCCTGCTGGCGGCAGGCCACGCCATGCCGAACGAGGCCGGCCGGGAGCCGTGGACGCACGCGGACGTGGAAGCCAAGGTGACGCGCGGCATGGCCGACGGCAGCGCCCGGCCCCGGCAGGCACCGGAGCGGCCTTTCTCGCGCAGTGCCCCCCCGCCGCCTGACGACGTGCCGCCGGCAGAGGATCGCGAGGAACCGGAGCCGGACCATTTTGTCGAGGGCGAGGGCGAGAACGCGCCGGCCGACCCTCTCGCCGAAGACGACGGCCCGCTTATCGTCGAATCAGGGACCTGGCAGGAAAGAGACATTCCGCAGCGCCCATGGATCGCGACCGGCTATTTCATGCGCGGCACCGTGACGCTTCTTGCTGGCCCTGGCAGCGCGGGCAAATCGATGCTGACGCTGGTGTGGAACTGCGGCCTCGCAACCGGCAAGCCCGTGCATCGGATGACGCCTCGCCTGACCTGTCGGGTTGGCACCTACAACGTCGAGGACGATCAGGACGAACAGCGCCGCCGCCTCTCGGCCGCGCTTCGCAGTCTGGACCTCACGCCCGCCGACATCGCGGGCAGGCTGTTGCGCATTACCCCGCGCGACATTGGCACGCTGATCGTGCAGGACCAGGCGAGCGGCCGGTTTTCATTCACCCGCGCGTGGGTGGCGCTTGACGACCTCATCACGGCCCACAACCTCGACATCCTGTTTCTGGACCCGTTCGCCGAACTGCACACCAGCGAAGAAAACGACAATACGGCCCTGCGAAGTGTCGTGGCGAAACTCCGCGAGTTGGCCCGCCGGCACAACATCGCGATCGTTCTCATTCACCACACCCGCAAAGGGGCGATGGCCGGCGACCCGGACAGCATCCGCGGCGCCTCGGCGATCGTCGGCGCCGTTCGCGTCGCCCTCACGGTTTCGACCATGACCGACGCCGAGGCGGACCGCATGGCTGTGCCCGCCGAAAACCGGCGCGACCTGTTCCGTCTCGACGGCGCCAAGATGAACTACGCGCCACCCCTTGAAGCGGAGTGGTTTCAGCGTCAGCCCTACGACCTCGACAACGGCGAGACCGTCGCCGCCGCCGTCCCTTGGGAGCCTGAGACCCGCACCCCCGATGCCAGCGACCTCATCACGTTCGCGCATCAGGTCAGGCTCGGCGCCGATGACGGGCACCCCTGGGCCGCCAAGATGTCCACGCACGCAACCAGCTTGCGCACCGCCTGCCAGCGATGCGGCATCAAGGGCGAAAAGGCCGAGCGGATCGCCCTCGACTATCTGCGCCGCGAAGGCTTCGGCATAGCCACGTGGCCGGGCCGGGACCGCAAAGGATCGAAGGGCTGGCGGTCTCCAGATGGATTGCCCCAGGAGGATTGGACGTGAACAAACCCCGCAAGCAACCCCGCGCGAATCCTGCATTTGCGGGGTTGGGACCCCTAAAGGAAAAATGCCCAACCCCGCAAGGTGACTATCCCCGCACCAACCCCGAGGGTAGCCCGCTTAAGGCTGGGCGACCCTCCGGGGTGTGGCGCAGGGAAAAGTCACCGAGCGCCGGTGGCCGGCAGGCAAAAATCAGCGCCTCCGTCGCCGCGGCCCTCGCCGTCGCGCCCGCCATGCGGGAACACGCCCGCAGGGCACGGGAGGACGCGTGATGGACGTGGTGCGCGACTATCTGCCGTGGCTGCTGTCCGCGATCACGATCTGGATGACGCTACTCGCCGGCAACATGCATCGCAGCGCATGGCTCGTCGGGCTGGCCAATCAGGTCCTATGGCTGATCTGGATCGTGGCCATCGGCGCATGGGGCCTGCTGCCCCTGAATGCCACGCTCAGCGTGGTCTACGCGCGTAACCATTGGCGTTGGAACACCCCCAAACGCGCGCGTCCCGGGACTGACGCGCGCGGCGAAAAGGAGCAACGGGGATGACGGGCTGGCAGCC
>CAZIXP010000248.1:0-3705 GCA_964543245.1 uncultured Starkeya sp.
AGTCGCCCCCTCACGGGGGCGTGGATCGAAACGCGGCCTTCAGCTGCCCGACTGCGTACGGCCAGAAGTCGCCCCCTCACGGGGGCGTGGATCGAAACGTTCAGTGCGGCCCGCATGACCTGCCCCACCGGGGTCGCCCCCTCACGGGGGCGTGGATCGAAACATGGTCCCGAGCACGGCGCGACCGTCTTTATCGGCGTCGCCCCCTCACGGGGGAGTGGATCGAAACGAGATGCGCGGCTTGATCGGCCCGCAGCGCTGCGTCGCCCCCTCACGGGGGCGGGGACCGAAACTCGACGAGCCCGTCGGGCAACAACGGAGGCGCCGGTCGCCCCCTCACGGGGGCGTGGATCGAAACAACAACCTTCAGACCGGCAGCAACATCCCGGTTGGTCGCCCCCTCACGGGGGCGTGGATCGAAACGTCGGCGCGACGCTGGTCCTCAACGGAGGCGCCGGTCGCCCCCTCACGGGGGCGTGGATCGAAACGTCGCGCACCGCGGCGAAAAAGGCATTGAGGGCGGGTCGCCCCCTCACGGGGGCGTGGATCGAAACCTCCCGGACGCTGGTGAGATCGATCGCGTCGGGCGTCGCCCCCTCACGGGGGCGTGGATCGAAACACGGCGCACCTTCCCGCTCATGGGCAAGCCGGAGTCGCCCCCCTTACGGGGGCGTGGATCGAAACGCCACCTTCGACGCAGCGACCTATGACAGCGCCGGGTCGCCCCCTCACGGGGGCGTGGATCGAAACTGCAGGGAGCCATTGCCCGGGTGCGGGCGGCGATGTCGCCCCCCTCACGGGGGCGTGGATCGAAACCGCGACCGCACCGACGACTACGCGGAAAAGGAGGTCGCCTCCTCACGGGGGCGTGGATCGAAACGCAGAAGGCATATGCGGGTTAAGACTTTGTTGATGTTGCCCCCTCACGGGGGCACGGATCGAAATGCGGGCTCGACGGCGCTTGTCCCGGCTCCTGCCAGTCGCCCCCTCACGGGGCGTGGATCCGGTCACCCCCCGCGCCGCCCGCCCCCGCCCCGCAAACGCGCACGGCCGGGGAGGGCCCCGGCCGTGCGTCGTCTCTCAGGGGTTGCCGGGTCAGCGGCTGGCGAGGATCTCGCGCTTGCCGGCGTGGTTAGCCGGGCCGACGAGGCCTTCGTTCTCCATCCGCTCCATGATCGAGGCGGCGCGGTTGTAGCCGATCTTCAGCCGGCGCTGGATGTAGCTGGTGGAGGCCTTGCGGTCCCGCATCACCACCGCCACCGCCTGGTCGTAGAGGTCGCCCGGCTCCTCGCCCATGGCGGACTTGTCGAACACCGCGGCGTCCTCGATCTCCTCGATCTCCTCGCCCTCTTCGGCGGTGACGGCCTCGATATAGTCGGGCCGGCCCTGCCGCTTCAGGTGCTGCACCACCTTCTCCACCTCGTGGTCGGAGACGAAGGGGCCGTGGACGCGGGAGATGCGGCCGCCGCCGGCCATATAGAGCATGTCGCCCTGGCCCAGCAGCTGCTCCGCGCCCATCTCGCCGAGGATGGTGCGGCTGTCGATCTTCGAGGTCACCTGGAAGGAGATGCGGGTGGGGAAGTTCGCCTTGATGGTGCCGGTGATGACGTCCACCGAGGGGCGCTGCGTCGCCATGATGAGGTGGATGCCGGCGGCACGTGCCATCTGGGCGAGGCGCTGGATGGCGCCTTCGATCTCCTTGCCGGCCACCATCATCAGGTCGGCCATCTCGTCCACCACCACCACGATGTAGGGCAGGGCGGCGAGATCCATGATCTCCTCCTCCTCCTGCATCTGGCCGGTCTCGCGGTCGAAGCCGGTCTGCACCGTGCGGGTGATGATCTCGCCCTTGGCGCGGGCCTCGGCGACGCGGGCGTTGAAGCCGTCGATGTTGCGCACGGCGAGGCGCGACATCTTCTTGTAACGCTCCTCCATCTCCCGCACCGCCCATTTCAGCGCGATGATCGCCTTCTTGGGGTCGGTCACCACCGGGGTGAGCAGATGGGGGATGCCCTCATAGACGGAGAGCTCCAGCATCTTGGGATCGATCATGATCAGGCGGCACTGCTCTGGCCGGTGACGGTAGAGCAGGCTGAGGATCATCGTATTGATGGCGACCGACTTGCCCGAGCCGGTGGTGCCGGCCACCAGCAGATGCGGCATGCGGGCGAGATCGACGATCACCGGCTCGCCGCCGATGGTCTTGCCCAGCGCGATGGCCAGCTTCGACTTGGCGGCGGCGGCCTCGAATTCGTGGCTCGCCAGCATCTCGCGCAGCCACACCGTCTCGCGGCGCTGGTTGGGCAGCTCGATGCCGATGACGTTGCGGCCCTCGACCACGGCGACGCGGGTCGAGATCGCGCTCATCGAGCGGGCGATGTCGGCGGACAGGCCGGTGACCCGGCTCGACTTGATGCCCGGCGCCGGCTCCAGCTCGTACAGCGTCACCACCGGGCCGGGATTGGCGTCGATGATCTCGCCGCGCACGCCGAAATCATGCAGCACCTGCTGCAGCTTCACCGAATTGCGCTCGAGGAACTCCTCGGAGAGCTCGAAATCCGGCTCGCTCTGCGGCGGCTCGGCCAGCAGTTCGATCGGCGGGTACTCATAGCCGTCGGCTGGGTGGAGCAGGGCGTGGGCGGCCGGCGCGGGTGCCGGGAGCGGCTGGGGTTCCGGCCGCGCGGCGAGCGGGGCGGGGGCCACGGGCATCGCCTCGGCAACCGGGGCGGCAACCGGGGCAACCGGCTCCGCTGCCGGGGTGGCCTCGGGCGGCGGGGCGAAGACCGGCCAGGCGAAGGAAAAGCGCACGTCCGCGCCGGCGACCGGCAGGCCGCTGAAGCCGGCCGGCGCCGCCACGTCGGCAAGCTCATCGTCGGCCGCGAAGGCGGCCGCGTCGACGGGCTCTTGGACGGACTGATCCAGGGTCTCCTCGGTCGCCTCATCATCGGCGACCGTGGCGTCGAGCGTGCCGGCGATCTCGTCCTGCACCAGCGGGGCGTCGGGGCCGATGGCCTCCAGCCCGACCACCGGCGCCGCCACCGGCGGCGCCTCCCAGTCGAGCCGGATCAGCTCGGCGATGCGGCGCACATTGGCCGGCGCGCCGCCGGCGCTGCGCACCGGGGCCTGGGTCGCCGCGGGAACGGGTGCGGCAGGAACGGCGGCGGATGCCGTGGGCGCGGCGGGCTCGATGGCGGGCGCCGGGGTGGCGGCCGGGGCCGCGAGCGTCGGCGCTTCCGCCATGGCCGCGGGCGCGGCCGGCGGCGCCATCACCGCGGCGGCCGGCAGGACGGCGGGCGAAGCCAGCGCCGCAGGCAAAGCAAAGGCCGCGGGCGACGCGACGGCCGCAGGCACCGTTGCCGCCGGCGGGGCGGCCGCCGGGTCCATGGCGGTGTGGAAGGCGGGCGCGGCGGTGCCGGCCGTCGTCAGCGCGGCGAAGGCGGCGTCCTCCACCTCAGCCGGTGTGGATGCCGGTTCGGGCTCGCTGGCGGCTTCGGCGCCGCCGGAGTCGCGGCCGGCGGCCGAGCGGGGCGCGCGCGCCCACGCCCCGCTGCGCGGCACGATCAGCGGCGGCGGCCGCAGCGCGTGCAGGGGATGGGCGGGATCGGCGCTTCCCATCGGCGGGCCGGCGGGCGGCTCCTTAGACACCGCCTCGGCCGGTGCCGGCGCAGCTTCGGGCGCCGCCACCGCCGCGACCTGCTGCGGGCG
>CAZIXP010000249.1:0-3673 GCA_964543245.1 uncultured Starkeya sp.
CAACGAGCTCTCGGACTTCACCAATGTGAACCGCAACGGCAAGATCGCGATGAAGCTGGAGGAGGGCGAGGCGATCGCCGGCGTCCAGCTCTGCACCGAGGGCGACGACGTTCTGCTCACCACCGCCCGCGGCCAGTGCATCCGCTTCCCCACCACGGAGGTACGCGTCTTCAAGGGCCGCGATTCCATGGGCGTGCGCGGCATCCAGCTGGAGGAGGGCGACCGCCTGATCTCCATGGCCATCATCCGCCATGTCGAGGCGACGGCGGAGCAGCGGGCGGAATATATCCGCCAGGCCAATGCCGTGCGCCGCGGCCAGGCCGGGGCCGAGAACGGTGCCGATGACACCGTCGATGTCGAGATGGAGGAGGCTCCGGAGGCCGCTGCCGACGGCGATGGCGGCCAGATCGACTACGCCCTGATGAGCGCGGCCGAGCAGTTCATCCTCACCCTGTCGGAAAACGGCTACGGCAAGCGCACCTCCTCCTATGAATACCGCACCACGCGGCGCGGCGGCAAAGGCATCGTCGCCATGGCGGTGAACGAGCGCAACGGGCCGCTGGTCGCCTCCTTCCCGGTGGAGGAGGCCGACCAGATCATGCTGGTGACCGATGGCGGCCAGCTGATCCGCTGCCCGGTCAACGGCATCCGCATCGTCGGGCGCGGCAGCCAGGGCGTCATCGTGTTCGACACCGCCGAGGACGAGAAGGTGGTCTCGGTCGAGCGCGTCACCGAGGAGGATGAGGAGACCGGTCTCGACGGCGTGACGGAGGCCTGACCGGCGCCGCCGTCATCACGCCGACATCGGGCGCGGGGCGTTCTGCCGGCTCGCGCCCGCCCGCCTCGCTGCTGCTGGATCCCGCTTATGCGCCGTCTCTGCGTCTTCCTCGGTTCCAATCCCGGCCTCCGGCCGGACTACATCGCCGCGGCGCGCGACCTCGGCGCCGCTCTGGCCCGGGAGGGGCTGGGCCTGGTCTATGGCGGGTCCTCCGTCGGGCTGATGGGCGCGCTCGCCGATGCCGCGCTGGCGGCGGGCGGGGAGGTGATCGGCATCATCCCGCAGCGGCTGGTCGAGAAGGAAGTCGCCCATCGCGGGCTCGCCGACCTGCGCGTCGTGCGCTCGATGCATGAGCGCAAGGCGCTGATGGCGGAGCTGTCCGATGGGTTCGTGGCGCTGCCGGGCGGCGCGGGGACGCTGGAAGAGCTGTTCGAGGTCTGGACCTGGGCCCAGCTCGGCAGCCATAAAAAGCCCTGCGCGCTCCTGAACGTCGCCGGCTATTACGACGGCCTGCTGGCCTTTCTCGACCACGCCGAGGCGGAAGCCTTCATGCGGCCGCAGCACCGCCGCATGCTGATCGAGGCGCATGATCCGGATTCCCTCTTCGCGGCGCTGCGGGCCTATGAGCCGCCCAGCGTCACCAAGTGGATCGGCCGGGACGAGCGCTGACCGGCCGGCGGGGGCCACATCTCGGGGGGCACACCGAGGAAACAGCCATGACCGAAAGCACCACGACCCAACGTTTTGCCGCCGCCTGCGACGTGCCGACCACGCATGGCAGCCGTTATCTCCAGCAGCTCTGCAAGCATTGGGGCCACAAGTTCGCCGTTTCCTTCACCGCCGAGGCCGGGACGGTGGAACTGCCGGACGGCGCCCGTCTCGCGATGAAGGCCGGCGCCGAAGGGCTTGGCCTGCGGCTGGACGCGGCTTCCGAGGCGGCGCTGGAGCAGATGAAGGGCGTGGTGGAGCGTCATCTCGACCGTTTCGCCTTCCGCGAGGCACCCCTGGCCTTCCGCTGGAGCGCCGCCGCCTGAGCGGCCCGCCCACCGTCCCGCGGCCCACCGGACGCGAGCGCGCTTGCGCCGGACGGCGGACCCGGCTAACCATCCCGGGCATCGGCGAGGGGCCGGCACTGCACGCCTTGCGTGCCGCCGGACCTTTGCCCAGCAGATCAGGGAACCGCCGTTGAGCGCCCGCATCGTCTTCTATCCCGGCTCGTTCGACCCGCCGACCAACGGCCATGTCGAGGTGGCCCGTGCCGCCGCCCGGCTGGCGGACCGGCTGGTCGTCGCGGTTGGCGTCCATCCCGGCAAGACGCCGCTGTTTCCGGCGGCGGAGCGGCTGGAGATGCTGCGTGCGGTCTTCGCCCCCATTGCCGAGGCCGAAGGCGCGGCGCTGGAGTGCGTGACCTTCGACGACCTGGTGGTCGACGCCGCCCGCCGGAACGGCGCGAGCCTGCTCATCCGCGGCCTGCGCGATGGCACCGATCTCGACTACGAGATGCAGATGGCCGGGATGAACGCGGTGCTGGCGCCCGACATCCAGACCGTGTTCCTGCCGGCTTCGCCGATCGCCCGCCCCATCACCGCCACGCTCGTGCGGCAGATCGCGGCCATGGGCGGGGATGTCTCCGCCTTCGTGCCGGCCGTCGTGCGGGAGAAACTCGCCGCCCGGCTGCGGCGCGGCTGACGCCGTTCCGCCCGTTCCGCCGTCTTCCACACCGGAGTGAAGCCCCGATGTTCCGACGCCTCATCCCCGCCTTCGCCGCAACGGCCGCCGCTGCCGCGGTGTTCGCCGTCGTGGCGCTGCTCCACGCCGGCCCGGCGCAGGCCCAGTCCGCCAAGCCCGACCCGCAGAACACCATCATCATGGAGACCACCAAGGGTCCCGTGACGATCGTGCTGCGCCCGGACATCGCGCCCAAGCATGCCGAGCGCATCAAGCAGCTCTCCCGCGAGGGCTTCTACAACAATGTGCCGTTCCACCGGGTGATCGAGGGCTTCATGGCCCAGACCGGTGACGGCGAATTCGGCAACGGCACCGGCGGCTCGAAATATCCCGATCTGCCCGCCGAATTCTCCAAGGTGCCGTTCAAGCGCGGCACGGTGGGCATGGCGCGGGCCTCCTCGCCCGACAGCGCCAATTCCCAGTTCTTCATCTGCTTCGGCGACGCCTCCTTCCTCAACGGCCAGTACACCGTGATCGGTGAGGTCGTCTCCGGGATGGAGAATGTCGACAAGCTGAAGCGCGGCGAGCCGGTCCGCAACCCCGACAAGATCGTCACCATGAAGGTGGCCGCCGACAAGTGAGCCGGCGCCGCCTCGGCCGCCGACACCTTATCCCGACCTCTACCCAAGGAGATCACGATGAGCGATGACAGCATCCTGCTGCTCGAGACCACCCAGGGCCCGGTGAAGATCCGCCTGCGCCCCGACCTCGCCCCCAACCATGTCGCGCGGATCAGCGAGCTTGCCAAGAGCGGCTTCTATGACGGCGTGGTCTTCCACCGCGTCATCGAGGGCTTCATGGCCCAGACCGGCGACCCCACCGGCACCGGCCGCGGCGGCTCGGGCAAGAACCTGAAGGCCGAGTTCAACAAGGGCCGCCACGTGCGCGGCGCCGTCTCCATGGCCCGCGCCCAGCACCCGGATTCGGCCGACAGCCAGTTCTTCATCGTCTTCGCCGACGCCTCCTTCCTCGACGGCCAGTACACCGTCTGGGGCGAGGTGATCGAAGGCATGGAGAATGTCGACAAGATCAAGCGCGGCGAGCCGGTCAACAACCCCGACAAGATCGTCTCCGCCAAGATGGCGGCGTAAACGCCTTCCACCTACGCATACTTGTCATGCCCCGCGAAAGCGGGGCATCCAGTATTTACCGATGGTAATGTGGTTG
>CAZIXP010000250.1:0-3628 GCA_964543245.1 uncultured Starkeya sp.
GTAGTAGTAGAGCGGGGTCTGGGCGACCTCCACCGTGCCGTTCTGCACCGCGTCCAGCGCCTGCAGCCCCGGCACCACCTCGCCGGCGGCGAAGATCTGCAGCGAAAACCGCCCGTCCGTCGCCTCGCTGAGATACCGCGCCATCAGCTCGTTGGCGCCCCAGATGGTGTCGAGCACCTTGGGCACGCTCGAGGTGAGACGCCAGCGCACCTCCGGCTGCGACTGGGCAATCGCGGGCGCGGCAACCGCGCTGCCGGCAAACGCAAGGCCGGCGGCACCGAGAAGGTCGCGGCGTTTCATGACGAAGCCTTTCCCCTCGCCACGCGCCGCAGACGCGCGGCGCCGTTGCTGCGAGTGGGCGCGATGTTTGCAACAGCGGCGCCGTAAGGGCAATTGCCGATCCTGCCCGGGCATGATTTTGCCGCCGCTTCCGGCTGTGGCTTTCCGCGTGTCGGCCTTGCAGGGTAACGCCTTCCTGCGACACAAGACTGTCATGAGTGTTCCGACCCAGCATTGCTTCGGCTTCGACCCCACCTACGGCATGACCCTGGACGCGTTGCGGGCGGTGCAGCCCCCTCCGGCGCCGCCGGATTTCGACGCCTTCTGGAAGGGGCGGCAGGCCCGCGCCCGTGGCGTCGACCCGCAACCGGTGATGAGCCGCAGCCGGCTCACCCACCCCGACTGGCATGTGCTCGACATCAGCTATCGCTCGACCGGCGGCTTCACCATCCGCGGCTGGATGCTGCTGCCGCGCGCCGGTGAGGTTCAGCACGGACTGGTGGTCGGCCACGGCTATGGCGGGCGCACCGCGCCGGACTTCGACCTGCCGGTGGCGAACACCGCGTTGCTGTTTCCCTGCTTCCGCGGCCTCTCGCTCAGCGCCGCGCCGCCGATCTCGTCCGATCCGGCCTGGCACGTGCTGCACGACATCGACAAGCCCGACGCCTACATCATCGGCGGCTGCGTCGAAGACCTGTGGGTCGGCGTCTCGACCCTCCTCGTGCTCTATCCCTGGCTGGAAGGGCGGATCGGCTATAGCGGCATCAGCTTTGGCGGCGGCATTGGCGCCTTTGGCTGCGCCTTCGACCCGCGCATCCGGCGCGGCCATCTCGCCTTGCCCACCTTCGGCGACCAGCCGCTGCGGCTGCGGCTGCCCAGTACGGGCAGCGCACGGGCGGTGCAGAACTACGAGGCCCGTCATGGCCGGGTCATGGAGACGCTACGCCTCTACGACGCCGCGGTGGCCGCGACGCGCTTTGAGGTGCCGATGCTGGTCGCGGTGGCGCTGTTCGACCCGGCGGTGGCGCCGCCCTGCCAGTTCGCCATTGCGAACGCGTCGCCGAAGTTTAACGAGACCGTCATTCTGGACGCAGGACATGTCGACTATCCTGAAAGTGCAGCGCAACATGAAGCGCTTCGCGCGACAGTCAGACGGTTTTTCGGGCAATTATGAATCGGGAATATGTGCGCTGGTACAGCCCGCGGCTGGGGCGGGACATGGAGCTTCTGGTATTCGGCCACGCCGGAGCCAAGGTGCTGATGTTCCCCACCCGCGATGGCCGCTTCTGGGAATATGAACAGCTCGGCATCGTCGCGAGCCTCGCGCCGAAGCTTCACGCCGGCCAGCTCCAGCTCTACTGCATCGACGGACTGGCCAACGAATCCTTCTACGCCCGCCACCGCTCCCCCGCGGAGCGGCTGCAACGCCACGCCGCCTTCGAAAGCTATGTGCTGCACGAGGTGCTGCCGCTGATGGCGGAGAAGAACCCGAACGACTGCGTGATCCTGCAGGGCTGCAGCCTCGGCGCCTTCCAGGCCGCCAGCCTCGGCTTCCGCCACCCCCACCTCTTCCGCAAGCTGGTGGCGTTCTCCGGCCGCTACGACCTAACGATGCAGGTGGAGCACTTCACCGACCTGCTCGACGGCCATTATGACGAGCAGGTCTATTTCCACATGCCGACACATTTCCTGCCGCGGCTGAGCTGCGACCACGAACTGCAGAAGCTGCGCCAGCTCGACATCGTGCTGACGATCGGCGACGCCGACCCCTTTCTCGACAATAACCGCCACCTCAGCCGGACGCTGGCCGACAAGGGCGTGAGCCACCAGCTGCATGTCTGGGACGGCCGGGCCCACCGGGCCGGCGCCTGGCGGCGCATGGCGCCCCTTTACATCTGACGCGGCTGGAACCGCCGGACCGGGCACGCCGCCCGGGCCGGCTTATCCTCAAGGTCGTCACCCCGGGCCATGGGCCGCCCATGGCGCCACGGCTCCGTCCGCTGGGCTAAGGTCTCAGCCCCGCGGGCGGGTACGGATCTGGAAGCTGTCGAAGGTGTATTCCGCCACCTGCCACCACAGGTTTTCCTCGTTGCGGAACGCCTGCATGGTGTCGATCACCTTCTTGAAATCGGCGTTCTTCGCCGAAATCTCACCCCAGAGCTGGTTGGTCGCCTTCAGGCAGGCTTCCATCACCTCGGTGGGATAGGGGCGAAGCTGGGTGCCGTTCGCCACCAGCCGCTTGATGGCCGGCGGGTTCTGCACGTCGTAGCGCGCCTGCATGATGGTGTTGGCGTAGGTCGACCCCGCGATCAGCGCCGCCTGGTAGGTCTTGGGCAGGCTGTTGAACTTCTCGAGGTTGGCGAAGGCGTGGATGGTCGGGCCGCCTTCCCACCAGCCGGGATAGTAGTAGAACTTGGCGACCTTGTAGAAGCCGAGCTTCTCGTCGTCATAGGGGCCGACCCACTCGGCGCCGTCGATGGTGCCCTTCTCCAGAGCGGGATAGATGTCACCGCCGGCGATCTGCTGGGGCACCGCACCGAGCTTGGCGAGCACCTGCCCGGCGATGCCGCCGATGCGCATCTTCAACCCGTTGAGGTCGGCGACGGTCTTGATCTCCTTGGAGAACCAGCCGCCCATCTGGGTGCCGGTGTTGCCGCAGGGGAGACCGTAGACGTTGTACTTCTTGAAGAACTCGTTGAAGAGCTCGATGCCGCCATTCTGGTAGAGCCAGGCGTTCTGCTGGCGGGCATTGAGCCCGAACGGCACCGAAGCCGCGACGGCGAAGGTCGGGTCCTTGCCGACGAAGTAATAGGAGACGGTGTGGCACATCTCCACGGTGTTGTTCTGCACCGCGTCGAGCACCTGGAGGCCCGGAACAAGCTCGCCGGCGGCGAAGACCTGGATCTGGAACTTGCCGTCGGTAAGCTCCGAAACCATCTTCGACATCACCTCGGCGCCGCCATAGATGGTGTCGAGCGACTTCGGGAAGCTCGAGGCGAGGCGCCATTTGATCTCGGGCGCGGACTGGGCGATGGCGGGAGCGGCGAGCGCGGCGGACGCGACCGCGCCGGAACCGGCGGCGGCGAGGAACTGACGACGCTTCATCGGTGGTGTTCTCCTGGAGGTTCCCTCGTGGTCCGGGTCGGTGCCCGTCCCTTTGGCCTGAAGCCTTTGTTGTTATGAAATTCGTACGCCAGCCCCCGCCGCAACGCAACGGGGCGGAAGCTGGCCTTTTGGCGAAGGCCGGAACCCATTCCGCTACGGCAATGACGGATTCGGGCCGAAAAGGGCGACCGCGCGCGGCGCCCCTCCCTGCCCGCCCGGACCTACTCGACCACGATGCGCGGGG
>CAZIXP010000251.1:0-3609 GCA_964543245.1 uncultured Starkeya sp.
CCTCATCGAGCTGCTGAAGCACGAGGTCACGGTGGGGCGGCTCTCCTCCCAGCTCCAGCCGCTCCAGGCCGGCATCGGCACCACCGCCAATGCCGTGCTGCACGGGCTGATCGACAGCCCGTTCCACAACCTCACCATGTATTCCGAGGTGCTGCAGGACTCGACCTTCGACCTGTTCGACGCCGGCCGGCTCGACTTCGCCTCGGGCTCCTCCATCACCCTGTCCCGGCCGAAATACGAGGCGGTGCTGCCGGAGCTGGCGCGCTACAAGTCCCGCCTCGTGCTGCGGCCGCAGGAGATCAGCAACCACCCCGAGATCATCCGCCGGCTGGGGCTGATCGCCATCAACACCGCGCTGGAATTCGACCTCTACGGCAACATCAACTCCACCCATGTCGGCGGCACCCACATGATGAACGGCATCGGCGGCTCGGGCGATTTCGCCCGCAACGCCTTCCTCTCCGTCTTCATCACCCGCTCGGTGGCGAAGGAGGGGCGCATCTCGGCGGTGGTGCCGATGGTGAGCCATGTCGACCACACCGAGCACGACGTCGACATCGTGGTGACGGAGCAGGGGCTGGCCGATCTGCGCGGCCTCGCCCCGCGCGAGCGGGCGGCGCTCATCATCCGCAACTGCGCCCATCCCCACTACCGCGACGCGCTGGCCGACTATGTCGCGCGGGCTACCCTGCGCGGCGGGCAGACGCCCCACCTCATCGAGGAGGCGCTGGGCTGGCACGCGGCGCTGCGGGAGACCGGCACGATGCGCCGGGTCTGACGCCCCGGCCATGCCGACGGCGCGATTGCCGAGCGGCCTTTGCCTCGCTACATCAGGACCATGGCCAGCGCTCCCGTCGATCAGCTCCTCATCGCCTTCGCCCAGCTCAATCCCGTGGTCGGCGATCTCGCCGGCAACGAGGAGATGGTGCGCGCCGCCCGCCGCCTCGCGGCGGAGCAGGGCGCCGACCTCGTGATGTTCACCGAGCTGTTCGTCTCCGGCTATCCGCCCGAGGACCTCGTGCTGAAGCCCGCCTTCCAGCTCGCCTGCCGGCAGAGCGTGGAGGAACTGGCCCGCGAGACCGCCGATGGCGGGCCGGCCGTTCTTGTCGGAACCCCCTGGGTGGAGGCCGGCCGGCTCTACAATGCCGTGGCGCTGCTGGAGGAGGGCCGCGTCTCAGCGGTGCGCTACAAGGTCGACCTGCCCAATTACGGGCCCTTCGACGAGAAGCGGGTGTTCGCCGCCGGGCCGATGCCGGGGCCGATCCCGTTCCGCGGCGTGCGGCTCGGCGTGCCGGTGTGCGAGGATGTCTGGTCGGAAGACGTGATCGAGTGCCTGTCCGAGACCGGGGCCGAGATCCTGCTCATTCCCAACGGCTCGCCCTATCGCCGCACCGTCTATGACGAGCGCACCAATGTGGCAGTGGCCCGCGTGGTCGAGAGCGGCCTGCCGCTGGCCTATATCAACCAGGTCGGTGGACAGGACGAGCTGGTGTTCGACGGCGGCTCCTTCGTGCTCAACGCCGACCGCTCGCTGGCGGTGCAGTTCCCGAACTTCCAGGAGCGGGTTCGCCTCACCCGCTGGGAGCGCTGGGCCGATGGCTGGCGGTGCGAGGAAGGCCCCCGGGCGCCGCTGCTGACCGGCGACGAGGCGGACTATGCCGCCTGCGTGCTGGGCCTGCGCGACTATGTCGAGAAGAACCGCTTCCGCGGCGTCGTGCTGGGCCTGTCGGGCGGCATCGATTCGGCGCTGTGCGCCGTCATGGCGGCGGACGCGCTGGGGCCGGAGCGGGTCCATTGCGTCATGCTGCCCTATCGCTACACCTCGGGCGACTCGCTGTCCGACGCCGCCGGGGTGGCGCAGGCGCTGGGCTGCCGCTACGACACCGTGCCGATCGCCCCGGCGGTGGAAGGGCTCGAGGCCTGCCTCGCCCCCCTCTTCGCCGGGCAGGAGCGCGACGTCACCGAGGAGAACCTCCAGTCCCGCGCGCGCGGCACCATCCTGATGTCGATCTCCAACAAGTTCGGCTCCATGGTGGTGACCACCGGCAACAAGTCGGAGATGTCGACCGGCTACGCCACGCTCTATGGCGACATGAACGGCGGCTACAACCCGCTGAAGGACCTCTACAAGACTGAGGTGTTCCGGCTGTGCGCGCTGCGCAACCGCTGGAAGCCTGCCGGGGCGCTGGGTGCCGACGGCATCGTCATCCCGCCCAACATCATCACCAAGCCGCCGACCGCCGAGCTGCGCGAGAACCAGAAGGATCAGGACAGTCTGCCGCCTTACGAGGTGCTGGACGCAATTCTCGAACGGCTGGTCGAGCAGGAGCGCACCGTCGCCTCCATAGCCGCGGAAGGCTTCGAGCCGGCGCTGGTGGCGAAGGTGGAGCGCATGTTGAACCTGGCGGAATACAAGCGCCGGCAGGCGGCGCCGGGGGTGAAGGTGACCACCCGCAATTTCGGCCGCGACCGGCGCTATCCCATCACCAACCGGTTCCGCGAAGGGGCCTGAGCCCAGCCGCGGCCGGTTGCGGGGGGCGCCGGGCTCGGCGATAAGGCCGTCATGAGCCCTCCTGTCCTGCGTTTCGCCCCGTCCCCCACCGGCCTGCTGCACGTCGGCAATGCCCGCACTGCGCTCTACAACGCGCTGCTGGCCCGGCGGGCCGGCGGCACCTTCATCCTGCGCTACGACGACACCGACGTGGCGCGTTCCACCGACGCCTTTGCCGCGGCGATCGCGCGCGATCTCGACTGGCTCGGGCTGGTGCCGGACCGGGTCGAGCACCAGTCGCGCCGGCTGCCGCGCTACAACGCGGCGGTGGAGCGGCTCAGGGCGGCCGGCCGGCTCTACCCCGCCTATGAGACCGAGGAGGAACTGGAGGCGCAGCGGCTCTCGCGCCGCCGGCGTGGCCTGCCGCCGGTCTATGACCGTGCCGCGCTCGCGCTGACGGCGGGCGACCGCGAGAGGCTGGAGGCCGAAGGGCGCCGGCCGCACTGGCGCTTCCGCCTCCCGGGCGGCGCGGTGGGCTGGGACGACGGCGTGCGCGGCCCGCAGGCGGTGGAGACCTCCGCCCTGTCCGACCCGGTGCTGGTGCGCGGGGATGGCAGCTATCTCTACACTCTCACCTCCGTGGTGGACGACATCGAGATGGGGGTGACGCAGGTGGTGCGGGGCGAGGATCACGTCACCAACACCGCGGTGCAGATCGCGATTTTCGAGGCGCTCGGCGCGGTGCCGCCCGGCTTCGCCCACCACAACCTCCTCACCCTGCCGAGCGGGGAGGGGCTGTCCAAGCGGCTCGGCCATCTCTCGCTGCAGGCGCTGCGGGAAGAGGGGCACGAGGCGCTGGCGGTGGCGGCGCTCGCGGTGCTCACCGGCACCGCGCTGGCGGTGGAGGCGGTGCCCAGCCTCGACGCGCTGGCGGAGCGGATCGACCTGCGCCGCATCTCCCGCGCGCCGGCCCGGTTCGACCCCGACGACCTCGCGGCCCTCACTGCCGGGACGCTGCATCTCCTGCCTTATGCGAGGGTGGCGAAACGGCTGGCGGACTACGGCGTGGAGGGGGGTGAGGCGTTCTGGCTGGAGGCGTTCTGGCTGGCGGTGCGGGG
>CAZIXP010000252.1:0-3157 GCA_964543245.1 uncultured Starkeya sp.
CAGCACGGTCAGCCGGCCGACCCGCACCGCGCCCTCGAAGCGCGGCTCGCCCGGCAGGAAGCCCGGCGCCAGCAGCCGCACCAGCTGGGGCATGGTTAGCAGCAGCAGCCCCGCCAGCAGGAGCCCCGCCAGCAGCTGGACCGCGAGCACGCCGCAGGCCAGCCGGCGCGCCGCAGCGGCGCCGTCCTCGCGCTCCGCCCGCAGCAGCGCCGGCACCACGGCGCCGTTGAGCGCGCCCTCGCCGAGCAGCCGGCGGGCGAGCTGCGGCACCGCCAGCCCGGCCACGGCGGCGTCCGCTACCGCGCCGGCGCCGAACAGCGCGGCGACCACGGCGTCGCGGGCAAAGCCGAGGATGCGGGAGCCCAGCACCAGGGCGGCGACGGCGGAGGCGTGGCGGAGCAGGCTCATGGAGATCCGGTGCGGGGCATGTGCGCCGATCCATAAACGAGGCGGCGGGCGCGGGAAAGCCGGCTGCGGCCGCGCGTTGCCGCCCCCGCCGCCATCTGCTAGGCCGGACGTCGCGCCGCCGGCCTCCGCCGGCCCGCCTGCGACAGAAGGCTTCCCCCCGTGACCGCCACCCGTCTCGACGTCCTCGGCTTCGGCAACGCCATCGTTGATGTGATCGCCCGCGCCGAGGAGGACTTCCTTCTCGCCCACGGCATGCGCAAGGGCGGCATGGCGCTGGTCGACGAGGCCCGCGCCATCGACATCTACCGTGCCATGGGCCCGGGCATCGAGATTTCCGGCGGCTCGGCGGCGAACACCACGGTGGGCGTGGCCGCGCTCGGTGGGCGCGCCGGCTTTGTCGGCAAGGTGCGCGAGGACGAACTCGGCGCCATCTTTGGCCACGATATCCGCGCCGCCGGCGCAAGCTTCGAGACCCCGGCCGCGGCGGCGGGGCCGGAGACCGCGCGCTGCCTCATCGTGGTGACGCCGGATGGCGAGCGCACCATGAACACCTTCCTCGGCGCGGCGCAGGACCTCTCGCCGGCCGATGTCGACGAGGCGCTGGTGGCGGCGGCCACGCTCACCTATCTCGAAGGTTATCTGTGGGACCCGCCGCCGGCCAAGCAGGCCTTCCTCAAGGCCGCGGCGGTGGCGCATGGCGCCGGCCGCGAGGTGGCGCTGACCCTGTCGGATGCGTTCTGCGTCGACCGCTACCGCGCCGAATTCCTCGACCTCGTGCGCTCCGGCACGGTGGACCTGCTCTTCGCCAACGAAACCGAGCTGAAGGCGCTCTACGAGACCGCCGATTTCGACGACGCCCTCGCCCAGCTCCGCCGTGATGCCCGCCGCGCCGTGGTGACCCGCAGCGAGAAGGGCGCGCTTGCCATCGCCGGCAACCACACGGCGGAGGTCGGCGCCGAGCCGGTGGAGCGGGTGGTGGATACCACGGGGGCGGGCGACCTCTTCGCCGCCGGCTATCTCTACGGCCATGCCCGCGGCTTCGACCCCGCGGTGTCGCTGCGCCTCGGCGCGATCTGCGCTGCCGAGATCATCTCCCACCTCGGCGCCCGTCCCGAGACCGACCTGCGGGCGCTGGCGGCGAAGGCCGGGCTGGCGCTCTGAGTCGGCCCCGCGTCCCGGCGCGGTGCGGGCCGGTGGCAGCCGGCCCCGCTGCCGGCCGCCGCGCCGGCGGTCAGCGCGGCGCGCGTTTTGTGAATCAGCGCGGCGCGCGCTTGGCGAGGATGCGCTGAAGCGTGCGGCGATGCATGGAAAGCCGCCGCGCCGTCTCGGAGACATTGCGTCCGCACAGCTCATAGACCCGCTGGATATGCTCCCAGCGCACCCGGTCCGCCGACATCGGGTTTTCCGGCAATTGCGGCTTGTAATCGGCCTGCGCGTTCAGCGCGGCGCAGATGTCGTCGGCATCGGCGGGCTTGGCGAGATAGTCCACCGCGCCCATCTTCACCGCGTTCACCGCCGTGGCGATGTTGCCATAGCCGGTCAGGATGATGCCGCGCGCCTCCGGGCGGCGGCGCTTCAGCGCGGAGATGACGTCGAGCCCGTTGCCATCGCCCAGCCGCATGTCGACCACGGCATAGGCCGGCGCCACGCCTTCCACCCGGGCCAGCCCATCGGCCACCGATTCCGCCGTCGTCACGTTGAAGCCGCGCGATTCCATGGCGCGGGCGAGCCGCTGCAGGAAGGGGCGGTCGTCGTCGACGATCAGCAGCGAGCGGTCGGGCAGGTCGGCGGTGGTGTCGAGCATGGCGTTTTCCTCGGCGTCGCGCTTGATGTCGCTGCGACGTTCTGTCTTGCGACTTAAGGTACACGCTCCATCCCCGCACGCAAAACGAAGTTCGCCTGAATTCGCCTTTCCGCCGCGTGGAACGGCCACTTTTCGGCGCCGAGCCGGTCAGGCGGGCCGGCCGTCCCGCACGGGGGGCGCCGTGCCGGGGCTGCGGGCCCAGCCGGCCGGCGCACGCCCGGCGGCCTCGCCATCCTTGCCGGCGATGTCGATGAGGTGGCGCGGCCAGCGGATCGTCACCTGGGCGCCGTGCGCGGGCGTCGCCCGGTTGAGGAAGGCGAGTTCGGCGCCGGTCCGCTCCAGCAGGGTCTTGGCGATGAACACGCCGAGGCCCAGCCCGTCATTCTGTCCCTCCGCCTCCTCTTCGCCCCCGGCCTTGCGCCAGCGCTGGCGGCCGCGGCTGGTGATGTAGGGCGCGCCGATGCTGTCGAGCAGCTCCGGGGGGAAGCCCGGACCGTCGTCGCTCACGGTGAGGGTCACGAAGCGCTCGCTCCAGGTGGCGATGATCTCGACCCGGTTGCCGGCGAAATTCACCGCATTCTCGACGATGTTGCCCAGCCCGTAGAGCAGGCCGGGATTGCGCGCGATCACCGGCTCCGGCCCGGGGCTGGGCTGGGAAACCGCGATGGCGATGCCGAAATGGCGGTGCGGCCCGGCCACTTCCTCGACGATGTGGGAGAGCGGCAGCCGGTCGAACGGGGCTTCGCCGGAGCCGAGGCTGGTGAGCGTGCGCAGGATGGCCCGGCAGCGTTCCGCCTGTTCGGTCAGCAGCTTGATGTCGTCCTGCATCGCGCTGCCCGCCGGCAGCGAGCGGGCGATCTCCTTCACCACCACCGCGATGGTGGCGAGCGGGGTGCCGAGCTCGTGGGCGGCGGCGGCGGCAAGCCCGTCCAGCGCCGAGAGGTG
>CAZIXP010000252.1:3167-3506 GCA_964543245.1 uncultured Starkeya sp.
TCGCGCGCCAGCACCAGCTCGGTGGCGGCCAGCGCTTCGGAAAGCTCGCGGGTTTCCTCGGCCACGCGCCAGGCATGGACGCCGATGAAGGCGATGGCGATGGCGAGCGCGCACCAGATGCCGAGGAGGTAGAGGTTCGGCAGGGAGGGGGGAACCGCCGTCACGGCCTCGCCGGCCGCCCAGGGCAGCGGCATCTGCCACACCCCGACCAGCGCGGCACAGCCGGCGGCGAGGACGCCGAGCAGCACCGTGGTCCGCGGCGAGAGCGCGGCGGCCGAGATCAGCACCGGGGCGAGGAACAGCAGGACGAAGACCGGCGTCTGCATGAACGAGCCGATG
>CAZIXP010000253.1:0-3470 GCA_964543245.1 uncultured Starkeya sp.
GGCCAACACCGCCCTCACCCTCGACGCCTCGGACTTCATCTTCGCGGCCTGACGCTGGGGCACCTGCAGCGGGGCGGCCACCGCCCCGCGCCTGCCGTGACCTGCCGTGAGGAAGCGGAACGACGCGCACGGCCTTGGGAAGGTCTCCCAGAGCCGTGTGGGATTGCCGCGATAAAACGACGGTACTCAACGTCCGCCTCTTTGCCCGACGCCGCCTGTTTGCCCGATATGACCGCTGACGGTATGTTATAGCCTCTGGCCAGACTCGCGCGGGCGAGGGGCCGATAAAGGGCGGACCATGCAGTTCACGCGTTCAGGCAAGTTCAGCCGCACCAGCAGCACGACCAACACCACCACCCTCCAGACCCTGTCGACCTATGGCTTCTACGGCAGCTCGGTCATCTACACCGGCTCAGCCAGCGACCCCATTCTGACCGGCAGCGCCGAGAACGAGGCCTTCATCTACGACCTCACCCTGTCGGGCACCAACGCGCTGCGCTTCTCCGGCTTCACCGCCTTCGACGCCGGCGCCGGCGACGACATCATGGACTTCACCGTCCGCACCGCCAATGCCGGGCATGAATATGACCCCGGCGCCAACGTCACGCTCTTCGGCGGGCTCGGCAATGACGTGATCTGGACCGCGGGCTCTCGCTTCACCCGGGTCTATGGCGACAACGAGACGATGGCGGGCAGCTCGGCCAGCGACCTGGTGCTGGGCGGCAACGACACGATCGACCTCTCCGCCGCCACCGTCGGCACCGCGACCTATGGCGATGGCTTTTACCTGAGCTGGGCCAAGGGCGGCAACGACACCCTCACCGGCACCAACACCAACCCGGACACCCTCTATGGCGACGCGGCGCGGCTGGGCCAAGTTGCCAATTCGCAGACGACCGGCGGCAATGACCTCCTCTATGGCAAGGCCGGTGCCGACACCCTCTATGGTGACGCCCTTTATCTTGGCTACGCCTCCGGCACGACCGTGATCGGCGGCAACGACACTCTCTACGCCTATGATGCCACCACCACCGGCACCGAGACGGATACCCTTCTCGGCGACGGCAACTATATCGGCTTCGCTGGCGGCAGCACCGTTCTGGCCGGCAACGACACGCTCTATGGCAGTGACGGCGCCAATAACCTCCTTGGTGACGGGAGTTTTTTCGGATACGGCTCGATCTCCACCGTCACCGGCGGGGATGACACGATCTATGGCCGCGGCGGCGCGGACAAGATCTACGGGGACGGCGCCAACGCGTCCGCCAACGCGGCTGGCGTGAAAGCGACCGGCGGCAGCGACACCCTGTATGGCGACGACGGCGGCGACTCCCTCTTCGGCGACTTCGTGGCCGTCGGCAGCGCGACCGCGAACAGCCAGCTCTTCGGCGGCAATGACAGCCTTTACGGCGGCGCCGACAACGATACGCTCTACGGCGATGCCGGCTCCGTGACGGCCAAGGCGACGCTCACCTGCGGCAATGACCGGCTCGACGGCGGCACCGGCACTGACGACCTCTATGGCGACGTCTCCGGCACCATCAACACCGGCGCCGTGGTGACCGGCGGCAATGACACCTTCGTGTTCCAGCCCGGCAGCGGCACCGACACCATCTATGATTTCGGGCAGGTGGCGGGCTCCACCACCGGCGATGATCTGATCGACGTCTCCGCCTACGGCACCACCTCCTTCGCCGGCCTCACCCTCACCAACAACGGCACGGCCACGGTGACGATCGATTTCGGCAGCGGCAACAGCGTCGCGGTGAGGAACAAGGCCAACACCGCCCTCACCCTCGACGCCTCGGACTTCATCTTCGCGGCCTGACGCCGGCCCCCGCGGCGGGGCGTGACAGCGTCATGGAGTCATACGGGACAGGCGGGAAACGCTTGCGTTGCCGGCCTGTTCCCTATCGTCATCGACGAATCCGGGGTATCAAAATAGGGGGAAGATCACGGCGCGCCGGTGGCTGCGCGTCTGCACGCACAGGAGTCCGGCGATGAATTTCACCCGTTCCGGCAAATTCAGCCGCACCAGCAGCACCACCAACACCACCACCGGCGAGGTGCTGTCGACCTATGGCCTCTATGGCAGCTCGCTGATCTACACCGCCTCGGGCGGCGACACCACGCTGACCGGCAGCGCCTACAACGAAGCCTTCATCTACGACCTGACGCTCAGCGGCACCAACGCCCTGCGCTTTTCCGGCTTCACCAGCTTCGATGCCGGCGCCGGCGACGACATCATGGACTTCACCGTCCGACCGGCCAATGCCGGGCATGAATACGGCACGGACGCCACGGTCTATGGCGGGCTCGGCAATGACGTGATCTGGACCGCGGGCTCCCACCTCGCCGAGGTCTATGGCGACACTCGCGATGTCGCCGGAACGAGCGGGAGCCCCGTCGTCGGCGGCAATGACCGCATCGATGCCTCCGCTGCCACCACCGCAAGCACCCTCTATGGCGACGCCTACAGCGCCTCCTATTTTAACGGCGGCAACGACACCATCACCGGCAGCAGCCTCTCCGGCGACTCGCTCTGCGGGGATGTCTACATCGCCGGCAATGGCTTCGTCGGCGGCGATGACACCCTCTTCACCGGCGGCACCAGTGGCGGCGCCGGCGGCAGCGGCCAGGTCCTCGTCGGCGATGCCGTCCTCATCGGAAATGGCACCGACACCGCGAATGTCGTGTGCGGAAACGACACGCTTCACGACGATGCCACCGGCAGCCTGCTGATCGGCGATGCCATGTATGCCCAGAGCCCGGGCCTCATACAGTGCGGCAACGACGTGCTCAATGGCGAAGGCGGCGACGACACGCTGGTCGGCGACCTCGGGGGCGTGAGTGGCAGCGTCAGCGCCATTTTCGGCGGCAACGACATCTTCGTGTTCCAGCCGGGCAGCGGCAACGACACCATCCAGGATTTCGGCCAGGTCACCAATGACGGCAGCGGCCAGGACCTGATCGACGTCTCCGCCTATGGCTACACCTCCTTCGCCCAGCTCAACATCAGCGACAATGGCAGCAAGGCCGTGACGATCAACTTCGGCGGCGGCAACAGCGTCACGGTCAAGAACACGATCTACGACCAAGACATCACCCTCACCGACCTCAGCTTCATCTTCGCGAGCTGAGAAAGGTGGCAGCGGCGGGGCGAAAGCCGCCCCGCCCGAAGGGCCGTGGAGCGCTGGTCACGGAGCTCGACCTTCCTGTGACTTATGAACCGGGGTTACCCTATTACCAGCTTCTGAGCTGGCTCGCCCTTTCCTGTAGAGGTACGATGACGCCTCAAGCCGGACTCGCGGATGTCCGGTATGTGAGGGGCGGACCATGCAGTTTACTCGTTCCGGCAAGTTCAGCCGGACCAGCACCACCACCAACACCACCACCAACCAGACCCTGTCGACCTATGGCTTCTATGGCAGCTCGGTGATCTACACGGCGTCCGGCGGCGACACCACGCT
>CAZIXP010000254.1:0-3454 GCA_964543245.1 uncultured Starkeya sp.
CCGGCGCAGGGCCTCCAGCGCTTCCGCCGCCACCGGGGGCGGCGGCGCGTCGAATTTCAGGTTGCCGGTCACGGCGACGCGCGGCGCGCCGAGCCGGGCCAGCCGGTCGCCGTCCTCCCGCGCCTGGGCGAGGCACAGGTCCACCCGGGACAGCAGCGCCCGCACGCTGCGCGGCGTCTTCTGCCAGCGCTCGAAGGAGCGGGCGGACATGCGCGCATTCACCAGCAGCAGCGGAATGCCGCGGGCGTTCACCTCCACCAGCAGGGTCGGCCACAGCTCGGATTCGACCAGCAGCACGAGGTTCGGCCGCCAGTGGCGCAGGAAGCGGCGCAGGAAGGCGGGCGCGTCGAGCGGGACGAACTGGTGGACGATGCCCGGCGGCAGCCGGCTCGCCGCCAGCCGGGCAGAGGTCACCGTGCCGGAGGTCAGCAGCACCTCGAAGCCGCGCCCGCGCAGCCGGTCGAGCAGCGGCAGCACCGCGATGACCTCGCCGACGCTGGCGCCGTGCACCCACACCAGCGGCCCGCGCGGGCGCGGCGCCGAGGCGATGCCGAAGCGCTCGCGCAGCCGGGCCGGGTCCTCCTTGCCGCGCCGCACCCGCGGCATCAGCGCCAGCCGGGCGAAGGGCGTGGCCATCCGCATGCCGAGGCGGTACAGCCGGATCGGCAGCGTGGTCCGAGCCTCAGCCATGCGCCGGCCCGGCCTCCGGCTCCCGCTCGCCGGACGGGCGCGGGGCGGGGCGGCCGACCAGGGCTTCCGCGCGGGCGGTGATCGTGTCGAGCTGGCGCTGCAGCTCGGCGCGCGCCGCCTCCAGCGCCTCGGCGTCGGCATCCGCCGCCACCCGCACGCCGTCGCCGGCCACCACCGCGGCGCGTCCGAACGGCAGGTGGATGGCGGCGCGGTCCCAGCTGCGGGCGAGGATGCGGTTGGAGGTGGCGATCGCCACCGGGTAGATCGGCCGGCCGGAATGCTTGGCGATGGTGACGACCCCGAGCCCCGCCACCCGGGAGATCTTCGGCACGTCCGCTGTCATGGCGACGTTGCAGCCCTCTTCCAGCGCCCGGATCATCTCCAGCGTGGCGTTGAAGCCGCCCTTCACCCGGAAATCGCGCCCCGCCGCGCCGGAGCCACGCACCGTGCCGATGCCCAGCGCCTCGGCGGCGATGGCGTTCACGTCGGCATCCGGGCTGCGCGAGATCATGACCTTCGCCCGATGGTACGGCTTCACGAGGAACGGCGTGAGGAAATGCTGCCCGTGCCAGAAGGTGAGGATCATCGGCAGCTGGGCATCGGCCAGATCATAGAGGTTGGCCGGCTCCATGACCACGCGCGAGCTGCGCCAGACGAGACGCAGATAGCCGGCCATGCTCCTGCCCAGCAGGGTACGCACGGTCGGCGAAGTACGCAGGCGACGCCACATAAGGTGGCGTCAGTTCCCGGACGCGCCGGACGTCGCGCCCGTGTCCGGATCGAGAAGCCGGTGCAGGTGCACGATGAAGTAGCGCATATGGGCGTTGTCGACACTCTGCTGCGCCTTCGCCTTCCAGGCGGCGTGGGCGCTGGCGTAGTTGGGGTAGATACCGACGAGGTCGAGCGCCGCGACGTCGCGGAAGGTCACCCCGTCGAGCGATTCCAGCTCGCCGCCGAAGACGAGGTGGAGAAGCTGGTTACTGGTCTGCGCGCTCATCGTCCCCGTCCCGATCCTCCGGCCTCACCGTGCCGCTTCCACCACGGAAGGGTGCAGCAGCGCCCCCGCGGACACCAGTGCGGCATGACGCGGCACCGGCGCGTTGTAGGCGAGCTCGCGGCCGTCCACCGTCGTGAGGAGTCCGCCCGCTTCGTGCACCAAAAGGTCCGCCGCGGCAAGGTCCCAGTCGTGCCCGTTGGGCGAGGCGAGCGCGGCGTCCAGCTCGCCGGAGGCGACCCGGGCGATGCGCAGCGCCAGCGAATGCACCCGTTCGCCCGGCCGGATCGCGCCGTGGCGGCGGATGCGTTCCAGCATCGGCGCCGGCCCGTCCATGCGGGCGCCGCCGAGCCGCGCCACCTGCGAGACCGCGATGGGCTGGCCGTTGCGGGTGGCGCCGCCACCGCGCACGGCGACGAACAGCTCGTCCGTCACCGGGGCGAACAGCGCCGCCGCGATGGGACGGCCCGCCTCCACCAGCGCCACCGCCACCCCCCAGTCCGGCCGGCCGGCCATGTAGGAGCGGGTGCCGTCGATGGGATCGACGATCCAGAGCCGGCGGCGGTCGAGCCGGACGGGATCGTCCGCGGTCTCCTCCGACAGCCAGCCATAGGACGGCGCCAGCACGGTGAGCCGCTCGCGCAGCATGGCGTCCACCGCGAGATCGGCCTCGGTGACCGGGGAGTTGTTGCTCTTCGACCAGGATTTGATGCCGGCCCGGAACATCGCCACCGCCACGGCGCCGGCGGCCACGGCGGCATCGGCCAGATGCCGCGCCGCGATGGCGGGATCGGCGAGGAGATCGCCGTCCGGGACGGCGGTGAAGTCGTTCTCTGAAGCCATCAGAGGGGATTAAGCGCCGCGCCGCCCGCATGCAAGCCGCCCGCGCCCGGAAACGGGCCGGGCGAGGTGCGGCGCAACAGTCCCGGGCAAGTTCCGGAGGGTCCCGGAGAGTTCCGGGTGCAAGATTCCGTCAAGCATGCCGCAAGCATGCCGGCGCTTTCGCCCCGGTGGCCGCGGCCCAAGGAACTCTCAACCATGTCCCTTAAGCCGATGGGCAAGAACCCCGCCTAGTCTGCCCTCACGACCGGGGCCGAGGAGCCATCGGCCGGGCCGAGGCCCGCGCCACAGAACCGGCGGGGAGACACCATGCGTCAGACAGAACCGGGCGGGAGCCACCCCGCGCGAACCATGCCCCATGTCCGCCTGCGGACCATGCCCGACGTCCGCCTGCGCTGCCCGCTCGGGGCGCAGGACTGGCCGCTGCGCTTCTGCGCCGCCGAGCCCGCCGCCGATGATGGGCTGCGCCACATCGCCATCGAGCGCGGGCGGGTCACCCTCGCCCGCACCCTGGGCGGCCGCAGCGAGCGCCGCAGCGAGCCGGTCTCGGCCTATCGCGGCCTCGCCGTGGTGCTGCTGGACCCCGAGGGGGACGGCGAGGGCGTCGCCCTCGTGCTCACCCATGACGACCCCGCGCTCGACGTGGTGCTGCACGCCGCGCCGGACGCCGACGACATCGGGGCGGAATGGCGCGGCTGGTGCGCCGCGCGAAGGTGACGGGTGTTTTCTTGTCTTCGGATCGGGTGTGGGGCACGCCAGAAACAGGCGTGTGGCACCACTTGGCGCTGACCCCGCCTGCTGCGATCCTGCACAAGCGCGCCACGCTGACCGCCGGTCAGGCGATGGCCGAGAAGCGCGAGGACTTCAAGACGGTGATGCACGCGCTGAATGAGTTCACGCAGCCGCACATTGAACTGGCGCTGACTCTGC
>CAZIXP010000255.1:0-3428 GCA_964543245.1 uncultured Starkeya sp.
CCGGGTCCTCGACAGCGAGTTCTCCTGCGACATCGTCATCCACCGCGGCGCGGGTGACACCGCCGGCGGTGGAGATCGCCCGCTCCAGCCCGGCGAGGCCGGTGATCCGCACCGGCAGGCGCTTGATCGCGGCGGCGAGGTCCCAGGCATGGGGCGGCGGCGTGCCAGCCTCCCGCAGCAGGCCGATCGCCGCCGGGTCCAGCCCCGCCGCCTTGCGCAGCCGGTTGGAGAGGCTCTCGCCCTTGCGGGTGTCGGCGAGCCGGTCCGAGAGGGTCTCGATGGCGAGGTCGGGCCTCAGGTCGAGGACGACCGTGGTGTCCGCCCCGGCCGCGAGCGCCTCCCGCAGTTTTGGCGCGAGGGCATAGAACGGCCCGCCCTCCAGCCCGCTGGCGGTGAGCACGGCCTCGCCACGAATCGTGCTGTCGCCGAAGCTGACGGCGATGCGCTTGAGCGGGTGGCCGGCGAAGCGTTCGCGGAGCAGCGGGCTCCACGCCGCCAGCGCGCCGACATTGGCCGCCGTGAGCGGCGCCAGCGCGACGCCGCGCGCGGCGAGCAGCCCGGTCCAGCCGCCATCGCTGCCGAGCCGCGGCCAGCTCGCCCCGCCCAGCGCCAGCACCACGGCGTCCGCCGCCACCGGCGCCGCCTCGCCGGCAAAGGTGAGGCGCCCAGCCGCGTCCCAGCCGGTCCACAGCCGGCGGCCGGTGAGCTCGACACCCAGCGTGTCGAGCCGGCGCAGCCAGCTCCGCAGCAGAGGCGAGGCCTTGAAGGCCTGCGGGAAGACCCGGCCCGAGGTGCCGATGAAGGTCGGCTCGCCGAGATCCGCCGCAAAGGCCCGCAGCCGCGCCGGGGGAAAGGCGTCGAGCATCGGCGCCAGCCAGTCGGCGGCCGCGCCATAGCGGCGCAGAAAGGGCTCGCGCGGCGCGGAATGGGTGAGGTTCAGCCCGCCGCGACCGGCGAGCAGGAATTTGCGGGCCGGCGAGGCCATGCGGTCGAACACCCGCACCCGGCAGCCGGCGGTGGCCAGCGTCTCCGCCGCCATCAGCCCGGCTGGCCCGGCGCCGACCACCACCACCAGCGGAGCTCCGCCCGCCTCGCCGCTTGCCTCGCCGCTTGCCGCCACGTTCCGCGTCTCTGTGTCCATCCGCCGTGCTTAGCGGGGCGCCGGCCCGCCCGCAATGCGCCGGCGCGGATGACCGCCCCGTCCCGCCTCGCCTCGCGCGACGTCTGGCGCGGCCCGGCCGGTCCATCCGCGCCGGACCACGCCGCCGGCCGCCTGAGAGTGCGGCGAAAGCGGAGCCGTGACAGGCGGTTGGCGGAACGGGATGAGACAATGAATCCATTGGCCCGACACCCCCGTCCACTGACAAAACGAGTCCGCCCTCCGACCTAAGTCCCTGGAAACGAAGATCGTTCGTGCGGCGGAGAGTCCGGCCTGTTGGAAGCCGGGCGCCGGGCCGCGCGGGAGTCCGGCCGGCGCGATGCCGCATCGCAACCGCCGTCGACGAGACGGGAACGCGCGAGCGCGCGTGTCAGCCGCTCGTAGCGTTCCGCCGTTGCGGCGGACAGACGCAACACATCATTCTGCCAGCGCGGAAGTCGGGCGGCTGTCTCCGCTCAGAAAGCTCAGCTACCTATGAGGGTAACGGCCCGGGGCCGGACGGTGGCAGGGCGCCAAGGGTGGCGGCGGGCGGCGCGTCAGACCCCGGTGCAGGATCAATAACCACTGCCTCGACCTGCGAGGCGGGCGGTCAGCCCCGCGGCCGGTCCGGCGTGTCGACCTCGGCGACATCGCTGACGCGCAGGCTCACCTGGCTGCGGCCCTGCCAGCTGTCGACGTCCAGCGTGCCGGCGGCGTGGACCAGCTGGCCGCGCGCGTTCAGCAGCGCCCGGCCGAGCGGGGCATTGGCGGCGCGAAAGGCGACTCCGGAGACGGTCGCCCCGTCCGGTCCGCGCAGCCGCACCCGCACCTGGTCGGCATTGCCGGCCTCGGCATGCACCACGCGGTGGGCGGGAAAGGCGAAGACCGGCTGGGAATTGCCGGCGCCATAGGGTCCCGCCCGCTCCACCAGCTCCACCAGCTCCGGGGTCGCGGCGCCGGCGGCCAGCGCGCCGTCTATGGCGAGCTCGTCGACACCCCGCGCCTCTTCCACCGTCTCTGCCAGCTTCTCCTCCAGAAAGGCCCGCAGCGCGCCGAGCCGGTCGCGGGCGAGGGTGAGGCCGGCTGCCATGGCATGGCCGCCGCCCTTCACCAGCAGCCCCGCCTCCACCGCCGCCCGCACCGCCCGCCCGACATCGACACCGGGGATGGAGCGGGCCGAGCCGGCCCCGACATCGCCGGTGAAGGCGATGGCAAAGGCCGGGCGGCCGAACTTCTCCTTCAGCCGCGCCGCCACCAGCCCGACGACGCCGGGGTGCCAGCCCTGCCCGCTGGCGAGGATGACGGCGGCGTGCCCCTCGCGGCCGAGCGCCGCCTCGGTCTCGGCCTCCGCCTCGGCGAGGATGGCCTTCTCCACGCCCTGCCGCTCGGCGTTCAGCCGGTCGAGCTCGGCGGCGATGGCGCCGGCCTCGATGGGATCGCGCGTCAGCAGCAGGCGGGTGCCGAGGGTGGCCTCGCCGATGCGCCCCCCGGCATTGATGCGCGGGCCGAGCAGGAAGCCGAGATGCCAGCCCTTCGGCGGCCCTGACAGCCGGGCGACGTCCATCAGCGCGGTGAGGCCGGGCCGCTCGCGGCGGCGGAGCTGAAGCAGGCCCTTGGTGACGAAGGCGCGGTTCAGCCCGACCAGCGGCACCACATCCGCCACCGTGCCGAGCGCCACCAGATCGAGGCTGGCCAGCAGGTCCGGCGCCGGGCGGGCCTCGCTCCACCAGCCGCGCCGGCGCAGCTCGCGCAGCAGCCCGACGGCGACGACGAACACCAGCCCGACCGCGCAGAGGTGGCCGAGGCCGGAGAGATCGTCCGCACGGTTCGGGTTCACCAGCGCGGCGACCTCCGGCAGTTCCTCCCCGGTCTGGTGATGGTCGATCACCACCACCTCGAGGCCGAGCTCATGGGCGCGGGCGAAGGGCTCGAAGCTCGCCGTGCCGCAATCCACCGTCACCAGCAGCCGCACGCCGCGGGCGGCGAGGCTCTCGATCGCCGGAATGTTGGGGCCGTAGCCCTCGAAGATGCGGTCGGGAATGTGGAACAGCGGGTCGAGCCCGCCGGCGCGCAGCACCTCCACCAGCAGCGCGGTGGAGGTGGCGCCGTCGACGTCGTAATCGCCGAACACCGCCACGCTCTCCCCGCGCATCACCGCGTCGGCGAGGCGGGCGCAGGCCGCGCCCATGCCGGTGAGCACGTCGGGGTCGGGCAGCAGGCGCTTCACCGTGGGATCGAGATAGGCCTCGACCTCGCCGACCGGCACGTCGCGCGCCGCCAGCACGCGGGC
>CAZIXP010000256.1:0-2582 GCA_964543245.1 uncultured Starkeya sp.
AGAGGTCCGTGCCACCCCTTCCTTAGCATAAAGCCGCAAGCTCGGCTTTTTCGCAAATCAGAAATCAATTCCATATTGCGGAAATCAGAAGCCCGTGGCATCTTCCGCCCGACTTCGGAAGGATCCGAGGGTTCCCCTGCCGCCCACCCGCGCGCGACCGACGGGCCGCGCCCGAGCGGCAGGAATGGGACCGGCGCCACGCGGCGCCGGCCGGGAACCTTCCCGCCGGACCGCTCGCGGTCCCACCGAAGCCGGGTTTATGCCAGCGCGCCAGCAGGTCCGTTCGTCGACGCCTCTCGTGGCGAAGCCGCCACAACCGACGCCGGCCCCGACAACAAGCGCGACGAGGAGGACTGTCCATGGCGAAAATGCGTGCCGTCGATGCTGCTATCCGGGTTCTCGAAAAGGAAGGCGTGACGACCGCCTTCGGCGTGCCCGGCGCCGCGATCAATCCGCTCTATTCCGCGATGCGCGCCTACGGCAAGACGCGCCACATCCTGGCGCGCCACGTGGAAGCCGCCTCGCACATGGCCGAGGGCTATACCCGCGCCAAGGCCGGCAATATCGGCGTGTGCATCGGCACTTCCGGCCCCGCCGGCACCGACATGATCACCGGGCTGTACTCGGCCTCGGCGGATTCGATCCCGATCCTGTGCATCACCGGCCAGGCGCCGCGCGCCCGCCTCTACAAGGAGGATTTCCAGGCCGTCGACATCGAATCGATCGCCAAGCCGGTCGCGAAGTGGGCCGTCATGGTCCGCGAGCCGGCGCTGGTGCCGATGGTGTTCCAGCAGGCCTTCCACGTCATGCGGTCCGGGCGCCCCGGCCCGGTCCTCATCGACCTGCCGATCGACGTCCAGCTCGCCGAGATCGAGTTCGACGAGGATACCTACGAGCCGCTCGCCGTCTACAAGCCCAAGGCGACCCGCAAGCAGGCCGAGAAGGCCATTGCGATGCTGAACGAGGCGGAGCGCCCGCTCATCGTCTCGGGCGGCGGCATCATCAATGCCGACTGCGCCGACCTGCTGGTCGAGTTCGCCGAGCTTACCGGCGTGCCGGTCATCCCGACCCTGATGGGCTGGGGCACCATTCCCGACGACCACGACCTGATGGCCGGCATGTGCGGCCTGCAGACCTCGCACCGCTATGGCAACGCGACCCTGCTGGCCTCCGATTTCGTGTTCGGCATCGGCAACCGCTGGGCCAACCGCCACACCGGCTCGGTCGACGTCTACACCAAGGGCCGCAAGTTCATTCATGTCGACATCGAGCCGACCCAGATCGGCCGGGTGTTCGGTCCCGATCTCGGCATCGTCTCGGATGCCAAGGCCGCGCTCGAGCTGTTCCTCGAGGTTGCGCGGGAATACAAGGCCGCCGGCACGCTGAAGGACCGCTCCGCCTGGGCGGCGGAATGCCTCGCCCGCAAGAAGACCATGCTGCGCAAGAGCCACTTCGACAACGTGCCGCTGAAGCCGCAGCGCGTCTATGAAGAGATGAACGAGGCGTTCGGCCGCAAGACCCGCTACGTCTCCACCATCGGCCTCAGCCAGATCGCGGGCGCGCAGTTCCTGAAGGTCTACGAGCCGCGCAACTGGATCAACTGCGGTCAGGCCGGCCCGCTCGGCTGGACCCTGCCGGCCGCGCTCGGCGTGCGCGCCGCCGATCCCGATGCCGAGATCGTGGCGCTGTCGGGCGACTACGACTTCCAGTTCCTCATCGAGGAGCTCGCGGTCGGCGCCCAGCACAAGCTGCCCTACCTGCATGTGGTGGTGAACAACTCCTATCTCGGGCTGATCCGCCAGGCACAGCGCGGCTTCAACATGGACTTCGAGGTCTCGCTGGCGTTCGACAACATCAATGCCGAGGAAAACGCCGGCTATGGCGTCGACCATGTCGCGGTGGCCGAAGGCCTTGGCTGCAAGGCGGTGCGGGTCTCCTCGCCCAACGAGTTCAAGGACGCCTTCAACCGCGCCAAGGAGCTCATGAAGGAGCACCAGGTGCCGGTGGTGATGGAGTTCATTCTCGAGCGCGTCACCAACATCGCGATGGGCGCCGAGATCGACGCCGTGAACGAATTCGAGGAGGTTCTCGACCTGCCCCTCGACAGCATCGCCGAGAAGGCCTGATCCTGCCGCGCGACGCCGCCCGTCCCGGGCGGCGTCTTCGTCCTGCGCCCGCGCCGCGTCCCGCGGCCGGGCGCTGTCGCCTGCCATGTCGTTTCAGGAGCGGTCCATGCCCCGTTTTGCCGCCAATCTCACCATGCTCTTCAACGAGGTGCCCTTCCTCGACCGTTTCGAGAAGGCCGCCGCCGCCGGCTTCACCGGCGTGGAATATCTGTTTCCCTATGACTTCCCGGTCGAGGAGCTGGTCTCCCGGCTGAAGCAGTATGGCCTCAGCCAGGTGCTCCACAACCTGCCGGCCGGCAACTGGGGCGCGGGCGAGCGCGGCATCGCCATCCTGCCCGAGCGGGTGGAGGAATTCCGCGCCGGCGTCGACAAGGCGATCGCCTATGCCACCGCGCTGGGCTGCCCGCAGGTCAACATCCTCGCCGGCATCGCCCCCGCCGGCGCCGACCGCGCCGT
>CAZIXP010000256.1:2592-3416 GCA_964543245.1 uncultured Starkeya sp.
TCTCCAACTCCGGCACGATCGTCGCCAGCGCGCGCTGGAGCGCCGACCGCGCCGTGCTGCACCAGACCTTCGTCGAGAACCTCAAATTCGCCGCGCCCAAGATCAAGGACGCCGGGCTGAAGCTGCTGATCGAGCCGATCAACACCCGCGACATCCCCGGCTTCTTCCTCAACTACACCAGGCAGGCCAAGGCGATCATCGAAGAGGTCGGCTCCGACAACCTCTTCATCCAGTACGATATCTACCACATGCAGATCATGGAGGGCGATCTCGCCCGCACCATCGAGGCCAACCTGCCGCAGATCGCGCATGTCCAGCTCGCCGACAACCCCGGCCGCAATGAACCCGGCACCGGCGAGATCAACTACGCCTTCCTGTTCCGGCATCTCGATGCCATCGGCTATAGCGGCTGGGTCGGCTGCGAGTACAAGCCGAAGGGGGATACGGCGGCCGGCCTCGGCTGGCTCAAGACCCTCACTGCGTGACGCACGCCACCAAGAAACTCTGTTTGGGAACACGAGGACTCAAGATGAAGGTCGGATTTGTTGGTCTCGGCATCATGGGCACGCCGATGGCGGGTCACCTGGTGGATGCGGGGCATGAGCTTTATCTGTTCGACATCAAGCCGGTGCCGGCGGAGCTGACGGGCAAGGGCGCCGTCGCCTGCGCGAGCGGCACCGAGGTGGCGAAGAACGCCGACATCATCATCACCATGGTGCCGGACACCCCCCATGTCGCCGCCGCCCTGTTCGGCGAGAACGGCATCGCGGCGGGCCTGACGCCGGGCAAGATCGTGGTCGACATGAGCTCGATCGCGCCGGTGG
>CAZIXP010000257.1:0-3385 GCA_964543245.1 uncultured Starkeya sp.
ACGCACATCCCCGGCCGCTCGCGGCGCGGGGCTTTTGGCGCAGGAGGCGGGCGGGCGTGATGCAGGCGTCACCGCAGGAGCGGTGGCAGCGCCGGCCGGCTCAGAAGCGGTAGTTGATGCCGGCGCGGACCACGCTGAAGGCGTAGTCGGCATGGCCGCTGATCGTGTAGTCCGGGATCGGGTTGCCGCTGCCGGCGTTCAGGTCGAAATCGCTGCTGCCGAGGTCGACATAGAGATATTCGATCTTGAACGACGAGCGGGCGCCGCGACGAAACACAATAACTTATTACCGTCACACGGGGGTCAGGCGGCGAGGCCGCCATGGCCCAGGCGGCGGGAGAGGCTGCGGACCAGCTCGCCCGCCGCCTCGGCGATCACCGTGCCGGGGGGATAGATCGCCTCCGCCCCGGCGGCCCGCACCGCGGCATAGTCCTGCGGCGGCACCACGCCCCCGACCACGATCATGATGTCGCCGCGCCCTTCCGCTTCCAGCGCCGCCTTCACCTGCGGCACCAGCGTGAGATGGCCGGCGGCGAGCGAGGAGATGCCGATGACGTGCACGTCGTTCTCCACCGCCTGCCGCGCCGCCTCTTCCGGCGTGGCGAAGAGCGGGCCGATGTCGACGTCGAAGCCGAGATCGGCGAAGGCGGAGGCGATCACCTTCTGGCCGCGGTCGTGGCCGTCCTGGCCCAGCTTGGCCACCAGCAGGCGCGGCCGGCGGCCTTCCGCGGCCTCGAACGCCTCGACCAGCGCCCGCACCTCCTCGACCTTGCCCGCCACCGCCGTCATCTCCCGCCGGTACACCCCGGTTATCGCCCGGATCTCCGCCCGGTGGCGGCCAAAGGCCCGCTCCAGCGCGTCCGACATCTCGCCGACCGTCGCCTTGGCGCGGGCGGCGTCGATGGCCAGCGCCAGCAGGTTGCCCCCGCCCCGGGCGCCGGCCTCCAGCGCCGCCAGCGCCGCCGCCACCGCCGAGGGGTCGCGCTCCGCCCGCAGCCGCTGCAGCTTCTCGATCTGCGCGGCCCGCACCGCGGAATTGTCGATCCTCAGCACGTCGAGCGGGGGCTCGTCGGCGATGCGGTATCGGTTGACGCCGACCACCGTCTGCACCCCGGAATCGATCCGGGCCTGGGTGCGGGCGGCGGCTTCCTCGATCCGCAGCTTGGGGATGCCGGCCTCGATCGCCTTCGCCATGCCGCCGAGCGTCTCCACCTCGGCGATATGGGCCCGTGCCCGCGCCGCGAGATCGGCGGTGAGGCGCTCGACATGGAAGGAGCCGCCCCACGGGTCGATGGCCCGGGTGGTGCCGCTTTCCTGCTGCAGCACGATCTGGGTGTTGCGGGCGATGCGGGCGGAGAAATCAGTGGGTAGGGCGAGGGCCTCGTCCAGCGCATTGGTGTGGAGCGACTGGGTGTGGCCCTGCGTCGCCGCCATCGCCTCGACGCAGGTGCGCATGACGTTGTTGAACACGTCCTGCGCGGTGAGGCTCCAGCCCGAGGTCTGGCTGTGGGTGCGCAGCGGCAGCGACTTCGGGTTCTTCGCCCCGAGCCCCTGCATCAGCTCGGCCCAGATCAGCCGGGCAGCGCGCAGCTTGGCGATCTCCATGAAGAAATTCATGCCGATCGCCCAGAAGAACGACAGCCGCGGCGCGAAGGCGTCGATGTCGAGCCCCGCCGCCATGCCGGCGCGGACATAGTCGACCCCGTCGGCCAGAGTATAGGCCAGCTCGAGATCGGCCGTCGCCCCGGCCTCCTGCATGTGGTAGCCGGAGATCGAGATGGAGTTGAAGCGCGGCATCTCCCGCGAGGTGAAGGCGAAGATGTCGGAGATGATCCGCATCGAGGGCGCCGGCGGGTAGATGTAGGTGTTGCGGACCATGAACTCCTTGAGGATGTCGTTCTGGATGGTCCCGGAAAGCTGGCGGGCGGCCACGCCCTGCTCTTCCGCCGCGACGATGTACAGCGCCAGGATGGGCAGGACCGCGCCATTCATCGTCATCGACACGCTCATCTCGCCGAGCGGGATGGCCTCGAACAGCGTGCGCATGTCGTAGATCGAGTCGATCGCCACCCCCGCCATGCCGACATCGCCGGCGACCCGGGGATGGTCGCTGTCATAGCCGCGGTGGGTGGCGAGGTCGAAGGCGACCGAAAGCCCCTTCTGCCCGGCGGCGAGGTTGCGCCGGTAGAAGGCGTTGGAGGCCTCGGCCGTGGAGAAGCCGGCGTATTGCCGGATCGTCCAGGGCTGGGTGACGTACATGGTGGGGTAGGGCCCGCGCAGGAACGGCGCGATGCCGGGGAAATGCCCGCCAATGCCGAGCCCGGCGACATCCTCCGGGCCCGGGGCGGGGGCCACGGCGATGCCTTCCGGCGTGGTCCAGGCCGCGCCGCCGGCGGGGGCGGCGGCGGGAAGCGTGGGGCTGCGCCAGTCCAGCGCGGCGAAATCGGGCAGGGGGCGGCCGGTCATGACCGGCCTCCGCCCATCCGGCCGCCGGCCAGGATCAGCTGCGCCGCGCGACCCAGCTTCCCGTGCAGTTGCGGGTCAGCGAGGTCCAGCGGCCGGTGGCCTTGTCGCCCGCGGCCCGGCCTTCCGCCGTCACCGTCTCGTCGCCGCGCTGCAGCCGCAGCCGGATCGCGCCGGTCGGTTCCACCGTGCCGGAGGCGTCCACCCGCCACAGCCCGCCATAGCTGATGGCGCCGTCCTCGATCACGAGGTCGAACTCCATCGGCCGCCGGCAGCCCCCGGTGTCGGGGCGGGTCGCCACCGTCCAGGTGCCGTCGAACACATCCACCGTCTGCGGCAGCGCCGCTCCGGGAAGGAGAAGGCTGAATGCCGCGGCGAAGCACAGGCGTTTCATCGTGCGTCGTCCTGCTGGAAACCGCGGCCACCGGGCCGCTCTCGCAGGAAAAACCGGGCAGCGTGCTCATGGTTCCGTGCCTCCCGTCGCCGCGATGCCGAGCGCGGCCTGTGCCAGGTCGAGCGCCGCCAGCGCGTCGCCGCCCGCGAAGACGAAGCCGTCGACCCCGGCGGCGCGCAGCGCGGCCTCGGCGGCACCGGGGCGGCCGGCGAGCAGCAGCCGGCCGACGCCGGCCGCCTTGAGCGCGGCGGCGAAGGCCGCGCCGCGCTCGGCATAGGCCGCGTCGGTGCCGCACAGGCACACCAGCGGCGCTCCGGCGAGGCCGGCCGCCTGCGCCCCCTCGTCCAGCGCGGCCTCGCCCCCGGCGACGCCGAGGCCGCCGGCCTCGAACAGCGAGCGGGCGAAGGCGACGCGGGGCGAATAATCGGCGACGCTGCCGAGCGTGGCGAGCCGGACGACGGGGGAGCCCGCCCGCGGCGCCGCCGCTCGCCGCCGCTCGAACGGCTCGGCAAGCCGCTCCCGCGGCAG
>CAZIXP010000258.1:0-3366 GCA_964543245.1 uncultured Starkeya sp.
AGCTCGAACACCTCGTCATAGGGCACGTTGGCTTCCGCCAGCAGCACGTTCATGTGCCCGGGCATCCGCCCCGCCACCGGGTGGATGGCGTAGGACACCTCCACCCCTTCCGCCTTCAGACGGTCGCCCATCTCGCGCAGCGCGTGCTGGGCCTGCGCCACCGCCATGCCGTAGCCCGGCACGATGATCACCTTCGCCGCGTTCTTCATGATGAACGCCGCGTCCTCCGCCGAGCCCTGCTTCACCGGGCGGGTCTCAACCGCCCCCGCCGGGCCCGCCGCCGCGTCGCCGCCGAAACCGCCCAGGATCACCGACACGAAGCTGCGGTTCATCCCCTTGCACATGATGTAGCTCAGGATCGCCCCCGACGAGCCCACCAGCGCCCCGGTGATGATCAGCGCGGTGTTGCCCAGCGTGAAGCCGATGCCCGCCGCCGCCCAGCCGGAATAGCTGTTCAGCATCGACACCACCACCGGCATGTCCGCCCCGCCGATCGGCACGATGATCAGCCCGCCGAACACCAGGCTGGCGATCACGATCAGCCAGAACACGGTGTGGCTCTCGGTCAGCGTCAGCACCACGATCAGCACCACGATCAGCCCGGCCAGCGCCGCGTTGATCAGGTGGCGGCCCGGCAGCAGGATCGGCTTGCCGCTCATATTGCCGTTCAGCTTGGCGAAGGCGATCACCGAACCGGTGAAGGTGATCGCCCCGATCGCGACGCCGAGACTCATCTCCACCAGCGCCTGGCCGTGGATCGCCCCCGTCGCCCCGATGCCGAACGCCTCCGGCGCGTAGAGCGCCGCCGCCGCCACCATCACCGCCGACAGGCCCACCAGCGAGTGGAACGCCGCCACCAGCTGCGGCATCTGGGTCATCGCGATCTTGCGCGCGATCACCGCACCGGCCCCGCCGCCCAGCGCCAGGCCGCCCGCCACCAGCGCCCAGCCCCCGGCGCCGTGCGGCGGGCTCGCCCCCAGCGTCGTCAGGATCGCGATTCCCATGCCGGCCATGCCGAACATGTTGCCCTGGCGCGAGGTCACCGGGCTCGACAGCCCGCGCAGCGCCAGAATGAAGAGCACCCCGGAGACGAGGTACAGGACGGCCACGAGATTGGCGTTCATCGGCCGGTCCTCACTTCTTCTTCTGGTACATGGCCAGCATCCGGCTCGTCACCAGGAAGCCGCCGAAGATGTTCACGCTCGCCAGCACCAGGCCGACAAAGCCGAAGCCCCGCGCCCAGCCCGTCCCCGGCGCCGCAAGGTCAACCCCCACCGCCAGCAGCGCCCCCACCACGATCACCGAGGAGATCGCGTTGGTCACGCTCATCAGCGGGGTGTGCAGCGCCGGCGTCACCGACCACACCACGTAATAGCCCACGAAGACCGCCAGCACGAAGATGGCGAGCCGGAACACGAAGGGGTCGATCGCCCCCCCGCTCAGCCCGTGCGCCGCCGCCCCCACCGCCGCCGACGCCGCATCGGCATAGGCCGCCGCCGCCTCGGCCGCCTGCCGCGCCACCTCGGCCGCCGCCCGCGCGCCTTCCGCCGCCTCGGCCGGCGTCACCCCGACTGGAGTTGCCATCTCTCTTCCCCTTAAGGTTCCCGGCGCCGCGGACTGCCGTCCGCCCGCGCCCCGCATCCCCTGCGGATCGTCTGTCGGTGGGGCCCGCCCGCCGCCGGCGGCAGGCCCGGTGGAATCGCCCGCGCTGCCGCGCGGGGCGGTCGGAAGCATCGCCCGCGCAGCCGCGGGTCGCGTGGCCCGCGCGGGTCGCTGGTGTCGCCCGGGAAGCCCGGCCGCCGCCGCCCTCCCCCTCACGGGTGCCGGCCTCCCCGCGGGGACGCCGGATGGCCAGGGAAGGGAGCGGCCGGAGGCCGAGCCGCCGGGCCGCAGGCCCGAACGGAAGACCGGGCCGCAAGGCCCGAACGGAAGACCGGGCCGCAGGCCCGAACGGAAGACCGCACCGGGAGGTCCGGGGCGGGAAACCGGGCCGGGAGGCCCGGGCCGAAGGGCCCCGAGCAGCACAGCGCACGTTCGGGCGCGTTCAGGCACGGCGCGGCCGGCGCGGCGTTCGGGCACGGCACGTCGTCAGGCCTGTCCCGGAAGAACCCTGCCCGCTGCCGCTTTGCCCGCCGCACCCTGCCCGGGCGAGACGTACCCGGCGGCCACAGCGCCCGGAACCGCACCCCCGAGCCGCGCCGCCCCGCGCTTCAGGCCGCCGAGGCTTCCTTCGCCGCGAAGGACGGGTGCACCACCGCCCCCTCCTTCGTCAGCAGCGTCGCCTTCACCAGCTCGTCGTCCCACGCCACCGCCAGCGCCCCGGCCTTCCTGTCGATCAGCGTCTCCAGGAAGGCGTAGAGGTTCTTGGCGTAGAGCTGCGAGGCCGTCGCCGCCAGCCGGCCCGGCACGTTGAGATGGCCGACGATCTTCACCCCGCCCGCCGTCTCAACCACCTCGCCCGCCGCCGCGCCCTCGACATTGCCGCCCCGCTCCACCGCGAGGTCGACCAGCACCGAGCCCGGCTTCATCGACGCCACCATCGCCGCCGTCACCAGCCGCGGCGCCGCCCGCCCGGGGATCAGCGCCGTCGTGATCACGATGTCCTGCTTGGCGATGTGGCTCGCCACCAGCGCCGCCTGCTTGGCCTGGTACTCCGCCGACATCGGCTTGGCGTAGCCCGCCGCCGTCTCCGCCTGCCTGAACTCCTCGTCCTCGACCGCGATGAACTTCGCCCCGAGGCTCTCCACCTGCTCCTTCGCCGCCGGCCGCACGTCGGTCGCCGACACCACCGCGCCGAGGCGCCGCGCCGTCGCCACCGCCTGCAGCCCGGCAACGCCCGCCCCCATCACGAAGACCCGCGCCGCCGGCACCGTGCCCGCCGCCGTCATCATCATCGGGAAGGCCCGGCCGAACTCGGCCGCCGCGTCCACCACCGCCCGGTAGCCCGCGAGGTTCGCCTGGCTCGACAGCACGTCCATCACCTGCGCCCGGGTGATCCGCGGCATCAGCTCCATCGCGAACAGGCTCGCCCCGGTCCCGGCAATCGCCGCCAGCTCGGCCTCATGGCCGAACGGGTCGGCGATCGCGATCACCAGCACGCCGGGCTTCGCACCGGCAAGCGCCGCCGCCTCCGGCCGCCGCACCGCCAGCACCACGTCCGCGCCCGCCAGCGCCGCGGCATTGTCGGCGACGATCTCCGCCCCCGCCGCCGCATAGTCCGCGTCCGCGATCCCCGAACGCAGCCCCGCACCCGACGCCACCCCGACCGAGGCCCCAAGCCCCACAAGCCGCTTAACCGTATCCGGCGTCGCCCCTACACGTGGCTCAATCCCGGAAACCTCTCCAAACACGCCAATACGCATGACG
>CAZIXP010000259.1:0-3362 GCA_964543245.1 uncultured Starkeya sp.
TGCTGCGCCCTCGGCTGCAGGGTCTGCCTCCGGCATGAGCACCGCGATGGGCGCTGCCGGTACGATTGCAGCCGGCTTCATGGCAGGTATGGCCATCTCCGGCAAGTTCTCTGCCATCGGTGACAAGCCCATCTACGCTGTGGCAGCCGGTATGGCTGGCGGTGCCATCGGTGCAATGGCTGGTGCATGGGCTGGCCCCATCGGTATGGCCGTTGGCGCCGTCATCGGTGGTCTGGTGAACCGAGCCTTTGGCCACGGCCCCAAGGAGATCACTGGACGAGGCATCTCTGGCACCCTGAGTGCAAACGCCGACATCCGCAATTACGCCGACTGGAGGAAGGAAGGCGGCTGGTTCAGAAGCGACAAGACGGGTCGTGACATTATCGGGCGCAACGACGGACTGAGCTCTGCCCTGTCCGAGAAGGTTCGCACCCTGTCTGACGGCATTCGGGCACAACTGGACGTGCTAGACCTTGCCTATACCGGCAAGGCGATCGAGGGCTACCACACCAAGATCGACATCAAGGCCAACGCGGACGGCAGCATCGACCCTGCCAAGCTGGAAGCTGCACTGGAGTCCTTCCAGGAAGGCGCCCTGTCCTTCATCAATATCGGCCTGAAGGACTTCGCCAAGGCCGGCGAGGCGCTGTCCGCCACACTACAGCGTCTGAGCACATCGACAGCTTCGGCATCGAAGATGCTGAACATGATGGGGTACAACCTGAACCAGTTTGGCACAGGTTTGGCTGCTGGCGCCAAATACTCCAGCATCATTGAAGCCTTTGGCGGCGTGGAAGCGTTCGAGCAGTCCACGATGTCGTTTTTCGAGGAGTACTACACCGACGCCGAGAAGTTGGAAGGGAAGAAGCGGGAGCTTGAGCGGCAGATGGGCAAGCTGAACATGCTGGTGCCCAAGACGACCAGCGAGTTCCGTCTGATTGCAGAGTCTCTTGACCTGACCACGGCAGAGGGTCGCAAGACCTACGCCACCCTGCTGTCCCTCGCCCCTGCCTTTGCCGACATGACGAAGGCGCAGGAGGCTTACGACAAGCAGTTGAAGGAGCTGACGCTTACCTCTGCAGCATTCATTACGGACATTCGCAACCTGTCCGACCAGATGCGAATGGTGGCTCTGCCGTCCATCAGTGCAGTGACCGCGGCTATTACGGCTGTTGTCCAGCCCAACACCGATTACATCAGCACGTTGGACGCACAGCAGGTAGCCCTGTACAACGCTGCGGTGGCGATGGGTGGCTCCACGCGCACCAACGCAGAACTGACGAGCTCCCTGTACAACCTGATCCGAGGTGGCGAACACGCTGCCACCATCACGTCGAATCTGGCACTGGCCCACCTGAACGAGGCGGCAGCAGGTAGCGAGCTTCGCATTGGTCTGGAGGGTTTGATCGACCCGACCAAGACGATCACGACGGCTCAACGTGAGCTGGCGCTGGCGTTCATTGCTACGTTCGACCCCCTGAAGACCGCGCGTACTTTGCTGGCAGCAGCCGCTGCCCCAGAACTGTCCGCTGGGTCCACACTGGCTGCCTTGGCAGTCAACGACCTGCGCAACCAGATTCTGGAACTGAACCGCATGTCGGTGCCTGACTACACTGTGCAGGTGCAGGCCATCGTTGACCTGCAGGCCCAGATGGTGCTCATCAATGAGCAAATGAGCGCAGGCTTGTCCTCCCAGGAGAACCTGCAAGCCAAGCTGATGGATGTGGCCAAGAAGCGTTACGACGCTGAGGCTGCCCTCATCAAGGAGTTGCAAGGTGCACTGGCTGATGCCTTCCGCACGGTGCGTTCCGAGCGTGTGGCGGTGCGTGATGCAGCTATCGGCATCATCGGCAACACTCCGCGACACATTAGCGACATCAGAAGTGACATCCGCAACACACAGATTCCGGGGAACATCGGCAACCTGGTGCCTGATGCACTGGCGCGTGTGGAGAACGCCTCGAAGGCGTTGGCGGCTGCGCAGACTGCACTTAGCCAAGCTACCACCTACCAGTCTGCTACCCAAGCGACGGCAGCCGGCATCCAAAGGGAGCGTGATGCTGTTGCGCAGCAGTTTGGCACCATTGATGTCGCCCGCATCGACAAGCTGCGCAACATCCTGCCGACGTACAACGTGATTCGCAGAGAGTCGGCGTACAACCCGATTACGGGAGGAGACCCCTCCCCGTTGAGTACCTGGTACGGCACCAACACTTCGGGGGTCTCCTGGGTCTCGAACCCTGGCGGCTCGTATACTGACAGCGACGGCAGGTTCAAGACGGAGTCGAAGGTCTACATAGGCAACCTGCAGGAGCTGAAGGTTCAACTGGACAACCTGTTCAACGGTACCACCTCCAGTGGGTTTGGGGCCGGGGCCTCTACCAGCGCGGAGACCATCGCCGAGATTTCAAGGCTCGTGGATTCTGTGAGCTTGTTGCAGGCATATGAGATGTCTTTCACGTCCAAGGGTGCTCTCACCTGGACGGGCGACCCCTGGAAGGCTTACGACGAGTTCCACCAACTGATGGCCCCTCTGCTGAAACTGGCTGAGTTGCAACAGAAATGGTTGACCCTGAATACTCAGCTCAACAGCGCCAACTCTACGAAGTACAACGCACAGAACCAGACAGAGTATCGTAAATGGGTAGTGGACCAATCCGCTGCCGAATACCAGGCCGCAGTGAAGGCGCTGGCCGATGCCCGTGCCCAGTTGACGCAGAACATCCGCCAGTTCGCTGCCGACACAACGACGGCCACGGTCCGCCTGTCCAAGCTGCGCGAGGAAACGGTCAATTACTACAACACCCAGAAGCAGCTTGCTGAAGGTATGGCCGCGTCTGCCAAGACGCTGCGCGGTGCCATCCAGCAGGCGAATTTCCAGGCGCTGACCCCGACGCAGCAACTGGCCCAGCTGCAGACTCAGATGGACCAGTCCTTTGTACTGGCCATGATCTCGCAAGGCGAGCAATTGTCGACTGCCGGCCAGAGCATGGCGCAACTGGTGCCGACGATTCTGGACAAGGCCAAGGAAGTCTACGGCTCCGGCTCCGACTACGAAGCGATACGTGCCTCGGTACTTGGCATGGCCGACCTCGTGGCAACCAGACTGGAAGCCCTCACCCCGCGAGACTACCAGCAGGAGTCCCTGGCAGCCCTGAACGAGATCGACACCGCCTTGGAGGCGATGGAAGCTGGTGCCAGGAACACCGAAGCCATCCTCGTCAGCACCCTGCAGGATGGAACCAACCGCAACGTGCGCGGGTTGGAGGGTATCGCCAACATCCTGTCTGGACGCGAATACGACGCGAGCTTCTTCGCCACGATCCCCGGCTACGCCACGGGCGGCTTCCACAGGGGCGGTC
>CAZIXP010000260.1:0-3338 GCA_964543245.1 uncultured Starkeya sp.
CTCGGCATCGACGAGAGCGGCCGCCCCCGGGTCGGGGAGGGCCGGCCATGAACCCGCTGACGAGCCCGCTCCCGCTCCGCCAGCGCTGGCCGGAAGAGCTTGCCGCCGCCTATCGCGCCGCCGGCTACTGGACCGGCGAGACCTTTCCCGCCCTGCTGCGCGCGCGCGCCACCCGCTTCGCGGAGCGCACCGCCGTGGTCGGCGGCGATGAGCGCTGGAGCTATGCCGAGCTGCACGCCCGGGCCGAGCGGATCGCCGGCGGCCTGCTCGCGCTCGGGCTGGCGCCCGGCGACCGGGTGGTGGTGCAGCTGCCCAACATCCCGGAATTCCTCGCCGTGATGTTCGGCCTGTTCTGCGCCCGGCTGGTGCCGGTCTATGCGCTGCCGGCGCACCGGCAGGTCGAGATCGTCCATCTCGCGCAGAAGAGCGAGGCGCGCGGCTATATCCTCGCCGACCGGCACGACGGCTTCGACTACCGCCCGCTGGCGGCGGCGGTGCGGGGCGCCTGCCCCGGCCTCGCCCATGTCGTGGTGATCGGCGAGGCCGGCCCCTTCGCCGCGCTCGATTCCCTGCCCGCGCCCGCCGGTCCGCTGCCGCCGGACCCGGCGCCGGACGAGGTCGCCTTCCTGCAGATCTCGGGCGGCAGCACCGGCCTCTCCAAGCTCATTGCCCGCACCCATGACGACTACCTCTACAGCGTGCGGGCCAGCGCCGACATCTGCGGGCTGACGCCGGAGAGCGTGTATCTGGCGGCGCTGCCGGTGGCGCACAATTTCCCCATGAGCTCGCCCGGCGTGCTGGGCGTGCTCCATGCCGGCGGCACGGCGGTGATGTGCCCCTCGCCCGCCCCGGCCACCGCCTTTCCCCTCATCGCGCGCGAGCGCGTCACCCTCACCGGCCTGGTGCCGCCGCTCGCGCTGCTCTGGCTGCAGGCGGCGCCCGGCAGCGGGCACGACCTCTCCAGCCTCGCGGTGCTGCAGGTCGGCGGGGCGAAATTCATGCCGGAAGCCGCCCGCCGGGTCCGGCCGGTGCTGGGCTGCACGCTGCAGCAGGTATTCGGCATGGCGGAGGGGCTGGTGAACTACACCCGGCTCGACGACCCCGAGGAGGTGATCGTCGCCACCCAGGGCCGGCCGATCAGCCCGGCGGACGAGGTGCTGGTGCTGGACGATGCCGGCAACCCGGTGCCGGAGGGCGAGCCCGGCCACCTGCTCACGCGCGGGCCCTACACCATCCGCGGCTATCACAATGACGACGCCGCCAATGCCCGCGCCTTCACGCCCGACGGCTATTACCGCACCGGCGACGTGGTGCTGCGCCGGGCGGACGGCTATCTCGTCGTGCAGGGCCGGGCGAGCGACCACATCAACCGCGCCGGCGAGAAGATCTCCGCCGAGGAGATCGAGGACCACCTCCTCGCCCACCCGCAGGTCTTCGACGCCGCCGTGGTCTCCCTGCCGGACGCCTTCCTCGGCGAGCGCAGCTGCGCCTTCGTCATCGCGGGCGGGGAGCCGCCCCGCCCGGCGGCGCTGAAGGCCTTCATGCGCGGGCGCGGCCTCGCCGACTTCAAGGTGCCGGACCAGATCGTCTTCGTGCCCGCCTTCGCCACCACCGCGGTCGGCAAGGTGAGCCGCAAGGAGCTGCGCGCCCGGCTGCGGGCCGAGTTCCTGGCGCGGCAGGCAGCGGAAACCCCCGCGCCCGGCTCCGCTCCCGCGCCTGCCGCCGGAGGCGCGTGAGCATGGCCCTGCCCACCATCGCCCCCTACCCGCTGCCCCGGGCGGACGAACTGCCCGCGCCGCGTGCGCCGTTCCGGCTGGAGCGGCAGCGGGCGGCGCTGCTGATCCACGACATGCAGAACTATTTCCTGCGCGTCTTCGCCCCGGAAGCCGCCCCGCTGGCGCCCATGGTGGCGAACATCGCGCGTCTGGCCGCGGCAGCGCGGGCGGCGGGGGTGCCGGTGTTCTACACCGCGCAGGAAGGCGCACAGGACCGGCGCGACCGCGGCCTTCAGGCCGAGCTGTGGGGACCGGGCATGAGCCGGGCGCCGGAGCACCAGCCCATCCTGCCCGCGCTCGCCCCGGCGCCCGACGACATCGTGCTGGTGAAGCACCGCTATTCCGCCTTCCAGCGCAGCAACCTCGAGCCGCTGATGCGGGCGCGGGGCCGGGACCAGCTCATCGTCACCGGCGTCTACGCCCATATCGGCTGCCAGCTCACCGCGGCCGAGGCGTTCATGCGCGACATCGAGCCCTTCCTCGCCGCCGACGCGCTCGGCGACTTCTCGCGCGCGGCGCATGACGGCGCGCTCGCCTATGTCGCGGCGGTGTGCGGGGTGCCGCTGCCGACCGCCCGCATTCTGGAGTGCCTGGCATGATCGACCCCGCCGCCATCCGCCGCTTCGAGGCGCCCGCCGCCCCGCTCACCCGCGAGAGCCTGCGCGCCGACATCGCCGCCATGCTGCACGAGGCGCCGGAGGCCATCGGCGACGATGACAGCCTGATGGATCTCGGCCTCGATTCGATGCGGGCGATGAACCTCATCCTCGGCTGGAGCGCCGGGGGGCTCGACCTCGACTTCTCCGAATTCGCCGCCTGCCCGACGCTGGCGGGCTGGTGGAGCCTCATCGACGGCAAGATGGCCGCCCGTGCCGCCCGGGACTGAGGCGATGGCACCCGACGCCGACGCCACCACGACGCTGCTGCCGCTCGCCGAGGCGCAGGAGGGGCTGTGGTTCGCCCAGCGCCGCGCCCCGCACGACCCGCTGTTCAACACCGGCCAGTCGGTGGAGCTTCACGGCCCGCTCGACCGCGCCGCCTTCGCCGCCGCGGTGGCGCAGGCTCTGGCCGAGGCGGACGCGCTCGCCCTGCGCATCGTCGAAACCGGCCACGGCCCCCGCCAGGTGGTGGACCCCGCGCGCCGGCCGGGGCTGGCCCGCGTCGACCTTGCGGCCGAGGCTGACCCCCGTGCCGCAGCGCAGGCGCGAATCGCCGCCGAGATGGCGCGCCCGACCGACCCCGCGCGCGAAGCGCTTGCCGCCACCACGCTGTACCGGCTGGGCGAGCGGCACCACCTCTGGCACCTGCGCATCCATCACCTCGCCATTGACGGCTATGGCATCATCCTGCTGACCCGGCGGGTGGCGGAGCTCTACAACGCCGCGGTGGCGGGCGAGCCGGCGGGCGCGCCGCTCACCCCCTTCGCGGTGGCGCTGGCGGAGGATGCCGCCTGCCGCGCCGGGCCGAAGCGCGAGGCGGACGCCGCCTTCTGGCGCGACCTCTTCGCCGACCGGCCGGAAGCGGCGAGCCTTGCCGTCACCGCGCCGGAGGCGCCGCCGCCGG
>CAZIXP010000261.1:0-3333 GCA_964543245.1 uncultured Starkeya sp.
CGCGCCGGCATGGCGCCCGGCCAGCGCCTCGCGCACCGCGCGAGCGATGCTGCGATAGATCTCCGCCTCGGGGCTGTCCGGTGCCGTCGCGACGATGGGACGGCCGGCGTCCGAGGTCTCGCGGATCGCCATCTGCAGCGGCACTTCGCCGAGGAAGGGCACCCGCAGCCGCTGCGCCTCGTGCCGCGCGCCGCCATGGCCGAACACGTCGGAACGGCCGCCGCAATGCGGGCACAGGAAATAGCTCATGTTCTCGACCACGCCGAGCACCGGCACGTTCACCTTCTCGAACATGGCGATGCCGCGCCGCGCGTCGATCAGCGCGAGGTCCTGCGGGGTGGACACGATCACCGCGCCCGCCAGCGGCACCTGCTGGGCCATGGTGAGCTGGGCATCGCCGGTGCCGGGCGGCATGTCGACCACGAGAATGTCGAGCGGCGCCCAGTCCACTTCCTTGAGCAGCTGGCTGATGGCCGACATCACCATCGGCCCGCGCCAGATCATCGGCGTCTCCTCGCCGACGAGGAAGCCGATCGACATGACCTTGAGGCCCCAGGACTGCAGCGGCTGCAGCAGCTTCCCCTGCACCTCCGGCTTGCCGTGCAGGCCCATCAGCCGCGGCACCGAGGGCCCGTAGATGTCGGCATCGAGCAGCCCGACCTTGAGGCCGAGCGCGGCGAGGCCGAGCGCGAGATTGGCGGCCAGCGTCGACTTGCCGACGCCGCCCTTGCCCGAAGCAACCGCGATGATGGCACCGACGCCGGGAATGCCGCGGCCTTCCTTCTGCGGGTCGGCGGGCGGCGTACGCGGCGCCGGCGCGGCGTGGCTGTGGCCCGCATGGTCATGACCGGCGTGCGAATGACCCGCGTGGGAATGACCCGCCGGGGCGGGGGCCGGCGCGCCGGCCCGGCGCTCCGCCGTCAGGGCCACGAGGGCGGAGACCACGCCCGGCGTGCCGCGGACGGTGCGCTCCACCGCGGCGCGCACCGGCTCCCACGCCTGGGCCTGCGTCGCGTCGACCGTGATGGAGAGATAGACCTTGCCCTGCGCGACCACGATCTCCGACAGCGCGCCGGTCGCCGTCACCGGCCGGCCATCGGGCGCCGTCACCTGGGCGAGCCGCGCCTTCACCTCGTCCGCCGTAACCGCCATGTCGAGCGCTCCCTTGATGATCGGTATCCGTGAGACACCAGAGCGGGGAAGGCGTCAACCCGGCCTCGCCTGTCGGCCGATCGGCACTGCCGATGGCAGGCGGTAGCACGATCGGATTGCCTAATTGCAGGTCAGCGGTGGAACATGACCATGAATGCAGCATGCCCCGTTGCCTTGGCCGCGCAATTAATGCGAGCATCACCGCGCCGGCAACAGAAGAACAGCCGGCCAGAGCCATTCCAGAGGGGAACAGCATGAGCCTCGCCACCCGCATCGCGGCAGCCGCTCTCATGATCGCGGCCGCCGTCACCGGCGCCTCAGCCAAGGACTGGAAGGTGGTCCGCGTCGGCACGGAAGGCGCCTATCCGCCCTTCAACTACATCGAAAACGGCGAGATCAAGGGCTTCGACATCGACATCGCCAAGGCGCTCTGCGCCAAGATGAAGGTGGAGTGCACCTTCGTCGCCCAGGACTGGGACGGCATCATTCCCGCGCTGCTCGCCGGGAAATACGACGCGATCATCGCCTCCATGTCGATCACCGAGGAGCGCAAGAAGCAGATCGCCTTCTCCGACAAATACTACAACACCCCCGCGACCTTCGTGACCACGAAGGACAGCAAGATCACCGACACCTCGCCCGAAGCGCTGAAGGGCAAGGTGCTCGGCGCCCAGGCCTCGACCATCCACTCGAACTATCTCGAGGACGTCTACGCCAAGGCCGGCGCGGAGGTGAAGCTCTACCCGAAGATCGACGACACCCATCTCGATCTCGTGAACGGGCGCATCGATGCGCTGCTGTCCGACAAGGTGGTTGAGCTCGAATGGCTGAACACCAAGGATGGCGCCTGCTGCAAGTTCGTCGGGGCCGAATACAAGGACAAGAAGTATTTCGGCGAGGGCGTCGGCGTGGGCATCCGCAAGGACGACCCGGAGCTGGTGGCGATGTTCAACAAGGCGATCGCCGAGATCCGCGCCGACGGCACCTACAAGAAGATCAACGAGAAGTACTTCCCCTTCGACGTCTACTGATGCCGCGCCGCGACGGCGCGCCGGCCGGCCCGCCCGGGCACGGCCGGCGGGCGTCCGCTTCCCGGCGACGCCCGCCGCGCCTCGCGCGCCATCTCCCTCCGTCTCCCGCCCGGCATGAGGAAGCGGCCCGATCCGGCCGCCACCGGAGCCTTCAACCCCGATGTTCGACTTTCTCCGCCTGCTTTCCTTCGGGCCGGACGGCTGGGGCGACGAGATCGCCCGCGGCGCCCTGCTGACCATCGAACTCGCGCTGGTCACCCTGCCGGTCGGCATCGCCATCGGCCTCCTCGTCGCCCTCGCCAAGGATTCGAAGTCCGGCGTGCTGAAGATGCTGGCCAATGGCTACACCACCGTGTTCCGCGGCCTGCCCGAGCTGCTCACCCTGTTCATCGTCTATTACGGCGGCCAGATGCTGCTCACGCGGCTGGCCGGCCTGTTCGTCGAGGGGGCGAGCGTCGAGGTGAACCAGTTCGCCGCCGGCGTGGTGGCGCTCGGTCTCGTGCTCGGCGCCTTCTCCAGCGAGGTGCTCTACGCCGCGATCCGCGCCGTGCCGCGCGGCCAGAAGGAGGCGGCCGCCGCGCTCGGCCTGTCGAAGATGCGGGTATTCCGGCTGGTGACCTTTCCCCAGCTCTGGCGCGTCGCGCTGCCCGGCCTTTCCAACAACTGGATGGTGCTGCTGAAGGACACCTCGCTGGTCTCGGTGATCGCCATCTCCGACCTGATGCGGCAGACCGCGATTGCGGTGGGCGTGACCAAGCAGCCCTTCTTCTTCTATTTCGTCGCCTGCCTGATCTATCTCCTGTTCTCGGCGGTCTCCAGCGCCGTGTTCTCCCGCCTGGAAGCCCGCGCTTCCCGCGGCTTCCGGCGCGTGGGAGGTCACTGATGCAGAACCTGCTCGACATGCTGGGCGCCGGCTTCCTCCAGTTCATGGGGCTGATCGGGCTGAACGACGACCTGATGGCCCGCTATGGCCTGCGCTTTCTCGATGGCGTCTGGGTCACGCTCCAGCTCGTGGTGTTTTCGGTCGGCATCGGCGCCATCCTGGCCTGGCCGCTGGCGATCGCGCGGGTGGAGGGCGGCAAGTGGACCGCCCGCGCCGCCTTCGCCTATTCCTATTTCTTCCGCGGCACCCCGCTGCTGGCGCAGACCT
>CAZIXP010000262.1:0-3308 GCA_964543245.1 uncultured Starkeya sp.
AGGAAGTGTTCGATGCTGAGTTCAAGGACAAGTATGCCGCAAAGAAGATCACCTACGAACACCGCCTGATCGACGACATGGTGGCCTCGGCGCTGAAGTGGTCCGGCGGCTATGTCTGGGCCTGCAAGAACTACGATGGCGACGTGCAGTCCGACATCGTGGCGCAGGGCTTCGGCTCGCTCGGCCTGATGACCTCGGTGCTGATGACCCCGGATGGCCAGACCGTCGAGGCCGAGGCCGCCCACGGCACCGTCACCCGCCACTATCGCGAGCACCAGAAGGGCAAGGAGACCTCCACCAACTCCATCGCCTCGATCTTCGCCTGGACCCGCGGCCTCGCGCACCGCGCCAAGCTCGACGACAATGCCGATCTCGCCGCCTTCGCCACCACGCTGGAGAAGGTCTGCATCGACACGGTCGAGGCGGGCTACATGACCAAGGACCTCGCCCTGCTGGTCGGCGCGGAGCAGAAGTGGCTCTCCACCACCGGCTTCCTCGACAAGATCTCGGAAAACCTGGCGAAGTCGCTGGGCTGAGGCCCGACGCCCGGCCGAGAAAGCCACGACGACCGGGCCGGCAGCGCCGGCCCGGCATCCGTCCCATACCGCCGTGACGGCGCGGTGCAGGAGGGCGGAGCCGGCGACGAGCGGCGCCGCCACAGCCCGCCGTACCCGCTCGCCCGCCGTCTCCACCCGCTCCGATCCCGCACCGGTAACGCCCGCCCGACCGCGGCCGCCCCGCACCGCCGGACGAACCCGCTGCAGCGCCGCCGCGCCACGCGCCGCCCTTCACAGCCGCGCCCGCGGCATGGCCGGGCCGCCGATCCCGGATGACGGCGACCGACGCCGCTCGTATTGGACTACCGTTGCCTTTAGAGGACACCCACGCCTAGACTGCTGCCGCCCATGCGCAGGTCATCATAGCCCATTCAGGCGCCGCGCATTCAGAAAAGGGGGGACAACCGCGATGGCACTCACCAATATGCAGGAAACCAGCTCTATTTCCGACATATCGGGAATAGCGGCGACGAATGGCATGGCCGTCTATTTTTCGGCGCCGGGGCGAGAAGGGGCTTTCGTCTTCTCGCAGGTCAATCTTTCGCCGGAGGTGACCAGCGACCCGAATCAAGGCGTCTATATCGCCCCCAGCACCGATACGACCGGCGCTTCCGGCGCCTGGGTTCGCGCCGAGATCGCGGGCGGCGTGAGGCCGGAATGGTATGGCGCCAAGGGCAACGGCAGCAACGACGACACGACTGCCTTCAACAACGCCATCGGCTTCGCGGTGGCGCAGACGCCGGTGATGTCGGTGCTGCTGTCGACCGGCGCGGTCTACTACATCCCGACCGGGCTCTGGATCAATTCCGACGGCGTGCGGCTGGAAGGGAACGGTGCCACCATCAGGATGGCCCAGAACAACAGCACGCAGCACGTTGCCGCCTGCGGCAAGGCCACGATAACGGTGTCGTCCAATGATGTTCATATCAACAATGTCGTCGTCGACGGCTCCAATATCGGCGGCACGTCCCTTCCGGACGGTCGGGGGATCAGCTCGAACAACGCGGCGCGCCTCAGGGTCTCCAACTGCTCGTACATTAATGGCGGCCAGGGCCTCAATCGCGCCACCGGAACGGTCGTCGATCACGTCTATGAGAACTTGACCGCCTATACCACAGGCTATGGCGTCTGGGTGCAGGAGCCCTCATCCGGCTCTTCCGGCCTGATCATCCGCAATTGCCATTTCGACCTGCAATCCTCTCTCCAGTCCGACGGAATAGAGCTCAATTGCCCGGGATACGGTCTTGATCGCGTTTTGATCGAGGGAAATTACATCAAGGGCGCCTACGGCAATAGCCTTTCGGCCGGCATCGGAATCGGCATAGCCAATTGCGACAACGGGGTCATGTCCAACAATGCCATCTTTGACTGCGCGAATGACGGCATCCATATCGAAGACGGATCGAGCAACTTCCCGGTCACCGGCAACGTCGTCTCGGGCTGCTGCGCGGTGGCCACAGGGTCAACGGCTGGTATCGCCATACTGACCGGGTCTCATAACGGCACGATTGCCAACAACACCGTAAGCAATCAGATAAATAATGCCTGCTTTGCCATATACAGCTCGGACAGCACCGGATATAATTCAAATATCTCCGTCACTGGAAATCAATTCAGGCAATCCAAATCAAATCTGGTGCTGATTGACAGCGCCGACGGACTGATATTTTCCGGAAACGTTCTCTCTGATGCCAATCTCAGCAACAATGCGTCCAATGCCGTTATATTCATATCAAAATACGGGACGAAAAATAACAACGACATCAAGATATATGGGAATGTCTATCACAAGGGCACATATGACGTGGTCGCGGTGAAGTTCGCGGCTTCAAACGCCACATCCCAGTGCCAGATTTACGACAACAGCTTCATCGGCTGCGGCGCCTTCGTGACGAACAGCTCGCCCGGGGATTTCAGGGGCACGGTGTTCTCTGCCTCGGCCAATCAGTACGGCACCCTCGCATCGGTCACGACCAATCCGGTGTCCGTCACCAACGAAAACGTTACGGCCCGGCAGAAAATACTGATCTTCCCGACGAATGCCGCGGCCTTTGCCAACCCGTGCTGGGTCAGCTCCTTCACGCCGCTCAGCGGCTTCGTCGTCCAGTTTGCGACAACGCCGACGGGGACGGAGACCTATAACTACCTTCTTCTCTAGAGCCTTTTCCAGCGAAGCGGATTCCGGTCCGCGTGAAGAAAAAGCGGCCAAACAACAACCTGGAGCGTATCCGGTAAACGTGAGTTCACCGGATACGCTCCAGGGCTCGACAGGAGGCCGCCAGACGGCGCGTCCGGCCGCCTTCGAGCCGACCGGATCAGCCGGCCTAAACCGCCGGTGGAATTTCGTGGGAGGCGATGTCGGCCTTCTCGTGCCCGGGCGTCGGCTCCAGCTCCCGGGCGCTGGCGCGGATGCGGCGGCCGATGTCGGGATGGCGGCGGATGACGTCGGCGAGATCGTCGGCATCGAGCATCAGCAGCATGGTGCGGCCGCGCGCCCGCGCCGTCGCCGCGCGGCGGGTATGGTGGATGAGCGCCAGCTCGCCGAAGAACTGCCCCACCCCCAGCAGCACCTGCTCGTCGGCGAATTCCAGCTCCACCTCGCCCGAGGCGATGAAATACATCGAGCGCGCCACCTCGCCCCGCCGCACCACCACCTCGCCGGGCTGGCAGGTGTGGGCGGCCAGGATGCGGTGAATTCGGCAAACAGCGGCACCCGCGCCACCATGCCCCAGGTGATGACGAAATCCCGCC
>CAZIXP010000263.1:0-987 GCA_964543245.1 uncultured Starkeya sp.
CTCGCCGTCACACCGGATCGTCGTCGGCCAGAAGCCCGTGCGCTTGATGTCGTCCAGCACCTGGTCGGTGAGCCCGGTCTCGATCACCCGGCCCTGCCGCATCACCACCATGCGGTGGGAGAGCAGCCGCGCGACCGCGAGGTCGTGGGTGACGATGATGACCGCCAGCCCCATCTGCGCCACCAGCCCGCGGATGAGATCGAGCAGCCGCGCCTGCACAGAGACGTCGAGCCCGCCGGTCGGCTCGTCCATGAAGACGAGGCGCGGCCGGGTGACGAGGTTGCGGGCGATCTGCAGCCGCTGGCGCATGCCGCCGGAGAAGGCACGGGGATCGTCGTCGATGCGGTCGGCGGCGATCTCCACCCGGCCGAGCCAGTCCAGCGCCTCGGCGCGGATGTCGCCATAGTGGCGCCAGCCCACCGCCATCAGCCGCTCGCCGACATTGCCGCCGGCCGAGACCGCCATGCGCAGCCCCTCCGCCGGGTTCTGCCGCACCAGGCCCCAGTCGGTGCGCATCAGCAGCCGCCGCTCGGCCGGGCCGAGGCTGGCGAGGTCGGTCAGCATGCCGTCCTTGAGGCGGTAGAGCACCCGCCCGGCGCTGGGGGCGAGCTCGGTGGAGAGCAGGCCGAGCAGGGTGGACTTGCCGGAGCCGCTCTCCCCCACCACCGCCAGCACCTCGCCGGGATACACCTCCAGCGAGACGTCGCGGCAGCCGATGCGGGCGCCGTAGTTCTTGCCGAGCCCCTCGGCAACGAGGAGAGGTTGATCGGTCATGACACGCCTCCCGCGGACCGCGGCATCGTTTGGGCCGGCATGGCGGCGGAAGCGGCGGCCGCGCCCGCCTCCCCCGCCCCGGCAGGGTGGTCGAGCTCGATGGCATAGCTGAAGCCGTGGCGGGTGAAGCCCAGGCTCTCATAGAAGGCATGGGCGCGCTCGCGCGCCAGCCGGGTGGAGAGGGCGGCCGTGTAGCAGCCCTTCTCCCCGGCG
>CAZIXP010000263.1:997-3110 GCA_964543245.1 uncultured Starkeya sp.
CCTTCCGGCGTAAGCCACTCGGTGTCTACAAGCCCGGCGAGCCGCAGCGCCTCGCCCATCATCGCCCGGCCGATGCCGCGGCCCTGCGCCGCGGCGGCCACCGCCACCGCCTCGATCACCGCCGAGCGGGAGCCGTGATGGGCGATGTTCTCCATCACCAGCAGGGTGAAGGTGCCGAGCACCTCGCCCGCCGCCTCGGCGACATGGAGGCTGTAATCGGGATAGAGCGCCATGCGGGCGAACACCGCCTCGGCGTGCGCGAGGTCGCCGGTCTCGGCCGGGTCGAGCTCGCGGTAGAGCCGCAGCACCGCCGGCAGGTCGGCCGCGGTGGCGGGACGCAGCAGGAGGGGCGCGCTCATGCCGCCGCTCCCGGGGCGCCGCCCCACATCTCGCCATGGTGGCCCTCGGCCTGCCGGGTCTCGCAATGGTCGGTGTCGGAGCACACGAACATGCGCCCGCCGCGATCGTCGAGGATCACCTCGTCGAGATAGACCCCGCGCGCGCCGCACATGGCGCAGGGCTGCGCGAAGCGCTGCACCCGGAAGGGATGGTCGTCGAAATCCAGCGAGCGCACCCGCGTGTGCGGGGGAATGGCGTAGATGCGCTTCTCCCGCCCGGCGCCGAACAGCTGGAGGGCGGGGCAGTCGTCCATCTTCGGGTTGTCGAATTTCGGGATGGGCGAGGGATCCATCACATAGCGGCCGGCGACCTCCACCGGATAGGCATAGGTGGTGGCGATGTGGCCGTGGCGGGCGATGTCCTCATAGAGCTTCACATGAACGAGGCCGTATTCCGCCAGCGCGTGGAGCTGGCGGGTCTCGGTCTCGCGCGGCTCGAGGAAGCGCAGTGGCTCGGGGATCGGCACCTGATAGACCAGGATCTGCCGCTCGGTGAGCGGCTGCTCGGGAATGCGGTGGCGGGTCTGGATGACGCTCGCCTCCGCGGTGCGGGTGGTGGTGGCGACGCCCGCGGTCTTCTCGAAAAAGCCGCGGATCGCCACCGCATTGGTGGTGTCGTCGGCACCCTGGTCGATCACCTTCAGCACGTCGTCCGGCCCCAGCACGGCGGCGGTGACCTGCACCCCGCCGGTGCCCCAGCCATAGGGCATCGGCATCTCGCGGGCGGCGAACGGCACCTGGTAGCCGGGAATGGCGATCGCCTTCAGGATGGCGCGGCGGATCATCCGCTTGGTCTGCTCGTCGAGATAGGCGAAGTTGTAGGCGAGCTCCGGCAGCGGCGGCGCGGCATCAGGCGCGGGGATGGCGGGATCGGGCGCGGCGCTCATTCGGCGGCCTCCTCGAAGGCGGCCGCGCCAGCCCCTGCCGCCCGCTCGGCGCGCATGCGGCGGACGAGATCGAGCTCGGCCTGGAAATCGACATAGTGCGGCAGCTTCAGGTGCTCGACGAAGCCGGTCGCCTGCACGTTGTCGCTGTGGGCGAGGACGAACTCCTCGTCCTGCGCCGGGGCGCCCTTCTCCTCGCCGAGCTCGGCCCAGCGCAGCGCGCGCTCCACCAGCGCCATCGACATCGCCTTGCGCTCGCACTGCCCGAAGACGAGGCCGTAGCCGCGGGTGAACTGCGGCGGCGCCTCGGCGGTGCCGGTGAACTGCGTCACCATCTGGCACTCGGTGAGCTGGAGCCGGCCGAGCGAGACCTCGAAGCCCAGCTCCTCCGCGAAGAACGACACCTCGACATCGCCGAACCGGATCTCGCCGACGAAGGGGTGGGTGCGGCCGAAGCCGCGCTGGGTGGAATAGCCGAGCGCGAGCAGGTAGCCCTCGTCGCCCCGCGCCAGGGTCTGCAGCCGGGTGGCGCGGTCCACCGGGTAGGTGACGGGGGTGCGGGTGATGTCGAAGGGCTCCTCCCCCGCATCGGGGGGTGAGGGCTCGATGAGGCCGTCGGCGCCGAGCAGGTCGGTTACCCGCGGCATCGGCTCGGCCGCGGCGGCCGCGGCGGCGGCGTGATCGGTCGCACCGTCCACCTCATCATCCTGACCCTCCACCCCCGCGGAGGCGCCGAGCAGGCGGTGGGTGTAGTCGAAGGTGGGCCCCAGAAGCTGCCCGCCGGGCAGGTCCTTGAAGGTCGCCGACACCCGCCGGCGACCTTCAAGGACC
>CAZIXP010000264.1:0-2280 GCA_964543245.1 uncultured Starkeya sp.
GCTCATGGGCGGTGGCGCTCGCCAGCAACAGGCTCCGCAACAGGGCGTCGATCCCACGGCCACGGCGGCCACGGGCGACGGCGGCATGATGCAGATGTACCAGTTGCTCGATAGCCCCTATTTGCCGGAAAGCTACAAGGCCGCCATCGCCACCGAACTGAAGCGTCGGCAGGAACAGTCCGACCCGGCTTATCAGCTCGACATGGACCTGAAGCGTGCGCAACTCGAAAAGGCTCGCGCACCGGAACCGGCGCCGGAAACCTATCGCACGCTCACCGACGAGGAGGAGAAGAAATACGGCCTCGATCCGGCGAACGCATACCAGATGGGCGCCGATAACAAGATTTCGCAGATTGGCGGCGGCGGCGTGAACGTCAATGTGGGCGGCGACATGAAACTCCCGGCCGGATACAAGTGGCTCGATCCGAACAATCCTGGCGCTGGCGTCGAGCCCATTGCAGGCGGGCCGGCTGAAGCTATACCGGCGGAAGTTGCGGGGCGTCTCGGCCTTGCCAAATCGTTTATCGACAATTTCCCGGCTCTGGAATCCGCCGTCAAGGAAGGCGGGCTAACAGGGCCGTGGGATAGGGCGATGGCTAGCCAAGGGTGGGGCAGGCAGGGCGAAATCTATCGTCAAATCCAGACCGGGCAGGATGCTCTCCGCCGCATGCTGACGGGCGCGGGTATGCCGGTGGCGGAAGCCGATGAATATCTCCAGCGCTACATGCCGGGCTTCAAGGATGATGCGGAAAGCGGCCTTAGCAAGATTCGTGGCCTCAAGACCGACATTGAAAACGCGGCTGACGCCATCGGCAAGGGTCGGGGTGGCAGTATTCTTGATATGATGCGGGGGAAGAAGCCGGGCGACGATGCCGATCTTGATGCGCTGCTAGAGAAATATCGCTGATGGCAACGCTCGACGAACTTTCCCGCGCATTGCGTAACGCCGATAGGGCCGGCGATACGGTCGCGGCCAAGCGGTTTGCGGACGAAATCCGCAGCATGCGAGGCGCTGGCGGTCAAACGCCGGAAAGCGATGCGGTGAAGTCGTTTCGCGAGTTTGCGTCTAACGCGACGCAAGACCCGCGCGCGGCTAAGGTGCAGCAGCAGTACGACGACGCGTCGATGCTCGGGAAACTATTCGTCACGAGTGACCCGAAGTTCAACGAACTGCCGGCTTGGAAACAGCCGCTCGTCGCGGCGAAGGACATTGCCCGACTCACTGTCAACGGGCTGTCCTCCGGCCTGGGCGATCGGGCGGTTGCCGGCATTCGCGCGCCTTTCACCGGCAAGACCTACGAGCAAGAGCTAACCGGCCAGCAGGCTTTGACGCAAGAGGCTCGCGGTCGCGCTGGCGGTGCGGGCGATGTTGCCGAGATTGCCGGCGGGCTCAAGACTGCGCTCCTGCTCGGCGGCAAGGGCCTGACGCTATCAGGCGTCGGAATGGGCACCAAGGGCGCGACCGGGCTTGCTCTGCGCTCTGCGCTCATGGGCGGCGAAGGCGCGGCCTATGGCGCGCTCGCTGGCGCCGGTAATGCATCCTATGGCGATGAACTGTCGGGCGCGGGCACGGGGGCGCTGTGGGGCCTCGCTGGTGGCGTAGGCGGCAACGTTATCGGCGAAGGGCTCGGCAAGGTCACGGAAAAGCTCTCGCGGGCATGGCAGAACTGGCGCGCGGCGCCGGATGAGCGCGCGGCGAATGCGGTGCTCAATGCTGCGCGTGAAGCCGGTTTTGATGCCGAAACCGCCCGCAAGATGCTCGACGACCTCGGGCCGGACGCGATGGCGGTTGACATCCTGGGCAAGCGTGGCACGGCGCTCGGCCGATCGGCTGCCAACATCTCGCCGGAAGCGCGGGAGACGCTCGAAAGCGCTCTCCTCGGCCGCAAGGCGGGCCAGAACGAACGCATCGTGGGCACGCTGGAGGACCTCACGGGCCTGCCGGCCGGCACGCGCACCTCGATCGACGATTATCAGAAGGCGCTTTACAACGAAAAGGCTCCGGCCATCCGCTCGGCCTACGAGGAAGCGCGCTTGGCGGGCTTTGACCTCGATCCGGCTCAATTCGACGACGTGCTGAAAAGCCCGGCCGGCGCGGAGGCATATCAAAAAGCGCTGCCGATGGTGCGCAACTTCGATGCCATCAACCCGCCGCGTGTGCCTGAGCGGCCGGCGCCACCGCCGCAGATGTCAGTGGATGACGCGGCGGCGAAACTGCGCTCGCGCGTCAATGGGCAGGAGCGTCGCGCGGTCAACACGCTCGCACCCTCGGCGGGCAGG
>CAZIXP010000264.1:2290-3094 GCA_964543245.1 uncultured Starkeya sp.
TCACAAGGCGGCATTGTGGATCATGCCGGCGATGCGGCGGCGGTCGCGGGCGGCGTCAAGACGCGCTTCGGTAAGCTGGTTCGCGACGATGGCAAGAAGTCGCTGGACTACATGCGGGAGGCGGCGGAAGAGGCAGGATACCTCGGCGGCTATACCAGCGACGAGTTTGGCCGGGCGTCGGTTGATGACTTCCTGCGGGCTCTCGAAGATGACGTGCGCGGCACGCCGATCTATGCGCAAGAGGCCGGCGGCGATATTGCGAACCTCGACGCATGGGAATCCGCGAACGAAATGCGGTCGGGCGTGCGCACCTCGGCGGATCGGATCGGGCAGGAACTAAGCGGCACGGTCGACGATGACGTGTTTCAGCGTGCCGTGCGCAATGCCGAAGAGGGCATGGACCCGGACGCGGCGCTGGAAAAGGCAATCTCTGACAACCTGTTTGAAAACGGCATGCCACCGCAAGAGGTGCCTGCCGGGCTGTTCGACGATCCGCTCAATCCTGGTGCCAAGCCGAAGGACTATTCGGAACTTGCGCGGCTCGACATGACAAAGCGCCTTCTCGATAGCAAGGCCAAGGTGGCGTTTCGCGCGGGCGACGACACGGTGGGCACCGCTTCGTCGGGCATCGCGAAGGTCTTGCGGGAGCGCATGGATCAGTCGATCGCCGGGCCGGAATATTCCACGGCGCGCGGCCTGCGACAGAAGGCATTCGAGACTGAGCGCGCGGCTGACATGGGCGCGGAACTGGCGGGCGGTCGCATCCCGGCGACGCTACCTGGGCAGGCTCGGGCGCTGACCGGC
>CAZIXP010000265.1:0-3077 GCA_964543245.1 uncultured Starkeya sp.
GCGGCGGACGGGTCCGGCCGAAGCCCCGCCGGCCATCCCTACGGCCGCGCCGACCGCTCCCGTGCAGCCAATCCGACCCCGAGAACCCCTCCCGAGCGGTCCGCCGCCCCCGAAGGCCTCGGCCCCGCCGCGCTCCCATGCCGGCGCCGCGCAACCCCGCTCGACCGCCTCCCGCCATCACCGGCGCGGCCGCTTCCTCATGACGAGGACGGCGCCGTCCCGCGCGCGGGCAGCACCGGATATGGCGCCGGCTTGAGTGCGCCCGTGAGCCTCATATGGGCGGGCGCACGACGGGCGATGGCAGAATGCCGGCTGGAAAAATCCCGTGTGCCCGTCACGGCGCAGCAACGCGGGACCGAGGGGGGTCTCTCCTGCGGTGGAGAATCTCGCCCCCCTATCGGGTACCCCGTGTCAACACTCTATGGAGTAAAACCTCATGGATAACTCTTGTGCCTGCCTGATCGAGTCAGCCACGCTTTTTGCGATATCAAATCGTCGGTAAAGTTCGTCTGTCTCGGCCGCATTGATTGCAGCCAGAAAAGCCCGCCGCCCAAAGCCATCGGCGCAATAGTTCCTAAGGTCGCGTTGAAGGGCCCGGAGGCGCCGGTGAAATTGCTCACCAGGATGCTCGGCTCCAGCTATTGCTTAGGAATGCAACATATGGCGTCCACTGGCGTATAACTTTTATCTATTGCTCGATATCTGCCATGTGCGGGGTTAGCGCTTCGAGTGTTTTGGCTCGGGTAAGACCATCATCGATGGCGATCACCGTTTGCGGTCTAAATCGCGTTGGCGGCGGGGCCAAAGATGAAGTCGGCCTCGGAGCCGTCGTCGAGCCGGACGCGTCCAGTACCCGACTGGCCTGTGGCGTCCCGTTGGATGGAGGCGAACCCCTTGCGCCCGTCATTGCAGACCACGACAGCCTGCGTCGCCCGGCTTTCGGTCAGAGCATCGTAATTTCCGGTGCAGGTCAGCTTCCCATCGGAAGCCTGAAAGGTACCGCCGGACAGGCTTGCCGTAGCCGTCCCGCGCAGAATTTGCCCTTTGCTGCCGATGACAGCTACCGGCTGTGTGACCGAACAGGCGCACATGGCGAATGGTGCAAAAATGATGGTCAGCGACGACATATTCATCATGTGCCCTCTTGGTTGTCGGCGAAATTGTCAGTGCCTCGAAGCGAAGACCACGACATGAACCGATTTTACATCGGCGGCGCTATATTCGATCTCGGCCGGCGGGTTGTGCTGGCGCATGACGGGATGGAGCCCGAGCCGCGCGCCAGCTCTTCGATGGAACGTCGGGCGCCTCGCCGTCCCGGCGTGGAGCGGCGCGACGCCGCCGCGGGGCCGGGCGGAGATGTGGGGCCCACCCCGGCGAGCGCCGGGACTGAAGCTCGGCACCCGCGATTCGCCGCAGTGATGGACAGCGTAGTCATCCCGCACATTTTCGGGCGGCGGCGGGCGCTCCACCATGTCCAGCCGTTCGCCCGTGAATGTCATGCGCCCGTCATCCCGGCCTACCGGAGCACCATAGACGAGAATTTGTCGTGTCGAACCGTCAGGTGCAGGGACGGAGGCCGGGATAGGGGCCGCCCCTGAGGCGCTGGTGCACCTCGTGGCAGCCGCGCCGCACGGCCCGGCCCCAAGGCCACGGCGATGTTCGGCAAGGCGCTGCACAGGCGCCTCGATCGTCACGTTCTGTTCGGGGAAGTGAGGATTGGTAGCGGCCCACCCCGCCACGGCTGCTTGCGAAAGCCCGCAGATCAATCGGCGCGCGGGCATCGGGCTTCCCGTTGCCTGCGGAATCGATCCGGCGCGGTAACGCGCCGTTCGAAGCGACAATGGCGGGTGCCGGACGGCGATGTGGAGCCGGATCGCGCGATGATCCGCATGGGTATCGCCGCCCCCTCAACCGGGGAGGCCCCTGCCCTCGAGCGGGCAACCAAAGCGCGGACGCCCCGCCAAGCCGCGGCCCGCCAAACCGCGTTCAGCACCGGGGCGGCCCGCCGGCTTTCCCACCCCCGCCCCGCCAGACCGGCTCCCGCGCGTGGCCGGAAAGATCGTCCCGGCCGGATCGGTGCCGAGGCCACGGCGAGGGCGTGTAGCGATGGCAACGCGCCGCCCGCGGCCGGACCGGCGTTCTGCGCGTGGTCTCTGGCGCCGCGCCAATCCCTTGCTGCCCGCGCGGCCCCTTCCTGCCCCGGGGCGGTCGCGGCCCGGCTGGGGCGGGGTCTTGCCCGTTCCATAAGCGACGGCCCGCGGAACGGTGGCTGCCCGAGCCGGATCGATGTGGATGGCCTCTACCGGCCGCTCTGGCAGGGCGGACCGTGCCCCGGCGGTCGCCCGCGCCGAGGCATGGCGCCGGATTCCGTGCGCGGTGCTGCCGGGCCGGGTGGATGCGTGAGAGCGCCGCCCGAGCGCGGCCCGAACGGGGATTCCCGGCCCGCCCGGCGGGACCTTGTCGGGGCGCCGCCGCTCCTCCCACCCCTCGCCCGTTCGTTCTCCATCTCCGCCGCCGATCCCTTCGGCCCGATCCCTTCGACCTGATCCCTTCGGCCCGGCCTCTCGGCCCGCCCGGGCTGGGGTCTTGCCCGTTCCATCAGCGACCGCCCGTGCAGCGGTGGCTACCCCGGCCGGACCGGCGTGGATGGCTCCGGCCGCCCGCTCCGGCAGGGCGGGCCGTACCCCGGCGGTCGCTCCCGCCGAGGCATGGCACGAGATTCCTTGCGTGGTGCGGCCGGGCCGCGCGGGCTCGTGAGCGCGCCGCCCAAGGGCGGCCCGACGGGGGTTCCCCGGCCCAGCCGCGGGTCCCGCTTCAGGGCTCCGCCGGTCGCGCCCGCCCCCGCCAGCTCCGTCTCCCCCCGGCGGTCCCTTCCTGCCCGGGCAGCCACAGCCCAGCCGGGGTGGGGTTCTGCGCATTCCGACAGGCGACGGCCCGGGCAGCGTTGGCTGCCCGGGCCGGATCGGCGTGGATGGCCTCTGACGGCGCCGGCGGCAGGCTGTCCCGCCAGCCCGTCTTCCCCCACCCGACCGGTCGCTACGGCCCGGCCTGCCGGGACTGGCTGGGTCGAGGTCCCG
>CAZIXP010000266.1:0-3049 GCA_964543245.1 uncultured Starkeya sp.
TATACCGTAAATATCAACACGGAAATGAACTACTGGCCGGCTGAGAAATGCAACATGAGCGAGATGCACGAGCCACTGATAGCGATGATCAAGGATCTCTCTGTCGCTGGTCAGAAGACGGCTACAGATATGTACGGATGCCGTGGATGGGTGTGCCATCACAATACCGATATCTGGCGTGTCTGTGGTGTGATTGATATGGCCAGCTCGGGCATGTGGCCGATGGGTAGTGCCTGGCTCTCACAGCATCTCTGGGAGCGTTACCTTTACAGTGGAGACCAGGTTTATCTTGATTCCGTCTATCCTATCTTGAAGTCTGCTTGTGAGTTTTACCGTGATTTTCTTGTGGTAGATCCCAAAACGAAATATCTCGAGGTATGTCCTTCCTTATCACCGGAGAACACACCATACAACTATTCCCCGACATCTGTCAACACCGGTGTCACAATGGATAACCAGTTGCTGTTCGATCTCTTCGGAAAAACCATCGAAGCGGCATCGTTGTTAAAACGTGATTCTGCCGAGATGGCCACTTTTAAGAGTGCGATGGACAGTCTCCCCCCTATGAAAATAGGTAAATACGGTCAGTTGCAGGAGTGGAAAGACGACTGGGACAATCCCTCAGATAAGCACCGTCATGTGTCCCATCTCTATGGCTTGTTCCCCAGCAGTCAGATCTCACCTTATTCATCTCCCAAACTGGCCAGTGCAGCCAAGACAACACTGATTGAACGCGGTGATGCTTCTACAGGGTGGTCAATGGGTTGGAAGATCAATCTCTGGGCACGTCTGCTTGACGGGAACCATGCTTATAAACTGATTACTGACCAGTTGACACTGGTGGATCCCGTAAACAGCGGTGACAACGGTGGTACCTATCCTAATTTCTTCGATGCACACCCACCATTCCAGATTGACGGTAACTTCGGTTGTACATCGGGCATCACAGAGATGCTCTTACAGAGTTACGATGGATGTATCTTCCTGATGCCCGCCGTGCCAACTAAGTGGAAAACGGCAGGAAGCATCACCGGACTGCGTGCCTACGGAGGATTTGAAGTCAGCTATACCTGGAAGGATGGTGAGGTGGAGAGTGCAACGATCAAGTCTGCCCTTGGAGGAAACTGCCGTCTGCGTCTGCCCAATACCATGGTGCTGTCCGGCGGTGTGATGAAAGTGGCTACCGGAACCAATCCGAATGCCTTCTTTGCAACACCCACACCGAAGACTCCGATCATCAATGCTTCAGCAACGATAACAAATCCTACACTGGCAACTACCTATCTATATGATATCGATACCAAGGCGGGTGAGGTATATACCCTGATGAATAAAAAACTTGTCATCAAGTCGGCAGTTATTGCCGATAGCGCATCGGATAAGATCACCCTGGAGTTCACCCAGCCGGTGGCATTGACCGACACAAGTAAGGGCTTTAGTGTGAAGGTTGACGGCAAAGCCGTGGTAATCAATAAACTCTCAAAGGGAGATGCCAATAATAAAGTTGTTGTCTCCTTGCCGAATCCTGTCAGCAACAGTCAGGCTGTCGTTGTTTCTTATACAAACGGAAACATTGTATCAGACAACAATCAGCCTATGAGAAACTTTACGAATGTTCAGGTCGAGAATCTCTTAAAAGGCAGCTCTCCACTGCTTCAGTCGGCTGTGACATCACAAAATGGTGATACGCTGTTGCTGGCCTTCAATAAAAAGATGTCTCTGCCTTCCGACCTTTCTGCCTTAACACTCTACGCTACCTATAATCAGCAAGTGAAGATCAGTGCTACATCATGCCGTTTTACCACGGAAGGTGATTCCACCCATCTCTCATTGCTTCTTTCACAACCGGCCTACAATGAATATACGCTGAAACTGAGTACCACCGCTTCTACCTTCAAGTCGGGCGATAACGGTTCTTTGGGTTTGCTGTCATCTTACACGGTCGTAAACAACTCTTTGGGAATGCCGCTGACACTCTCGTCTGTGGGACTCTCTTCCAATAACACGACGATAACCCTGACCTTCAATAAACGGGTGGCTATGGCTTATGATCTTAAAAAGGATTTTTCTGTCAAGATGAATGGCATCGAGACAGAGCCAACGGATATCAGTGTCTCTGGGAAGACGGTCTTGATAAACATGCCTAATAAAGTACGTTATGGTAATGATGTCAAGATCAGCTATACTCAGGGCAGTTTACAAGCTATTGATGGAGGCATCCTTCAGTCTTTTTCTGATCAGAGTCTGAATATTGCTGCGCCGACATCTGTTAAGATTCCTGCGAAGATAGAAGCGGAAGCCTATACCGATATGTCTGGAGTTCAGCAAGAGACGGCAGGAGATACCGGAGGCACACAAGATCTCTGTTATATTGATGATGGAGACTGGACAGAATATATCGTTAACAATACGACGTCAGATACCAACTTTGATCTTACCCTGCGTATGTCATCACCTTACGGAGCCGGATTAGTGACGGTCAATGTCGATGATAAGAAGGTGGTTCAGATTCCCATCGCCCAGACGAGCGGATGGCAGGTGTACGGTAATAACACGGCCAATGTTGCCATCCCTTCAGGAATCCACTATGTCACAATTATCTATACCAAAGGCAGTACCAACATCAATTATCTCACTTTCACATCCAAGACATCAGCTGTAAATACTGTAGTGATGGATGCCGGTAATGTGAACGTCTATTCCACCTCGGGTATAAACCTCAAGCGGAATGTGAAGCGCTCCGCATGGTCACAAGGTCTCACGAAAGGAGTATACATTATTGACAATAAGAAAGTGGTGAAATGATATATCTTTGAACCCTTTAGTCAGGTTCATCAAGGATAAACAGCGCGATGCTCATAGGATGATTTACAGACATTCTATGAGCCTCGTTTTTTATACCAGAATATGAGTGGGATCACTAATATTCGTTTCCTTTAGTGATACTCGGCCCTTCTATGTTTTCCGGATTCGGTGTGTTGGAATTGATATCGCTGTATGCCTTATGAATATCAGTAAGGCCGATATCGATATTCTTATTCACAGGTCT
>CAZIXP010000267.1:0-3018 GCA_964543245.1 uncultured Starkeya sp.
CCGCCGGCGCCGGCCGCGATCACTTCAGCTCGACGCCGTAGAACTCGTGGCGGCCGAACGGGCTGACCTTGTAGTCCACCACTTCCTTGCGGATGGGCTCATAGACCACGGAGTGGGCGATGGTGAACCACGGCGCCTCCTCCTTCACGATCACCTGGGCCTGCTCGTAGAGCTTGGTGCGCTCGGCGAGGTCGGAGGAGACCCGGGCCTTGTTGATGAGGTCGTCGAATTCCTTGTTGCACCACTTGGCGAGGTTCTGGCCACCCTGGCGGGCGGCGGGGCAGCCGAGCAGGAAGAAGAAGTTGTCGGGGTCGCCATTGTCGCCGGTCCAGCCGAGCTGGCCGGTGATGTGCTCGCCCTGCTGCATGCGCTTGCGGTACTCGCCCCACTCATAGGACACGAGCTTGGCGTTGACGCCGATCTTGGCGAGGTCGGCCTGCATCATCTCGGCGATGCGCTTGGCGTTGGGGTTGTAGGGCCGCTGCACCGGCATCCACCACAGGTCGATGTCGAGCGGGGTGGTCACCCCGGCGTCGGCCAGCATCTTCTTGGCCTTCTCGGGGTCGTAGGCGTAGTCCTTCACCGCGGTGTTGTAGGACCAGATGGTCGGCGGGATCGGGTTGATCGCGGCCTGGCCGGCGCCCTGATAGACGTCCTTGATGATCGCGGCCTTGTCGACCGCCATGTTGAAGGCCTGGCGCACCTCCTTCTTGTCGAAGGGCGGCTTCTGCACGTTGAACGCCCAGTAGGCGATGTTGAGGCCCGGCTGCGAGAGCAGGTTGATGGCCGGGTCGGTCTTCATCGCGGCGATGTCGGCCGGGTTCGGCGCGATCATCACGTGGCACTCGCCCTTCTTCACCTTGGCGTAGCGCGCGGTCGGGTCCGGGGTGATGGCGAAGACGAGATTGTCGATCTTGGCCTTGCCCTCGTAATAGGCCGGGAAGGCCTTGTAGCGGATCACCGCGTCCTTCTGGTAGGCGACGAAGCTGAACGGCCCTGTGCCGACGGGAATCTGGTCGAACTGCTCGGGCGTGCCCTTCTTCAGCAGGAAGTCGGCATATTCCTTGGAGTGGATGGTGCCGAAATCCATGGCGAGATTGGCCAGCATCGGCGCGTTCGGCTCGTTCAGCGTGAACTTCACCGTGTAGTCGTCGACCTTGTCGATGCTCTTGAGCAGGTCGGGCATGCTCATGTCGTTGAAGTAGTCATAGGCGCCGCCGGTCACCTTGAAATACGGGTTGTCCGACTTCCACTGGCGCTCGAAGGAGAACAGCACGTCGTCCGCGTTGAAGTCGCGGGTTGGGGTGAAGCCGTTCACGCCGGAGTGGAATTTCACGCCCTTGCGCAGCTTGAAGACGATCTCCTTGCCGTCGGGGCTCACGGTCCAGCTCTCGGCGAGGCCGGGGATCACCTTGGTGGTGCCGCGCTCGAACTCGACGAGCTGGTTGTAGACCGGGCGCGCGGCGTCGAAGCTGGTGCCGGTGGTGTTCAGCGCCGGGGTGAAGTTCTCCGGGCTGCCCTCGGAGCAGTAGACCAGAGTGTTTGCGTAGGCCGGTACCGCCAGCACCGACAGAATCGCGGCGGCGGCGATCTTCGCCTTCAGGAACGACATGTGCGGATTCCCCTCTAACGACGGTCCCGCGGAGGCTTTGGCCTGGTTTTAACCGGCGGGACCATCAACCTTGACGACTGAAACACGGCCGTCGTCGCAGCGCAATAATACGTCGCCCCCCGACAAAAGTCTTAAGGCTGCCGCAGCGGCCGGTGTGCCGGCCGGGTGCCCCGTCCGCTGTCCCGCCCGTCGGGGCCGACCTCCGCAGGGGCTGCGCCGTCGGCGCCGATCGGCTACAACCGCGGCAGCCAACAACAGCCGCACGCCCGATGCGGCACCCGCCGGGAGACCGCGACATGACCGCCAGCCCCTCCGCCGCCGCGAGCCCGGAACGTGCCGCCCGCAGCGTGCCGCCCTTCGACTGGGCCGACCCGTTCGACCTCGACGGGCAGCTCACCGAGGAGGAGCGCATGGTGCGCGACACCGCGCGCGACTATGCCCAGGAGCAGCTTGCCCCCCGCGTCGCCAGCGCCTACCGCGACGAGCGCTTCGACCGCGAGATCATGACGGAGATGGGCGCGCTCGGCCTGCTCGGCCCCACCATCCCGGAGGAATATGGCGGCGCCGGCCTCGGCTACGTCGCTTACGGTCTGGTCGCCCGCGAGGTCGAGCGGGTCGATTCGGGCTACCGCTCGGCGATGAGCGTGCAGTCCTCGCTGGTGATGCACCCGATCTACGCCTATGGCGACGAGGCGCAGCGCCGCCGCTACCTGCCGCGCCTCGCCACCGGCGAGATCGTCGGCTGCTTCGGCCTGACCGAGCCCGACGCCGGCTCCGACCCCGCCGGCATGCGCACCCGCGCCGAGAAGATCGAGGGTGGCTACCGCCTCACCGGCGCGAAGATGTGGATCACCAACGCGCCGATCGCCGACATCATGGTGGTGTGGGCGAAGTCGGCCGCGCATGGCGACGCCATTCGCGGCTTCGTGCTGGAGCGCGGCGCGAAGGGGCTCTCCACCCCCAAGATCGAGAACAAGCTGAGCCTGCGCGCCTCCATCACCGGCGAGATCGTGATGGACGGGGTCGAGGTGCCGGAAGAGGCGCTGCTGCCCAATGTCGCCGGGCTGAAGGGCCCGTTCGGCTGCCTCAACCGCGCCCGCTACGGCATCGCCTGGGGCGTGATGGGCGCGGCCGAAGCCTGCTTCCACGCCGCCCGCAGCTACACGCTGGACCGCAGGCAGTTCGACAAGCCGCTGGCCGCGACCCAGCTCGTGCAGAAGAAGCTGGCCGACATGCTGACCGAGATCGGCCTCGGCCTGCAGGGGGCGCTGCGCATCGGCCGGCTGTTCGAGGAAGGCCGGCTGCCGCCGGAGGCCATCTCCATCATGAAGCGCAACAACTGCGGCAAGGCGCTCGACATCGCCCGGCTCGCGCGCGACATGCACGGCGGCAACGGCATTTCGGCG
>CAZIXP010000268.1:0-2992 GCA_964543245.1 uncultured Starkeya sp.
GGAACTGGAGGAGGAGCGGCTCTCCATGGTCGCGCGCGGCGGCGACATCGTCATCGAGCGCCAGACCATGGGCGACGCGGTCGGCCCGGTGACCGTCACCAACCCCGCCGGCCAGACCCGCACCGTCACCCTGGCGCAGACCGCGCCGGGCGCGTTCAGCGCCAGCTTCCCCTCGGACATGCTGGGCCTGTGGCGGGCAAGCGACGGCCGGCTTTCGGCGCTGGTCAATGTCGGGCCGCTCAACCCGAAGGAGTTCGCCGAGGTCACCAGCACCACCCAGACCCTCGCGCCCATCACCACCGCCAGCGGCGGCGGGGTCTGGCGCATGGCGGACCTCTCCGGTTCCGTGCCGCGCGTGGTCGCGGTGCGCTCGGGCGAGCGCTATGCCGGCGAGGACTGGATGGGCCTCGCGATGCGGGAGGTCTCGGTGGTGCGCGGGCTCGGCCTGTTCCCGCTGTTCGCCGGCCTGTCCGGCCTGCTCATCCTGATGGCCGGTATCGCCGCCGCCTGGGCGCGGGAGGGGCGGTAGCCACGCCCCGCTGCGGGCGGATGCGCCCGCCGTCCGGGGTGCGCAACGGGCGGCATCGTGCCTCCCCGCGCTTAGCCCGACAACGCTACGCCACCGCGGCGCGGCGGTCCGGGGCGACCAGGCCTTCCACCGTGGCGACGTCGCGGCCGTCCAGCGGGCAGAGCAGCACCCGGTTGGGATCGACCGGGCCGGGAAGCCGCACCGCGCCGCGCGCGACATGGCGGAAACCCATCCGCCCGTAATAGGGCTCGTCGCCCACCAGCAGCACCAGCCCGGCGCCGGCCTCCTTCGCCGCCGCGAGCGAGCGCTCCACCAGCCGGCGGCCGATGCCGTGGGAGCGGAAGGGCGGCTCGACCGTCAGCGGGCCGAGCAGCAGCGCCGGCGCCGCGCCGATGAAGATCGGCGTCAGCCGCACGGAGCCCACCAGCATCGTGCCGATCGAGGCGGTGAAGGAGAGGTCGCGCCGGTGCGGATTGCCCTCGCGCAGCCGGAAGGCGGTGCGGGCATAGCGGCCGGGGCCGAAGGTGCGGGCCACCAGCCGCTCGATGGCGGCGTCGTCGGCGGGGGTTTCCGGCAGGATGGAGATAGACAGGTCGGTCATGGGGCTCTCGACGATCGGGCGACAGGCAGCGCGGCCGGGCCCGTCACGGGCCGGCTCAGGCGAAAGGGCGTGCGGCGGCGCGCGGGGCGCGGGCTCGCTCGTCTCGTCGTCGCAGGAGGGGCCGGAACGTCATGATCGTCTTTCCAGAGGTCGGGCCGGATAGCACGACCGGCGCTCCGCGTCGAGAGCGGCGCCGCGCGGCCGGCGGCGGCGGAACGCGGCGAAAAAAGCACAACATCCCGGTAACTTGGTGCCGTCGCGCCAAATCTCCGCTTGTTAGCGTAAAAACAGTGCCTAACCTGCGGCACCATCGGTTTCAGCGCGGCGGGACCGTGGAGCCGGTGGGGTCCGCGCACGAGGAAGAGCCCGATGCAGTTCACCCGCAGCGGCAAGTTCAGCCGGACCAGCACCACCACCAACACCACGACGGGTGAGGTGCTCTCGACCTATGGCTATTACGGCAGCTCGGTGATCTACAGCGCCAGCGGCGGCGACACCACCCTGACCGGCAGCGCCGAGAGCGAGGCCTTCATCTACGACCTCACCCTCTCCGGCACCAACGCGCTGCGCTTCTCCGGCTTCACCGTGTTCGACGCCGGCGAAGGCGACGACATCATGGACTTCACCGTCCGCGCCGCCAATGTCGGCAACGAGTACGCCACCGACGCCACGCTCTATGGCGGGCTCGGCAATGACGTGATCTGGACCGCGGGCACCCATCTCGCCGCCGCCTATGGCGACGTCGCGACGCTCGCGGGGTCCGCGGGCAGCCTGGCGCTTGGCGGCAGCGACCGGATCGACGCCACCGCCGCCACCATTGCGACGACGATCTATGGCGACGGCTACGACCTCTCCTGGGCGCAGGGCGGCAACGACACACTCACCGGCACCGCCTATCGCGACACGATCTATGGCGACGCCTACAATCTCGGCCTCGCCGACGGCTCCAGCGCCTATGGCGGCAACGACACCATCTATGGCGGCGCTCTCGGCGACATGATCTTCGGCGATGGGTACCGGCTTGGCGTCGGGGTCGGCTCGAACGTCACGGGCGGGGACGACGTGATTTATACCGGCCCCGGCGTGGAAACGCCGATCACCCAGCGCGACCGGGCGTATGGCGACGGGAATATCCTCGGCGTGGGTGCGAATGCGACCGTGCGGGGCGGCAACGACACGATCTATGGCGGGGACAACAGCGACTCGCTCTATGGCGATGGCAACACGCTCGGCAGCGGCAGCGGTTCCACTGTCTATTGCGGCAACGACTTCATCCGTGGCGGGGGCGGCGGCGATACGCTGTATGGCGAGGGAGCAACGACCGCCGAAGGCGCCGACTCCGCCGTCACCGTTTATGGCGGCAACGACACGCTCCATGGCGATGCCGGCAACGACACTCTCTACGGTGAAGTCTACAGCTTCCTCGGTGCCGGCATGTATTATGGCGGCGACGACGCTCTGTATGGCGACGATGGCGACGACACCATCAGCGGCGAGGGTGGCGTTGCCTCGTCGCTGTCCGTCCGGATCGCCTGCGGCAACGACACCATCGTCGGGGGGGCGGGAAACGACAGGTTGTATGGCGACCTGGTAACGACGCCCTCCTCGAACTTCGTCACCGGCGGCAACGACACCTTCGTGTTCCAGCCCGGCAGCGGCGCCGACACCATCTACGACTTCGGCCAGACCGCCGGCTCCACCACCGGCGACGACCTGATCGACGTCTCGGCCTATGGCACCACGTCGTTCAGCGACCTCAGCATCAGCGGCAACGGCACCGCGACGGTGACGATCACCTTCAGCGGCAGCGGCAACAGCGTGACGGTGCAGAACAAGGCCAACACCGCCCTCACCCTCGACGC
>CAZIXP010000269.1:0-346 GCA_964543245.1 uncultured Starkeya sp.
AACTTAGCCATAATATTCAGTGGGTCTACGTGCAGTCCCTCCCTCAATACGGGTGTCCAGTTTACCACAACGCCACTGACCACATTCTTTTTAAACACCACATCCTCTACAGAATAGCAGTTGAAGATGGTAGCACCTTCATGAACAGCATGATAGATCAGTGCCGATGTACTCTCTACCGAATCCAGCACATATAAGTCGTCCTCATAATGTTCATACTTAATCTTAAAATCTTCTACAATCTCAAGAGCCTCTTTCTGAACGACAATCTGATTAAACATCATAGCACCACCCCACATACCGCCACCGGGTGACAGTTTACGGTCAAACTGAGCAACCTTCAACC
>CAZIXP010000269.1:356-2983 GCA_964543245.1 uncultured Starkeya sp.
CTCAGGTAATAAGCGGCAACGATACCCGATGGACCACCGCCTACAATGGCAACATCCAAATCCAGATTATTCTGTAACTTGTCGAAATAGGTACTGATAATACCTTTGGAAACTTGTGTCTCAATCATTTTCTTTTTTATTTTAGTGAGTTAAACATTGATCTTCTTTCAGTGACTGGCTAATCCTCATGGCACAGAAGTTGGGACCGCACATCGTACAGTATTTCCCTCCCACGTGATTAGCCGTTTTATAATATTCCAGAGCTCGTTCCGGATCGAGTGACAGGTTGAACTGGTCTTTCCATCTGAAGTCATACCGCGCCTTGCTCAGGGCGTTGTCACGGATGCATGCGCCAGGATAGCCTTTGGCGATATCGGCAGCATGGGCAGCTATCTTGTAAGCGATGACCCCATTACGCACATCCTCCATATCAGGCAGAGCCAGATGCTCTTTCGGGGTGACATAGCATAGCATCGCCGTTCCCAGCCAGCCTATCTGCGCTGCTCCGATAGCACTCGTTATATGGTCATACCCCGGAGCAATATCGGTAACCAGAGGGCCTAATGTATAGAAAGGTGCCTCATGACACTTCTCCAGCTGCCGCTGCATGTTCTCGCCTATTTTCTGCATCGGCACATGCCCTGGACCTTCGATAAAAGCTTGTACATTCTTTTGCCAGGCGTGCTCCACCAGTTCACCCATCGTATCGAGTTCAGCAAACTGTGCCCTGTCATTGGCATCGTAGATACACCCCGGACGTAGTCCGTCACCCAGTGACACCGCCACGTCATACCGTGCCAGAATATCACAGATATCGTCAAAGTGTTCATAAAGGAAACTCTCCCGGTTATGGGTCATACACCATTTTGAGATGATACTGCCTCCACGGCTCACCATCCCGGTAAGCCGTTCATTGGCATAATGCACATTCTTAAGTCTGATACCGCAGTGGATGGTGAAATAGTCCACCCCCTGCTCACACTGTTCGATAAGCGTATCGCGGAATATCTCCCAAGTCAGTCTCTCGGCCTTGCCGTCAACTGATACATCGGCACGGTACCCACAGGTACAGGACAGTTGCGTAATATCCACTCACGTGTCTCATGTATCTGGTCACCCGTTGAGAGATCCATCAGCGTGTCGCCACCCCATTTACAACTCCATACAGCCTTCTCCACCTCCTCGTCGATGCCCGACGATGTCGATGAATTTCCTCTATTGGTATTGATCTTCACCATGAAATTGCGTCCAATAATCATCGGTTCTGCCTCAGGATGATTCACATTCGCCGGTATGACAGCACGTCCTCTTGCGACCTCACTACGCACAAACTCAGGAGTGATGTGGGTAGCAATGCCCATAGCCTCGCAATCCATGGTTTCACGTATCGCCACATACTCCATTTCGGGAGTTATCACCCACTTCTTTGCCCAATACATCTGAGTAGTTCCTTCTCCGGATTTGTATTCCCGAGGCCATGTGTTTCTTAGCTTGGGCAGTCCCTTACGTAAATCAATCTCAATACTATCGTCACTGTACGGCCCGCTGGTATCATATAGATATACCGGAGCATTCTCATTGACGATCTCCTTACCACCCTCCGACAGAACTGTCGGTGTCAGGGTAACCTTTCTCATTCCTACCTTCAGATAGGGATAGATCTTTCCACTCATATACACCTTCTCAGACGAGGGGTATGTTATCTTCATGTTCTCTTTCATCATCTATCATCTTGTTGATTAGTTCTATCATATATCTCATCTCTTCAACGGGGTTTGGGGCATTAAGAATGGTTCCGCTCACGGCGACGCCATCAACACCGGTGTGGATAATCTCTGGAATATCCTGACAGGTGATACCACCGATCGCAAAGATGGGGATCTTTATGTTTCTCATCTGCATACCTTTTATAATATGGCGATAACCGTCACTACCGAGTATCGGCGAAAGGTTCTTCTTGGTTGTTGTAAATCTTAACGGCCCGCAACCCACATAGTCGGCACCGGCAGCATAGAGAGACTCCACATCAGCAAGTGTATTGGCCGTCCCTCCAATGAGATAGTTACGGCCCAATATCTTACGTGCCTCTGCTACAGGCATTTCCTTTTTTCCCAGATGCACACCGTCGGCATGCAATTCCCTCACGAGATCTACATGATCATCGATGACAAACACGGCTCCGAAATTGGCACACATCGGTTGAATTACCCTTGCCACCTCTCTTATTTCCCGTGCCGGGGCATCCTTCATTCTCAGTTGAACCCACCGGCAACCACCTTCCAGCACCATCCTCACACCGTCGGCATAAGAATATCGCTCAGTCTGGTGGGTAATAAATTGTACGTTATTCATCTGTCTGTTCCTTTAAAATGAGAGGTAAAGGTGCAAAAAAATGATTCAGAGGACCATGACCCTCACCTATATGCACATCCTTACCGGCTTTCAGAGCCTCGGTGATATAGTGTTTTGCCCCAGCCACCGCCTGCGGCAGTTGCAAACCTCTTGCCAACAAGGCTGTAATGGCTGACGAAAAGGTGCATCCGGTACCATGACTGTTGATAGAGGATACGGTAACATCTGACAAGAGATACTCACCGAGAATCTTTTCACCGTCAAACATGAAGAGC
>CAZIXP010000270.1:0-2976 GCA_964543245.1 uncultured Starkeya sp.
TCACCCGGTGCGCGGGCGGTGCGCGCGGACCGGGGGATCCCGGCCGGGCGAGCATGTCCGGCGCGGCCCGCCCGCAGCTCTCCCCGCCCTACTGGCCCCCGGCTCCCGCCATGCCGTTCGATTTCGCACTGATCTGGGCCTGCGCCGCCACGCTGGTCGCCGGCATCACCCGCGGCTTTTCCGGCTTTGGCGGCGCGCTCATCTTCGTGCCGCTGGTGAGCGCGGCGTTCGGGCCGCAGGTGGCGGCGCCGGTGCTGCTGCTGGTCGACACGGTGATGACGCTGCCCATCGTCGGCCGGGCGCTGCGCGGCTGCGTCTGGCGCGAGGTCGCCCCGCTCGCGGTCGGCGCGGTGCTCACCGTGCCGGCGGGGGTGGCGCTGCTGCGCCACATCGATCCCGTGCTGCTGCGCTGGCTGCTGGCGGGGGTGGCGCTGGCGCTGCTGACCCTGCTGATGTCCGGCTGGCGCTACAGCGGACGACCGCGGCTGTGGGTGACGCTGGCGGTGGGCGCGGTGGCCGGCGTCTTCGGCGGCGCGGCGCAGATGTCCGGCCCGCCGGTGGTGGCCTACTGGCTCGGCGGCCAGCAGAACCCGCTGCAGGTGCGCACCAACCTGTTCGGCTTCTTCGCGGTGGCGACGGTGGCGAGCGGCGCGGCCTATCTCGCCAGCGGACTGTTCACCGCGGAGGTGCTGCGGCTGGCGGTGGTGCTGGGGCCGCTCTACGCCGCCGGGGTGTGGCTCGGCTCCCACGCCTTCTCCCGCGCGACCGACCATCACTACCGGGTGGCGGCCTACACCATCATCGCGCTGGCCGCGCTCGCCAGCCTGCCGCTGCTCGACCCGCTGCTGCGGCCGTGAGGGCCGAGCCGTAAGGGCTCAGGCGGCTCACGCCGCGTCGTCGAGCGGCAGGTCCGGCGGGCGGCGGCGCAGCGCGTCGCGGCAGCGCCGGGCGAGGCGGCCGACCCGGCGCAGGGCCTCCACCACATAGACCCGTACATTGCGCAGCGCGGCGTTGGAGAGCGGCGCCCGCGCCCAGGGCGAGCGGGCGCGGTGGGCCCGCCAGATGGCGGTCGCGGGGTGGCGGCAATCGGCGTGATTCGGCTTGGAGCGGCCGACGAAGTGGATGATGCTCGCCGCGGCGAAGCCCTCCACATTGCCGCTGCGGCGCGAGACATAGGAGGTCTCGTAATAGTTCCAGGTGCGCGGCAGCTCCTGCCAGCGCCCGGCGAGGGCGAGGTTCAGCGCGTCCTGGTCCATCAGGCGCAGCCGCTCGCCCTGGTTCAGCGCGATGTCGAGGCTGCGGCGCGAGAGGCCGGCGGCCCGCCAGGCGGCGGGGTCGATCAGCAGCACGCCGGAGTTGAGATAGGGCGTGTCCTCCGGCAGGCCGAGCCGGCGGTTCCATTCGCCATGGGCCGCGGTGCGGGCGTCGCGGACGGCGGCGACCGCATGGCCGCCCATCTCCACCTCCGCCAGCGGCGCCAGCGGCGCGTTGATGAGGGTGTCGCAGTCGACATAGAGCATCCGCTCGCCCACCTGCGGCAGCAGATGGGGAATGAGCAGGCGCACATAGGCCGAGGGGCTGACATGGGTGCGCGCCACCAGCCGCCCCAGCACGTCGCGGATGGACTGGTCGACATCGTGGATGTGCAGGTCCGCCGGGCGGGGGTGGCAGGCGGACAGGCGGGCGCGGTCGCGGTCGGTGAGGCCGGTGCCGAAGACATGCACGGCCGAGACGGCCTCGCCGCCATGCGCCGCCAGCGACAGCAGCAGCACGCCGGTGAGCTCGACATAGGTCCGGTCGGTGACCGTGACGACCGTGAGGCGGCGCACGGCGCCCTCCCAGTTGCGGGGCGCGGGCGCGCCCCGAGGACGCTCAGGCGCTCATCTTCGCCATGAGGCCTTCGGAAATCTCGAAATTGGCGTAGACGTTCTGGACGTCGTCATTGTCTTCCAGCGTGTCGACCAGCCGGATCAGCTTCTCCGCCACCTCGTCGTCCACCGCCACGGTGTTCTGCGGGCGCCAGACCAGCCCGGACTTGCGCGGCTCGCCGAAGCGGGCTTCCAGCGCGCGGGCGACCTCGTGCAGGTTCTCCACCGAGCAGACCACCTCATGGCCGTTCTCGTCGGAGGAGACGTCGTCGGCGCCGGCCTCGATCGCGGCTTCCAGCATGTCGTCGGCGGAGGCCTTGGCGGCGTCGAAGGCGATGACGCCGATGCGGTCGAACATGAAGGACACCGCGCCGGTCTCGGCGAGGGCGCCGCCGGACTTGGTGAAGTAGGAGCGCACTTCCGAGGCGGTACGGTTGCGGTTGTCGGTCAGCGCCTCGACGATGACGGCGACGCCGCCGGGGCCATAGCCCTCGTAGCGGATCTCGTCATAATTCTCCGCGTCGCCGCCCAGCGCCTTCTTGATGGCGCGGTCGATGTTGTCCTTCGGCATGTTCTCGGCGCGGGCGGCGAGAACCGCGGCGCGCAGGCGCGGGTTCATGTTCGGGTCGGGCATGCCCATCTTGGCGGCGACGGTGATTTCGCGCGCCAGCTTGGAGAACAGCTTGGAGCGCACCGCATCCTGCTTGCCCTTGCGGTGCATGATGTTCTTGAACTGCGAATGACCGGCCATCGCCGCCTCCACGTCGCGCGCTCCGGCCGATGCGCGGCCGGGCACGTCTTCCTCTCGAAACCGAATGCGGCTGGCTTATAGGCGCAAGCCCGCCCGCGCGTAAAGCCGCGCCCTGCCGTCGCGACGCCGGGCGCCGGCCGCAGCCAGCGCCCGCTCGGCCCTCACCCGACGTCCGGCAGCGCGGGGGAGAGCTCGCCGCCGATCCGCACCGGCGCCACCGCCACCGCGCGGCCGGCGCCGTCGGTCTCCACCGCGAGGCCGGCCAGCGTGCCCGGGCCGGTGGCGGGCTCGAAGCGCGAGGCGCCGATCTTGCGGGTGAAGCGGCGCAGCGGCTCTTCCTTGTCCATGCCGATCACC
>CAZIXP010000271.1:0-2965 GCA_964543245.1 uncultured Starkeya sp.
GCCGAGACACCCGGCCGGCACCGAGCCGCCGGTCACCAGCAGGGCGCCGTGACGGTAGAGGCGCCAGCGGTCGCCGCCGCGCAGCTCGGCAAGGACGACGCCCATGGCGGGGTCGCTCCACACCAGCCTCGCTCCCGAGGCGGCGAGGGCCTCCATCGCCGCCGCCGGTCTCACGCCGGGCCGGAACACGATGGTGGCAAAGCCCTCCGCCCCCGGCGCCGGGGGCAGCGTCGCCGCCCCGGCCGTTGCGCTCGCCAACAGGAGGAGGAGCAGCGCCGTGCGCGGGACGGCCCGGCCCGGACCATCGCCGCCCGCCCGCATCAGCGCCCCCGCCAGCATCGGCGCAAGCCCGAACAGCGCCAGCCAGCCGAGGTCCCACGCCAGCGGATGGGCGGTGTCGAGCCGGATGCGGTGGAGGCCGAGCAGCCAGTGCGACAGCACGGCGTCGAGCAGATGCCAGAGCCCGAAGCCGATCAGCACGGCCCCGGCCAGCCCGCGCCCGTCGAGGACGTTCCGGCGCCGCCACAGCCCGATGGCGCCGGCCAGTGCCACGCCGTACATGGCGAGATGGAAGACGCCGTCCCACAGCACCTGAAGGCGCAGGTCGTCCAGCCCCGGGACCAGGCTCAGCAGGTGGTGCCACTGCAGGATCTGGTGCAGCAGGATGCCGTCGAAGAAGCCGCCGATGCCGACACCCAGCAGCATGCCCCCGCCGATGCCGGCCCTTCGCCCCATCCCACGCCTCCCGATCAGGCTGCCCGATCAACCGGGCCCAACGCGCCGGGCGAGAGGCCGGTTCCGACCGGTCGCAGAGGTATCAAAAAACCATTCCCGCCACGCCGCCGCCATCTTTGCGGAGAGGCGTCCACAACGCATTGTAACGCATTGATTTCAAAGGTGTTTATCGCGCTGTCCGGCGCCGCCGAAACTGGCGTCGCGACGCGGAATCGGGTAAGGAGTTCTTTCGCATCACGAACGAAAAGACTGATCCTTGTCCGATACCGATAAAAAGCCCGGCGACAGCTCTCCCTCGGACGTGCGGCCCGTCAACATCACCGACGAGCTTTCGCGCAGCTATCTCGATTACGCGATGAGCGTCATCGTCTCCCGCGCACTGCCGGATGTGCGCGACGGGCTGAAGCCGGTGCATCGCCGCATCCTGTTCTCGATGCGCGAGAACAACTACACGCCGGACCGCGCCTACAACAAATCCGCCCGCGTCACCGGCGACACGATGGGCAAGTACCACCCGCACGGCAACCAGGCGATCTACGACGCGCTGGTGCGCCTGGCGCAGGACTTCTCCATGCGCCTGCCGCTGATCGACGGGCAGGGCAATTTCGGCTCCATCGACGGCGACCCGCCGGCGGCCGAGCGCTACACCGAGGTGCGGCTCGCCCGCCCCGCCATGTCGCTGCTGGACGATCTCGACAAGGACACGGTCGACTTCCAGGACAATTACGACGGCCGCGAGCAGGAGCCCACCGTGCTCCCCGCCCGCTTCCCCAACCTGCTGGTGAACGGGGCCGGCGGCATCGCCGTGGGCATGGCGACCAACATTCCCCCGCACAATCTGGGCGAGGTGATCGACACCTGCATCGCCCTGATGGACGAGCCCGACATGGAGGTGGAGCGGCTGCTCGACCTTCTCCCCGGGCCGGATTTTCCCACCGGCGCCCTCATCCTCGGCCGTTCCGGCATCCGGCAGGCCTATCTCACCGGCCGCGGCTCCATCGTGATGCGGGCCCGCGCCACCATCGAGGAGATCCGCAAGGACCGCGACGCCATCATCGTCACCGAGATTCCCTACCAGGTGAACAAGGCGACGATGATCGAGCGCATCGCCGAGCTGGTGCGGGAGAAGCGGCTCGAGGGCATCGCGGAAATCCGCGACGAGTCCTCGCGCGAGGGCCTGCGCGTGGTGTTCGAGGTGAAGCGCGACGCCCAGGCCGACGTCGTGCTCAACAATCTCTACCGCATGACCGCGCTGCAGACCTCCTTCGGCGCCAATATGGTGGCGCTGAACGGCGGCAAGCCGGCGGTCATGACGCTGCACGACCTGCTCACCGCCTTCATCGCCTTCCGCGAGGAGGTCATCACCCGGCGCACCAAGTTCCTGCTGCGCAAGGCCCGCGACCGCGCCCATGTGCTGGTCGGCCTCGCCATCGCGGTCGCGAACATCGACGAGGTGATCCGCACCATCCGCACCTCGCCCGACCCGCAGACCGCGCGCGACCTGCTGATGGCGCGGAACTGGCCGGCGCTGGATGTCGCCCCGCTCATCGCGCTGATCGATGACCCGCGCCATCGGCTGCAGGAGGACGGCACCTATCGCCTGTCCGCCGAGCAGGCCCGCGCCATCCTCGACCTGCGGCTCCAGCGCCTCACCGCGCTCGGCCGCGACGAGATCGCCGACGAGCTCGACACCATCGCGGCCGAGATCAAGGAATATCTCGGCATCCTGGAAAGCCGCGCCCGCGTGCGCGAGATCGTCAAGGAAGAGCTGGTCGCGATCCGCACCGAGTTCGGCACCCCGCGCCGCACCGAGATCGTCGAGGCCGAGGGCGATTTCGACGACGAGGACCTGATCGCGCGCGAGGACATGGTCGTCACCGTGTCCCATGCCGGCTACGTCAAGCGCGTGCCGCTCTCGACCTACCGGGCCCAGCGCCGCGGCGGCAAGGGCCGCTCGGCCATGCAGACCCGGGACGAGGATTTCGTCACCCGCCTCTTCGTGGCCTCGACCCACGCGCCCGTGCTGTTCTTCTCCTCGAAGGGGCAGGTCTACAAGCTCAAGGTCTGGCGGCTGCCGATCGCCGCACCGCAGGCCCGCGGCAAGGCGCTGGTCAACATCCTGCCGCTGGCACCCGACGAGCGCATCACCTCCATCATGGCGCTGCCGGACGAGGCGAGCTGGGACCGGATGCAGATCATGTTCGCCACCACCGGCGGCACGATCCGGCGC
>CAZIXP010000272.1:0-2923 GCA_964543245.1 uncultured Starkeya sp.
CGCGCGGCGCTGCGTCTGCGCCCGCCAGAGCTGGGCCCGGCGCCACCCGAAAGGGCGCTTGCCGCGCCGAGGGGGCGTAGCGCCGGGCCGGGGCCAACCTGCGCCGCCGTGCCGCCGATTTCGGCCCGCTGCGTGTCTGCCGGCCGCGGCCTCCGGCCCCCGCCCGTCGCGCGGCCGTCAGGCGAAGGCCAGCCGCACCCGGCGGTTGATCTGGCCCTTCTTCTCGATCCTGGTCACCCGCACCGCGCCGATCTCGCCGAGCCGGCGCACATGGGTGCCGCCGCAGGGCTGCAGGTCGAGCCCGGCGATCTCCACCAGCCGCACCCGGCCGGTGCCCATGGGCGGGCGCACCGACTTGGTCTTCACCAGCCCGGGATTGGCCAGCAATTCCTCGTCGGTGATCCAGCGGTCGGTGACGGCGGCATCGGTCGCGATCATCCCGGCGAGGCGGGCGGTCAGCTCGTCCTTGTCCGGTGTCTCCGGCAGGTCGAAGTCGAGCCGGCCTTCCGCCTCGCCGATGGCGCCGCCGGTGACGGGAAAGGGCAGGGCGACGGAGAGCAGGTGCAGCGCGGTGTGCATCTTCATGCGGCCGTAGCGGGGCTCCCAGTCCAGCCGCAGCGTCACCGCTTCGCCGACGGCCGGCAGCGCCGCGCCGGGCGAGGTCGGGTGGACCACGTTGCGCCCGGCGTCATAGGCGGCGGGGCCGAGCGCGATCTCCCCGCCATCGGCCCGGCGCAGCGTGCCGGTGTCGCCGGGCTGGCCGCCGGCCGCAGGGTAGAACACGGTGCGGTCCAGCAGCAGGCCGCCTGCCTCCGTCACCCCCACCACGGTGGCCGGGGTTTCGGCGAGATAGGCGTCGGCGCGGAACAGCAGCTCGGTCACGCCGACACCAGCACATTGGGCAGGGAAACGCTGCGTTCCAGCCAGCCCGGCACCGGAAGGTCCTTTTCCCGCAGGAATTCCGGGTTGAACAGCTTGGACTGGTAGCGTGTGCCGAAGTCGCACAGGATGGTGACGATGGTGTGCCCGGGGCCCAGCTCCTTCGCCAGCCGGATGGCGCCGGCGACATTGATGCCGGAGGAGCCGCCGAGGCAGAGGCCCTCGTGCTCCAGCAGGTCGAACACGATCTGCACCGCTTCCGCGTCGGGAATCTGGTAGGCGACGTCGATCGGGGCATCCTCCAGATTGGCGGTGATGCGGCCCTGGCCGATGCCCTCGGTGATGGAGGAGCCCTCGGATTTCAGCTCGCCCGTGGTGTAGTAGCTGTAGAGCGCGGCGCCGAACGGGTCGGCAAGGCCGATGCGGATGCGGGAATTGCGCGCCTTCAGCGCCATGGCGGTGCCGGCCAGCGTGCCGCCGGTGCCGACCGCGCAGATGAAGCCGTCCACCTCGCCCTCGGTCTGCTCCCAGATTTCCGGGCCGGTGGTCTCGATATGGGCCTGCCGGTTGGCGACATTGTCGAACTGGTTGGCCCAGACCGCGCCGTTCGGCTCGGTGCGGGCGAGTTCCTCGGCGAGGCGGCCGGACACCTTCACGTAATTGTTCGGGTTGGCATAAGCGACCGCCGGCACCTCCACCAGCGTGGCGCCGGCAAGCCGCAGCATGTCCTTCTTTTCCTGGCTCTGGGTCTCGGGAATGACGATGACCGAGCGGAAGCCCAGCGCATTGCCCACCAGCGCGATGCCGATGCCGGTATTGCCGGCGGTGCCTTCCACGATCACCCCGCCGGGACGCAGCTGGCCGCGCGCCACCGCGTCGCGGATGATGTAGAGCGCGGCGCGGTCCTTCACCGACTGGCCGGGGTTGAGAAACTCGGCCTTGCCCAGAATGGTGCAGCCGGTCTCTTCCGACGCACGCTGAAGCTTGATGAGGGGCGTGTTGCCGATTGCCTCGATGAGGCCGTTGCGGATGGTCATGTCCGTCGCGTTCACTCTGTGCCGAAGGTCCACGAAACTAGTGGACTGCTTCCGGCCCGGCAACCGTCGGCACGGCATTTCTCCCCTGCGGCGGGGCGGCTGCGGCGTGTTTCAGCCTTTCACGGTGTCATAGGCGGCCAGCGCCCGCTGGCGGCCGGCGTCGAGCTCCACCACGGGATGAGGGTAGGTCTCGCCGAGCCGCACCCCTGCGGCGCGCAGCGTGGCGGCGTCCGCCTCCCAGGGCGCATGGATGGCGGAGGCCGGCAGCCGCGCCAGCTCCGGTACGAAATGGCGGACATAGGCGCCGTCGGGGTCGAACTTCGCGCCCTGCAGCACCGGGTTGAACACCCGGAAATAGGGGGCGGCGTCGGCCCCCGATCCCGCCACCCACTGCCAGCTGGCGGCGTTGCTGGCGGTGTCGGCGTCCACCAGCGTGTCCCAGAACCATTCTTCGCCCGCCCGCCAGTGGATGAGCCCGTGCTTCACCAGCAGCGAGGCGACGATCATCCGCACCCGGTTGTGCATCCACCCGGTCTGCCAGAGCTGCCGCATGCCGGCATCGACGATGGGATAGCCGGTGCGCCCGCGCTGCCACGCGCGCCGGAAGGCGGCGTCCTCCCGCCAGGGGAAGGCGTCGAAGCGCGGCTGGAAATTGCGCACCGGCAGATCCGGGAAGTGGAACAGCAGGTGGTACGAGAATTCGCGCCAGTAGACCTCGCTCTCGAATTTGGCGAGGTCGCGCGCCGCCACCTGCGGGGCCTGCCGGGCGGCGGCCAGCGCCTGGTGGGGGGAGAGATGGCCGAACCGCAGAAAGGGCGAGAGCCGCGAGGTGGAGGGCAGGTCCGGTCGGTCGCGGGCGCCGGCATAGCCCGGCAGCCCCTCGCGCAGGAAGCCGGCAAGCCGGGCGGCGGCGCCCTCCTCGCCCGGCTGCCAGGCCTCGCGCAGCCCGCCCGCCCAATCCGGTGCGGAGGGCTCCAGCGCCCAGCCGGCGAGGTCGTCACCCGCCG
>CAZIXP010000273.1:0-2922 GCA_964543245.1 uncultured Starkeya sp.
CCTCGGCCCGCAGATCGAGGCGCTGGCCCGCACCTTCGCCAAGACGCGCGACGTGCTCTATCTCGGCCGCGGCACCTCCTTCCCCCTGGCGATGGAAGGCGCGCTGAAGCTGAAGGAAATCTCCTACATCCACGCCGAGGGCTATGCCGCCGGCGAGCTGAAGCACGGCCCGATCGCGCTGATCGACGAGAACATGCCGGTGGTGGTCATCGCCCCGCACGACGCGGTGTTCGACAAGACCATGTCGAACATGCAGGAGGTCGCCGCCCGCGGCGGGCGCATCGTGCTGCTGACCGACACCACCGGCGCCCGGCAGGCCTCGCTCGCCACCGAGGCGACGCTGGTGCTGCCGGACATGCACCCCGCCATCACGCCGCTGATCTACGCCCTGCCGATCCAGATGCTGGCCTACCACACCGCGGTGCATATGGGCACCGACGTCGACCAGCCGCGCAATCTCGCCAAGTCCGTCACCGTGGAGTAACGGCGGCGCTCACAGATTGGGCTTCTGCAGCACCACCCGCGCGACGTCGCGCAGATAGCGGCGCGGGTGGCGCCACGGGCGGCGCAGCCGAAGGGTGAAGCTGCCGCCGGCGAGCGGCGATGCGCGCCGCTCGACCGGGTCGGCTTCGGCGGGGGCGGTCCCGGCGGGGCCGGGCTCCGCGGCCGCCGGCGTCGCGCCGGCGTCGGGTTCGAAGGCCGGCTCCGGCGCGGCCTCCCGCGTGTGGCGGGCGGGTTCGGCGGCGGGTTCCGCAACGGCTTCGGGCGGCGGGGGCAGAAGGGTGGCGTAGCGCGCCCGCTCCGCAGCGGAAGGTGCCGGCTTGGTGGCGAATTCGAGCGGAGCGAGATAGGCGCAGTTCGGCTCCATGCCGATCACGCCGGCGCAGTAGTTGCGCACCAGCCGCTTGTGCAGCGGGTTCTTGTAGTCCGTCACCCGGTTCCAGTTGTTGAACCACATGTTGCTGCCATGGACGCGGTAATGCACGCGGCCGGTCGGCAGGAAATATTTGCGCGCGCCGTAGATGCTGGCGGCGTGCAGCAGGCAGGCATCCGCGCAGGTGCGCCACATCCGGATGAAATGCTCGGGAAAATCGGTGCAGCGCACCGCCCAGGACCGGCGCATCGAGAGGGCCGAGGTGGCCGTGCCGTATTTGTGGTCGGTCATGTAGGTGACGATGGCGGTATAGCCGAAATCCTCCTCGGTGTCGGCGAAGGTCTCGACGCCATAGACCTCGGCACCGCCATCGGCGCCGAAGCGGTGCAGATCGCTGAAGACGAGGTCAATGTCGGGGCGCCGGTCATAGAGCGCCCCGATGGTCTCGAGATAATCCGGGTCCCAGTAGTCGTCGGCATCGAGAAGGCAGACCACATCGCCGCTCGCCTGCCGTGCTCCGGTGGCGAAGGCGCCGAGCTGGCCCTGATTGGCCTGCACCACCACCTCGACCCGGCCGTCCCGCCCATAACGCGCGGCGAGAAGGTCGACCGTGCCGTCGGTGGAACCGTCATCGACGATGACGATCTGGTGCGGCGGGCGGGTCTGCGCCAGCGCGCTGTCCACCGCCTGGGCGATGAAGTGGCGATAATTATAGCTGGTCATGACGACGGAAAACCGCAGCGACATCGGGCCTTTCTCGTGGCGGGCGCTCCGGGCGCGGAACGCCCGCCAGAATGCCGGCAAGCTGACCTTGCGTCGAGAGGGCGGGCCGAAGCCCGCCATGGGCGCCCGTCTCGAAGAGTTAATGAAAGGTTAACAGCCGGCTACATAAAGGCAGAATTAGGAATTAAGTACATGTTTTCAGCATATTGCGCCGGAATCTTCATGCGGCTTCCGCGTTCCGATCGACAGATCATAAGCCGGCAAATGATGCACTCTCAACCCCGGCCGCGATAGGGCGGCACACCCTGGTCCGGCAGCCAGACGCCCGCCGGCACCGGCCCGCTCTGCCAGAACACGTCGATGGGAATGCCGCCGCGCGGGTACCAGTAGCCGCCGATCCGCAGATATTCCGGCTCCAGCAGCCCGGCGAGGCGCCGGCCCACCGCCACGGTGCAGTCTTCGTGGAAGGCGCCATGGTTGCGGAAGCTGCCGAGATAGAGCTTCAGCGACTTCGACTCGACCAGCCAGCCCTTCGGCACGTAGTCGATGACGAGATGGGCGAAGTCCGGCTGTCCCGTCACCGGGCAGAGCGAGGTGAATTCCGGGCAGGTGAAGCGGGCGACATAGAGCGTGTCGGGATGGGGGTTCGGCACCCGGTCCAGCACCGCCGCCTCGGGCGAGGCGGGGAGGGCGGCGGCGGTGCCGAGCAGCAGGGTGCTCTCGGTGGGAAAAGCCATTTCGTCTCCTCTGGAGGCCGGGATAGACCATGGCACCTCTTTCGCATGTCATGCCGGTCGGATAGAAGCGCGTCCGGATGCAGATCGGGCCATTCAGGGAGCCGAAGCAGATGACTGCCATTGTCGATATCGTTGCGCGTGAAATTCTGGACAGCCGCGGCAATCCGACCGTCGAGGTCGATGTCGTGCTCGAGGACGGCTCCCAGGGCCGCGCCGCCGTTCCCTCGGGCGCCTCGACCGGCGCCCATGAGGCGGTCGAGCTGCGCGACGGCGACAAGTCCCGCTATCTCGGCAAGGGCGTCGAGAAGGCGGTCGCGGCGGTGAACGGCGAGATCTTCGACGCCATCGGCGGCATGGACGCCGAGGACCAGGTCGCGCTGGATGACGTCCTGATCGAGCTCGACGGCACGCCGAACAAGGCCCGCCTCGGCGCCAACGCCATTCTCGGCGTCTCGCTCGCCATCGCCAAGGCCGCCGCTTCCGCCCGCGACCTGCCGCTCTACCGCTATGTCGGCGGCGTCAATGCCCGCGTGCTGCCGGTGCCGATGATGAACATCATCAATGGCGGCGCCCATGCCGACAACCCCA
>CAZIXP010000274.1:0-1018 GCA_964543245.1 uncultured Starkeya sp.
AGCATGCTGGGTCGGCTTGGTCTTCATTTCACCCACCTTCGACGGGATCGGCACATAGGAAACCATCACGAAGGCAACATCGGCCGGGTATTTTAAATGCATCATCCGCGCCGCTTCGAGAAAGAGCACGTTTTCATATTCACCCACCGTGCCACCGACTTCCACCACGACCACATCGGCCTCGACATCTTTCCCGGCCCGCTCAATCCGGCGGATCACCTCAAGCGGCACGTCGGGCACCACTTGGACATTTTTACCGCCATACTCGAGGTTGCGCTCGCGGCGGATCACCTCTTGGTAAACCCGGCCAGTGGTCATATAGTTGACCCGCGAAAGCGAAGTGCCAAGGAAGCGCTCGTAGTTGCCCATGTCCTGGTCACATTCGTCGCCATCGTCTAAAACAAAAACCTCACCGTGTTCAGTGGGGTTCATCGTACCAGCGTCAACATTGATATAGGGGTCGATCTTGATGGTGGTGGTCGCAAAACCACGGGCCTGCATGATCGCCGCGATCGAGGACGAAGTAATGCCTTTGCCTACCCCAGACATAACTCCCCCCACGACAAAAATATATTTTGTCTTACCTTTTTTCATTATGTGAAATTGCGGTTTTCCCAACCTCTAGACCTTGAGGTAACGGCCGATAGCGAGAAAACTCGAAACCATCCCCAGCATGATACCAGAAACAAGAAGAAGGAGAAACAGGAAGCCAAAGTGGGAAATATAATACGAGACGAGGTCAATACCACCGTAGACGCTCGAGGTCGCTCCCCGCACCCACAAGACGCTCGGGTAAAGAAGGAGGGTGGCAACTAAAGAGGCAATGGCTCCCGCAATAATACCCTCGACGATAAACGGCCCACGAATGTAGGAATTGTCGGCTCCGACAAGGCGCATGACCGAGATCTCTTCGCGGGAGATATAGATGGTGAGAGAAATGGTGTTGAAAGTAACAAGGATAGACATGAGCACCAGTAACACGCTCACGATCAGGCCCACTTTTTGGCTGGTTGAAATA
>CAZIXP010000274.1:1028-2903 GCA_964543245.1 uncultured Starkeya sp.
TCGCGTTTAAAACTGACCTGGTCGATCAGGCTCCCGGCGCCAGACTGCTCGTCGTAATTTTCCAGAAAGCGGTCGACAGCGTCGTAACGAGCCGGGTCAACCGCGAGTACCGACAAGCGGGCCCCGAACGGGTTACCCACCTCTTCGAGCGACTGGATCAAGAGAGCGTTGTCTTCGTGGCGCTTGCGGAAATCGGCGAGCTCTTGCTCGCGCGAAGTATAGGTGACGCTTTTAACCTCTGGTAAAAGCTCGAGATCTTTCTTTAAAGCAAGCACATCCGCTTCAGGCGCGTCGGTCCGGAAGGTAACACTGATATCGACCCGTTCCTTAATGCTATTTAGGGTCGTGCTGAGAAAAGCGTTACCCAAGTAAAGTGAGCCGATCACGAGGAGGGTGATGGTAAGGACAAACATCGAGGCAAGGGCCACCGCGCTACTACGCCAAAAGTTTACCGCCCCGGATTTAATAACTCGTTTTAAGTTGATGAACATAATGAAAAAGTTAGATTACATAGCGCCCCTCTTTGTCATCGCGCACCAAGCGGCCACGCTCGAGAGTAAGAACGCGCTTGCCTAGCTTGTCGATCACGCCCTTGTTGTGAGTAGTGAGGATGACCGTCGTGCCGATGTCGTTTATTTTCTTGAAAATTTCCATGATCTCGTGAGTGGTGATCGGATCGAGATTGCCGGTTGGCTCGTCGGCGATCAGTAAGTCCGGCTGATTGACGATTGCCCGCGCGATCGCTACCCGCTGGCGCTCGCCGCCTGAAAGCTCAAAGGGAAAGTGCCACATTTTTTCGCCTAGGCCGACGAGCTCAAGCACATGCGGTACGTCAGACTCGATCTCCTCGTCGGAGCGGCCAGCCGCTTCCATAGTGAAAGCAATGTTTTCGAAGGTGGTTTTTTGCGGTAAGAGACGGAAGTCCTGAAAAACGCTCCCAATGCGACGGCGCAAAGTGGGAACATGCCGGCGAGCAAGATCGTGAACGTCGACTGATTCGAAATAAACCTTACCAGTAGTAGGCGCTTCTTCCGCTAGGATCATTTTAAGAAGCGTCGACTTGCCCGCCCCAGACTGCCCTACGACCGAAACAAACTCCCCTGGCTCAATAGTAAAAGACACGTCGTCGAGCGCATGAGATTTGTCGAAATAAATTTTGGAAACCTTGTCGAAATAAATCATAAGAAGAGTCGGGTGAAATTACAGTCTTAAGTATACACTATCCATAATCGGGAGCGAAAGCCTGAGTTATAAACCTTTTTCAGCCTCAAGAAACAAGTCTAGATCGCCCTCCAAAACCCGCTCGGCCGAGGAAGTCTCCGCGTTGGTCCGATGGTCCTTCACCAGCTTATAGGGGTGAAGAACGTATGATCGGATCTGGCTGCCCCATTCGTTGTCCGTCGTCTTCGATACATACATCCCTTTTTCCGACTTTTCTCTGTCCTCTTCAAACTTCTTATACAACTTTCCCTCGAGGAGCGCGAGGGCCAGCCGCCGGTTCGCTTCCTGGCTGCGCTCAACGTCGGTATGGACCGTCAAACCCGTCGGCAGATGAGTAACCCGCACCGCCGTCTCACGCTTGTTTACGTTCTGACCGCCCGGACCGGAAGACCGCGCAAACTCAATTTTTAAATCATCTTCAGGAATGTCGATTGTCTTGGGCGCGGTAAACTCAGGAATAACTTCGACAAGAGCAAAAGAAGTTTGGCGTTTGCCGCCCGCATTAAACGGCGAGACGCGCACCAAGCGATGCACCCCCGACTCATTTTTCAAGAGACCATAGGCGCCTTTTTTGTTTAACTTGAAAGAAATATTACGATAACCATTGTGGTCGTTTTCATTGGCCACCAACACAGATAGATCAAGGCTATTTTT
>CAZIXP010000275.1:0-2820 GCA_964543245.1 uncultured Starkeya sp.
CAGGTCGTTGATGGTGCCCGCCAGCGCACGCACCGGGCCTGCCGCACCCGGGATTTGGCGGTGGCGACGTCGAGATTGCCGGCGACCGCCTCCTCCATCAGCGCGTTCAGCGTCTTGTCGTTGAGCCGCTCCCACCAGCGCCCGAGCCGGGGCGGCTGGTTGGCGGGCGAGGGGGTGCCGTCGGCGACGACGCCCGCCTTGCCGCTGCCCCAGCTGGCCGGCAGGGCGAGGCCGGGCGCCTTGTAGTCCGGCCCGACCGCGCAGCCGCCCAGCGCGCCGGCGAGAAGCAGGGCGGCGGTCAGGCGCAGCGTCAACCGGGCGGGGCGGGCGCGGACGGCGAGGGGGGCGGGCAGCGGTTCGGCCGTCATCGGTTCACCGGGCAGGGTTTCGAGGGGCAGAGGTTCAAAGGGCAGCGTTTGAAGGGGCGTCGCAGCGCGGGCGGCGAAGGGGCGGGGCGCGCTCATGAGGTGCCCGCCCCGGCGTCAGGGCTGGCGAGGGGGCCGGCGGCGGCCGGACCGGCGGAGGCGTCCGGCGTCACGGGCGCCTTCGGGCTGCGGCGGAACAGCCGGCTGACCGCGATGAACAGCAGCGGCACGAAGAAGATGCCGAGCACGGTTGCCGCGATCATGCCGCCGAGCACGCCGATGCCGATGGCGTTCTGCGCGCCCGAGCCGGCGCCGCTGGCCAGCGCCAGCGGCGTCACGCCGAGAATGAAGGCCAGCGAGGTCATCAGGATCGGACGCAGGCGCTGGCGCGCCGCATCCAGCGTCGCCTCGACCAGCCCCATGCCATGGGCCTGCCGCTCGATCGCGAACTCGACGATCAGGATCGCGTTCTTCGCCGCGAGGCCGATGGTGGTGAGCAGGCCGACCTTGAAATAGACGTCGTTGGACTGGCCGAACGCCGTGGCGGCGACCACGGCGCCGAAGATGCCGATCGGCACCGACATCAGCACGGCGAAGGGGATCGACCAGCTTTCATACAGCGCGGCGAGGCAGAGGAAGACCACCAGCAGCGAGATGGTGTAGAGCGCGGTCGCCTGATTGGAGGACAGCCGCTCCTGATGCGACAGGCCGGTCCATTCATGGGCGTAGCCCGCCGGCAGGCTGTCGATGATGTCGTCCATCGCCGTCATCGCGACGCCCGAGGAGACGCCCGGCGCCGCCTGGCCCTGGATCTCCACGGCGGAGGCGCCGTTGAAGCGCTCCAGCCGCGGCGAACCGAAGGTCCAGCGGGTCGTGGCGAAGGAGGAGAACGGCACCATCGTGCCGCTGGAATTGCGCACCTCCCATTTGGCGAGGTCCTCCGGCTGCATGCGGAAGGCCGCGGCCGACTGGAGATAGACCTTCTTCACCCGGCCGCGGTCGAGGAAGTCGTTGACATAGTCGCTGCCCCAGGCGGTGGAGAGGGTGTCGTTGATGTCGGCCAGCGAGACGCCGAGCGCGCTCGCCTTCTCCTGGTCGATGTCGACGACCAGCTGCGGCTCGTCCTCCAGCCCGTTCGGGCGGGTGGCGACGAGGCGATGGTCCTGCGCCGCCTTGCCCAGCACCTGGTTGCGCGCGGCCATCAGCTTCTCATGGCCGGCGCCGGTGATGTCCTGGAGATAGACGCTGAAGCCGCCGGTATTGCCCATGCCCTGGATCGCCGGTGGCATGAGGGTGAACACCATGGCGTCGCGCACATGCAGCTTGGCCATGGCGCGGCCGGCGAGCGCCTGCGCCGACAGCGCCGGGGACTTGCGTTCATCGAAGGCCTTCAGCCGCACAAAGGCGATGCCGAGATTCTGCCCCTGGCCGCTGAAGCCGAAGCCGTTGACGGTCAGGACGCCTTCCACCGCGTCCTTCTCGTCCTGCAGGAAATGCTCGCGCACGGTGTCGAGCACCTTCTCGGTGCGATCCGAGGTGGCGCCGGCCGGCAGCTGCACCATGGTGATGAGGATGCCCTGGTCTTCCTCCGGCAGGAAGGAGGACGGCAGGCGCAGGAACATCCAGCCCATCGCCACCGCGATGGCGAGGAACAGCACGAGGAAGCGCCCGCTGCGGGCCACCACGCCGGCCGTGCCGCTGCGATAGGCCCGGGTGCCGCGCTCGAAGTTGCGGTTGAACCAGCCGGCGAAGCCGCGCTCCTTGGCCCCGTGCCGCACCGGGCGCAGCAGCGTCGCGCAGAGCGCCGGGGTGAGAATCAGCGCCACCAGCACCGACAGGATCATCGCCGAGACGATGGTGACGGAGAACTGGCGGTAGATGACGCCGACCGACCCGCCGAAGAAGGCCATGGGGACGAACACCGCCGAGAGCACGGTGGCGATGCCGACCAGCGCGCCGGTGATCTCGTTCATCGACTTGCGGGTGGCCTCTTTCGGGGAAAGGCGCTCCTCCTCCATCACCCGCTCGACATTCTCGACCACGACGATGGCGTCGTCGACCAGCAGGCCGATCGCCAGCACCATGGCGAACATGGTGAGCGTGTTGATGGAGTAGCCGAACAGCGACAGCACGCCGAAGGTGCCGAGCAGCACCACCGGCACGGCCAGCGAGGGGATGAGCGTCGCCCGGAAGCTCTGCAGGAAGACGAACATCACGACGAAGACGAGCACGATGGCCTCGACCAGCGTGCGCACGACCTCCTCGATGGAGAGCACGACGAAGGGTGTCGTGTCGTAGGGATAGACGACCTCGACCCCTTCCGGGAAGGTCGGCTTCATCCGCTCCAGCGCCGCCTTGACCCGCCCGGCGGTGGCGATGGCATTGGCGCCGGTGCCGAGATTGATGGCGAGCGCGCCCGCCGGCTTGCCGTTGTAGCGCGAGGAGGTGGTGTAGC
>CAZIXP010000276.1:0-2818 GCA_964543245.1 uncultured Starkeya sp.
AGCTCCACGTCCATCGTCCTTCCGAAGACGAGCGCGACCAGCGCCCGCCACCGGACGAACGCCTCATCGAAGGAGCCATCGCCGATATCTTCGACGCCCTTGTCGCCACGATCACCGACACCAGCCTCGATGCCGACCTCGCTGATCTCCTCTGGTCGACCGTCAACATGTTCCACCGCGCCGTGGACCGGATCGAGCAGAGGCTTGACGACAACGAGCAGGCCCAGAAGCAGCTTCAGCGCGAACAGGACGGCTCGGAGGTGAAGTCCCTGGAGCTCGAGCGCCGGATCGACATCGGCATGACCCTGATCGGCCGGCGCGACGGCATGGAATCCGTCCGCGAGGCCGCCGCCGACCGCTACCGCATCGCCACCGGATCGCCCTGGACGCCACGGGCCGGATCACGGGTCAACCATCGCCACCTCACCGCATCGCTGATCGACAGCCGGGATTTCCTGGCGGCCAGGAGGCGCGCCGATACCGAAGTGCTCGTGCCCGCCGGCCCGAAGATCGCCTTCTCGGGCGGAGACACCGCCGATCACAGGCAAATCTGGGCCAAGCTCGATCAGATCCACGCCAAGCACCCGGACATGGTGCTGCTGCATGGTGGCTCGCCCAAGGGCGCCGAAAAGATCGCGTCCCTCTGGGCCGACAGCCGCAAGGTGCCGCAGGTGGCCTTCAAGCCTGACTGGACGAAGCACGCCAAGGCTGCCCCCTTCAAGCGCAATGACCAGATGCTGAACGTCGTGCCGATCGGCGTCGTGATCTTCCCCGGCACCGGCATTCAGGACAATCTGGCGGCCAAGGCCCGCAAGATGGGCATCCCGGTCTATCGGTTCGGATACGGCGGCGCCTAAGCGTCGCCGCAACCCTGCATCTTGAATGTGATGGCAATTCCTCTATCTTGCTATCAACGCTATCAGATGTACTGGGAGGCGCCATCATGCCCGCAGTGACGATCCGCAACCTCTCCGAGGCAACGCACCGTGCCCTCAAGGTGCGCGCGGCACAGCATGGCCGCAGCACCGAAGCCGAGATGCGCGACATCCTGGAGACGGCCGTTCGCCCTGACACGCGCCTCCTGCTCGGCACGGCGCTCGCGGAGCGCAGCCGCCGGCTTGGCCTGACAAATGAAGACATCGACGCCCTCAGCCCGGCGCGTGACAGGACGCCTGCCGAGCCCATGAGCTTCGAATGATCCTTCTCGACACCAATGTCATCTCGGAGGCGATGAAGCCCGTCCCCGACGACACTGTGCGAGCGTGGCTCGACGAGCAGGCGGCCGAGACGCTTTATCTCTCCAGCGTCACCATCGCAGAACTGTTGTTCGGTATCGGTGCGCTGCCCGCCGGCAAGCGCAAAGACCGGCTCACGGAGGCTCTGGACGGGGTGATGGAGCTGTTCGCCGACCGTGTGCTGCCGTTCGATGTCGCTGCCGCACGACACTATGCCGACCTCGCGGTGAAGGCGCGCGCGGCCGGGAAGGGCTTTCCGACGCCCGACGGTTATATCGCCGCGATCGCAGCCTCCCGGCGCTTCGCTGTGGCCACGCGCGATACCAGCGCCTTCGACGCCGCCGGTGTGGCGGTCATCAATCCGTTTAACGTGGAACGCTGACGGCCTCCCACAGGCAGCACGTGTTGCAACTCGCAGCGCGGCGGAAGCGAGCTGCGCAGTAACCCGCCATCACGGTCTCCTGACCGGACGACCATCCCCGCTTCACGACGCTGATCCTTGGGTCCAGCCGATGGCCTGACGCCATCAACCCATGAAGGGTCGGACTACGCTGCGCGTGCCGCCGCTCCGGCTGCGCCTCACGCGGTGATTGCGGCCAACGGCCGGCCCTTTCGGGCGCCTGTCAGCGGGGGATGGACCTCCGCTCGCGCAGGAGCCAGGTCGATGTCCGCCCAGATCGCTCACGCCTTCGCCTTCAGCCTCGCCACCACCCTGATGGCCACCGTTGTCATCTTCCGCGCCGGCGACGGCACGCTCTCCATCGCCCCGGCAGCCGAATATGACGGCGAAGAAGCCGCCATCGTCCGAGAAATCGATCCCTTCCCCTCGTGAGCAGGCGAACAGGCGGCTGTGAATGGTGGCCGGTCGCCTCCGCACCGAGACTGCTGCCAACTCTGCCCATCGTGCCGGTGTGACTGAGGTGGTGGAGGCGCATCGATCTGATTTTATGGAGCCGCCCCCATGATCTTCATCGGCATTCTCCTCAGCATGGCGACGATCGCATTCCTCTGCTGGCTGCTCTTCACGCTGGCGGTATTCGCGTTGCCGCTGTTTGCGGGCATCACGGCGGGCACATGGGCCTATGGCACCGGCACCGGATGGCTCGGCGTTCTTGTTGTCGGCCTTGCCGCCGCAGCCCTAACCTTCGGCCTGGGCCGGTTCCTGCTCGCCACCGTCCGCCCGATCTGGGCACGTCTGCTCATCGCTGCCGTGTTCGTCGTCCCGGCTGCGGTGGCGGGCTTCCACGCCACCCATGGCATCGTGAAGCACACCATGCCCTCTCAGACGTGGCAGATGGTGTTTTCGATCATCGGAGCCGGCGTGGTCGGCATCGTCGCCTTCGTCCGCATCACCGACACGAAAGCGTTCGGCTCTTCTGACGGGCACAGCTCCCGTCCCTGCCAACGCGATGCCGTTTGGCGCACCAGATAGGGAATGGCATAGCGTCCGCGTCAACCGGCTGGGCCGGGAGGGAGCGGAGATCCGGCGCGCCAGCTTCGCCCTCTAATGCGGCAAGATTGGTGCGCGTGGAGGACGGCGGCTGCATCGCCGCCGAAAGGCCCCCTGTGGCAGAGCATTCGCG
>CAZIXP010000277.1:0-2749 GCA_964543245.1 uncultured Starkeya sp.
GCGGATGCTTCGGCCGCCCCCGCCTTGTCTCCGCCCCCTCTCCAACCCGGCCGCTTTCAGGCCGGCCGGGTGGCGATGACCACGCCCTCGCCTTCCAGCGCCAGCGTGATCGCCACCCCGACCTCGCGGGCCAGCAGCCCGGTGTAATGGGGCTGCACCCCATGGGCGTCGATGCTGCCGCCCTCCGAGGGCTCCCCGGCCAGCAGGCCCTCCAGATGCGGCGGAATGCGGGCATGCGAGCCGCGGGTGGCGATGCGGAAGCCGATCGCCTCGCCCTCCCCGGTCTGCTCCACCGCCATGACGCCGCCGCGCGGAATGGTGGCGCCGGCCACCATCAGCAGGTTCAGCAGCAGCTTCACCCGGTTCTTCGGCAGATAGGCCCGCGGCACGCTCCACTCCAGCGTGGTGCGGTCGTCCTGGATGAAGCCCCGCGCCACCTGCTCGGCATCGCCGGTGTCGATCTGCGCCCCGGCCGATCCCGCGGCGCCGAAGGCCAGCCGGGCGAACTGCAGCCGGGCCGAGGCCTGCCGCGCGCTCTTGGCGATGAGGTCGAGCGCGAAGGCCTTCATGCTGGCGTCGTTCTCGTCCTCCAGCACCTCCAGCCCGTTGACGATGGCGCCGACCGGGCTGATCACGTCGTGGCACACCCGCGAGCACAGCAGGGCGGCGAGATCGAGCTTGTCGAGACTGACGGCGGTCATCGGGAGGTTTCCATCACGTTGGCGCCGCCGGTCGGGCGGAGGCACGGGCCTGCGAGAAGGTCGAATCGCGGCGGGGCATACGATCCGGATCGCGCGTGTGATACACCGCCCGGCCGAGCCCGCCAACATGGCGGGTACCGGAGAGGCCCGCCGGCCACACCGTGCCACGACCCCGTCCGCCGCTTCTGGAATCCGCCTCATGTCGTCGCTTTCGCCCGCCGCCCCGCCTGCCTCCGGCGCCAGCCTGCCCCCGCTCCTCGCCGCGCTGGCCGGGGCGGTGCTCGACGCCGGGGCGGAGATCATGCGCATCCGCGCCGCCGGCTTCACCGCGGGCGCCAAGGCCGACCACAGCCCGGTCACCGCCGCCGACCTCGCCGCCGAGGCCCTGCTGCGCGCCCGCCTCGCCACGCTGATGCCGGACGTGCCGGTGGTGGCGGAAGAAGCCGTGTCGCAGGGGCGCGGGGAGCGGCCGGGCGCCTGCTTCCTGCTGGTGGACCCGCTGGACGGCACCCGCGAATTCGTCGCCGAGCGCGGCGAATTCACCGTCAATGTCGGCTTGATCGAGCACGGCATGCCGACGCTCGGGCTGATCTACGCCCCGGCGGTGGGTGTGCTCTATGTCGGCGCGGCCGGCGGCCGGTTCGGCGACCCCGGCGCGTTCCGCGCGGAGCGGGCGCCGGGTGCGGCTGCCGCGCCGGAGGGCTGGCAGCCGATCCGCTGCCGCCCGGTGCCGGCCGAGGGTCCGGTCGCGGTCGCCAGCCGCTCGCATCTCGATGCCGACACCGCGGCGCTGCTCGGCCGGCTCGGTGCCGCCGAGCGGGTGTCCTGCGGCTCCGCGCTGAAATTCGGCCTGGTCGCGGAAGGGCGGGCCGACCTCTATCCCCGGCTGTCGCCGGTGATGGAATGGGACGTGGCGGCCGGCCACGCCCTGCTGCGTGCCGCCGGCGGCAGCGTCACCCGGCCGGACGGTACGCCGCTGCCTTACGGCCGCGAGGAGGCCGGCTATCTCGTCCCGGCCTTTCTCGCAAAAGGCGCAATCCTTCGGGCATAAGGGTCACAGGCCGTCACGTTTTGGCATCGGGACGGCCGGTTCGTCTTCCGCTCGCAGCCTCGCGTGCTAATGATGAATCCTGTCGGGTCCGCCCGCAGTCCGTCGCCAGCCCTGTCGAACGATCGCCCTTCAAGCCCCCTTCGCGAGACACACCATGCCGACATTGCGCCCCCTTCTCGCTGCCCTCGCCCTGCTGCTGCTGCCGATGCTGGCGGCGCCCGCGGCGGCGCAGCAGCAGCCCGCGGCCCCGGCCGATTCCTATTCCACCGACGAGCTGGTGCGGCAGGGTCACGGCTTCTTCGGCGAGGTGTCGCGCGGGCTGGCGCTTTCCATCGAGAAGGCGGTGAGCAAGTGGGGCCAGCCCAATGGCTACATCCTCGGCCAGGAAGGCTCCGGCGCCTTCGTGGGCGGGCTGCGCTATGGCGAAGGCACGCTCTACACCCGCAACGCCGGCGACCTGAAGGTGTTCTGGCAGGGCCCCTCGCTCGGCTGGGACTTCGGCGGCGACGGCGCGCGGACCATGATCCTGGTTTACAACCTCAACAGCATCAACGACATCTTCCGCCGCTTCGGCGGCATTTCCGGCTCGGCCTATTTCGTCGCCGGCTTCGGCATGACCGCGCTGGCGAGCGACCCGCTGGTGGTGGTGCCGATCCGCTCGGGCGTCGGCGTGCGGCTCGGCGCCAATGTCGGCTACCTCAAGTTCACGCCACAGGCCACCTGGAACCCCTTCTGACCCCCCCCCCCCGCCCGTCCTCCCCAGTCCGCGGCCGCACCGCCGACACGCCGCGTGGCGCCGGCCGGTGCTTCAGGCTAGAGTTGCGGCACCGCCGACCGGCGACCCTCGTGGCCGCAAGCGACGGGTCGGGCTGGCCGACCCCATAAGGTGATACGTCCGCATGGTCGAGATGATCATGTATGCCGCGCTCGGCTTCCTGGCCGCGACCCTGCTCGCGCTGCTGGTGCTGCCGGCCGTCTGGCGCCGCGCGGTGCGGCT
>CAZIXP010000278.1:0-2745 GCA_964543245.1 uncultured Starkeya sp.
CGCCTATATGCCCCAGCGTCAGGGTGTAAAGTTGCTGCGGCCTGGACTGCAGCCTCAGGATTTGGTGGCCCCTGTCTGCAGGTGCTGTTCGCGCACCCGCTTGACGGCGCCCCCGCAGTCACACTCGACACGCCAGTAGGCTGCCTTGCGGTTGTTCTTGACAACGTACTCGCGTTCCAGCAAGGTGAGGAATCCCACCCGCTGACCCGGCTCGAACGGCTTGTGTTTGGTCTTGCGCGGGCGGCTCGTCGTGCCGTGCAGGCACAGAGGGTAGCCGCTGTCCTCCGCCTTGCGGAGCATCGCGTAGCTAGCCTCAAACTCGTGCCCACACTTCAGGCACCTGCAATCCCACGACAACGTAGAATGATTCGGTGACCGAACAGGGGCCAACAGTGTGAGGGAATCCCCAAAGGTCTGGCCGATGTGGTATCGGGAAGAACGGGCCATCAGACGGACTCCTCGAACAACTTGGCAACAGCCTTGGCAATTGCCTCAGCGTCGAAGCAGTCCCCAACCTCGATCTGGTCACCAAAGTTCAGGCCCACAGAGATACTGGACACTGCAGGCACAGACATATTTGCGTACTGAGCAGTCATACACTCGTGGATAATCTTGATGACCTCCACCGCGTGATCCTTGTGGACAGACGCCACAACTTCGTCGTGGATCGGCATCATGCACACAGCGTCGTACGTGCCGGATGTAAACACCCCGCAGTCCCACAGGCGTGCCATTGCCAGCTTCGTCTGCTCTGCTGCACTGGCCTGGATGGCTGCGTTGCTGGCCTGACGTTCCGCACGGGATACCTCCCATTGGTCGTCCGAGCGCAAGGCCTGACCCAGGTGGCGGCGTGCCCCCATCAGGGTCGTGGAGTACCCCAGCTTGGACGCCTCGGCCTCACACCGGTCTTTCCACACCGGAACATCTGGGAAGGCTGCCTCCTTGGCGTCGATGAAGTTCTGGGCTGTCTCCTCATCAGTCATAAGGCTTACAGCCAGCTTTGGAGCCTGCATCCCATAAGAAGTACCGAAAACTGTACTTTTCGCGTGCTTTCTCAACGCTTTTGCATCGTTATGCTGCGCATGGCTGGGGTCTGCCAGCATTCCGCGAAGTTCCTCATAGGTGACAGGCTCCTCCCACAGATACTCAGACGCTTGCGCCCCCACCATAGAGTGGATGTCCTTGAGGTCATCCCCTAGGTAGCAGGCAAGCATGTTCTTGTCCTGGCTCAGGTGTGCAAGGATTCGCAGCTCCTGCGAGGAGAAGTCAAGGGACACCACCAGACCGTCCTTGCAGTGAGGCAGGAACACTCCGCGGATACCTCCAGAGGATTTGGGGAGCTGCTGGACGTTCGGGTCACTCGCCGAATACCGGCGCGTCGCCGCCTGACACTGGATCAGATTCGGGTGCAGGCGTCCGTCCGTCCAGTGCGCTGCGGTCTTGTACGGCGTGTAGAACAAACTCTGGCGCGTCAGAATGGTGCGCAGGGTGCTGTAGGCCTCCAGTGCCGCACGGCACTCGGGCTTGAGGTCGTCCATGTGCATGGCCAGGGCGATGGCGTCGTCGTCGGTGCTGGCCTTGGTGAGCCACAGCTCCCGCATCTCTGCGGTCACATCGACGCTGCCGGGGTCTTCCTTGTACTTTCGCAGTGCACGGAAGGCCTCTCGCATCGCCTCGTCATCACGCTGCTTGTCGGTCAGCTTGTTGAACAGGCGCGGCGTCATGCCGATCACTTCGTAGAACAGCTTCTGCTTCTGGAGTTGGCGTTGAACTTCGGTTTTCCGTCGAAGTACACGTCCACCAGCTTGTTCAGTGCACGAACGTCTCCAGCTTCCACCACATCGGCCAACGCCTCCACACGACCGTCGTCACCAGCGACATCGCGCATGTCTGCGGCCACCCCCTCCAGCTTGCGCTTGCGGGTAGTGAACTCCTCGCCCGTGATGAAGTTGTAGACCTCCTTGGCCGCAGCCGGAGTCACCTCGTCATACACCGGCTTGACGGTGCCTTCCCATCCGTTGTTCAGCAGGAACTGCTCGAAGCCTTTCCACGCTTCGTCGTAGGCAGCAGAGTCCTCCGCCTCCAGTTCACGCAGGCGGGCCGGAGACCAGCGCAGACCCTGTACGAACGCCAGGGCGGTGAGGTAGGCCGGCAGTTGTTCGACCTGACGGTACACGCCCCAGGTGTCCTCGCACTCCATGACGAAGCGGAAGTAGGTGTGCAGGGCTGCCGTACAGATGGTGTCGTCTGCGCCGTATCCGAGGACGTGGCGGGCTGTCAACTGGTTCATCTTGTACTTGCGGCGCTCCCACTTCTCGGTCACAGCGGGGACGACGATTTCGTGGACGACGCGCTCCTCGCCGCGGTACATCTTCACGACTTCCTTGGTCACAGCAGGGACGATCACCTTGTCGAACTGCTCGACGAGGGTGCCACCAGAGATCGTGCCGACCGGGCCCTCCTTGGTGGTGACGCGCTCGTAGTTCTCCTGCTCGTAATCGAGCACGGTCTTGGAGCGGTTCTTCAGTCCGCGAGGCTGGTTCTCGTTGACATAGGACGCCTCGATGGAGGTGTCCAGAGCGTTCGGGATGAATCCGTGCCAGCCGTTGTCTTTCCACGCCTCACCGAACTCCTTGTACATGACCGGAAATTCAAATGCGACGTTGTGGATCACGACTTCGGTGCCGGCAGGGATGGCCTCCAGCATCACGCGGGCTTGATCCAGCGTGATGTTGGTAACGCCCT
>CAZIXP010000279.1:0-2721 GCA_964543245.1 uncultured Starkeya sp.
ACTGATACAAGAATTTCAGGAATCCATCAACCCATTTCTCTTTCTCATATTGCGGTTGGGCGATAGACATAAAATGAAATGAATGTGGTAATTTAAATTTAGGTGGAGTGTATCCTGCAACATACGTATCAACTCCACCCCAATATTTCTGATGTAAGTAAGTATATACATTCAACGCCCATAAATATTTATCAGAGACAGATACAACTACTGGTACGTTCATTCAATCCTCTCTGGTTCAATGCCTAATTCTTTCATGCGCTCTAACGTAACCGCAACATATTTTGGGGTCAATTCCATACCGTAGCATATCCTGTTTGTATTCTGTGCTGATATGATTGACGTACCAGAACCAATATATAAATCGACAACTATATCGCCAATATCTGAGGAGTGTTCAAAGCATTTTGCAGGCAGTCCAACTGGTTTTTGCGTTGGATGCAGATAACTTGCAACATTTTTGCCACCGAAATTCCACACATTCCCTTCACGCACCCCCCTCAATACATGGTTGTCCAATGCGCAGTACAGGATAAACTCATGCTGATTCCAGTAGTTACCTTTTAAATCTCCAATGCCACCACCGGGTTTATCCCAAATAATGATATTCTTAATCGGAACGATAGAATTAATTTGTTCGTACCATTGTGGGTACACATCCCATCGAGTGCAGATATAGAGTGCAAAGTCTTTCTTGAGATGATTAAGGATTGCAAATAGGAAATCAACATTGATTTCATCATCATTCTCTAACTCCTCAAACTTGCCAGACTTAACACGTTTATTACTCTGATACTCGATACCGTATGGAGGGTCAAAGAAACCACATGACGCTTTCTTGCCATCCATTAATCTGCTTACATCTTCTACATTTGTAGCGTTACCACACATTAATCTGTGCTGATTGATTTTCCAAATCTGCCCATACTCTACTCCCCACTTATCAATAAGGGCTTTGTTCTTATCTTCTATTGTCTCTGCATCATTCTCTTGTGTCTCACTTTCTCCAAATAGTGAGACACGATTACGCTTGACAATATCATTGATAATCTCATTGGTAGTCTCGTTGGCAACATTATGTTCGGTAATAAGTTTCTTGAACATTTCAGAACTCTCTTTAGCCATATAACCAATTGGGTCATAGGTTGCGAGTATCTGCAATTCTTCTTCTGGAGTTAAATCAACAAATGTTACTGGTACAGTTTCTTCATGGTTAGCGATAGCGTCAAGCACACGCATTTCACCGTCAATAAGATTGCCAGTATTTTTATTTACGACAACATAATTAACCCAACCAATATTCTTAAGAACGCTGTCCATCGCTTTGCGTTGATTCTCTGGATGCTCTCTTGGGTTATTAGGATTTAATACAATGGTCTTGGGGTCTACTTCTTTTGTCTCTACAATACGAAATTTATATTGTTTGCGTTCCATGCGTAATCCTCTATCAGTATGATAGCACTTTATATCTTGTTTGTCAAGATGTAAATGGGGAGGTATATTTCAACCTCCCCATGTTTCAATTTATCTTACCGACCATCCCATACAGCATAGCCGAAGGATTCGGGTCTCATGCTAACGCCACCATTCTTGAAGTACGGTGATTCAGGATATGGGTCACGTAAGTGCTGGAGCGGGCTGTACTTCACGTGCTGTAACTTACCAGCAAGTTGCGGAGTGCGCAGTACAACACGAGGTTCAATCTTTAGGGACAGTTTGTAGCACCACTTATCATTGGTGACAGCCCATGAGAATTTGCCATCATCAGTCCAGAACAGTTCATTGCCTTGCAGGAGCGAGGTATCCGGGAAAGCCTTGCGGTAGTCTACATATTCCATATAGGTGACAGGGAAGCCACTTGTAATAGTCAGCGGAATCATGTAGATGCTTGAAGCATATTCACCGGCAATCAAACCAGCAGTATTAGTGCTGTTATGCTCGTAGATGCCAGTATCTACAACAACAGGATACCGATTTCCATTGATGTCAATATACATGCCATTGCGCATAGCGTCACGCATGTTCACGTTTACATTGTCATTGATAACGGAAATATTCGTGCCACCGCCATCATTACAGCGGTGAGAAAGATACGAGCACGGCCACACTGCACTCATTTCAAACCAAAGTTCGGGGCGCATAGCGATAGCCCATGTTGCGGGGTCAAGACCCATAGTCTCAGCATTTGTGCGCAGATAAAATTCCATCGAGGATAAATACTCGACAATATCGCGACCGCTTCCACCAATCAGGTCGTAGTTGAAATCTTTGATGTCAGAGTCAAGCGCGGGACACAGAGTACCAGTATCGGCATCTTTCTGACCAGTAGCAATCTGAACATCCAAACCGGGGAATGTTCCACCAGCGATTGTACCCTGCCAAGTATCCTGAGAAATCTTGCGTTCTGCCTGCACGACCGCTCCGACCATTTCTGCTTTAGTGAGAACGTTCAAAACACCATCTGCGGTCATATTGCTGGGAGTCAAGGTGTCTTCACCAATCAATTTACCACGCAGGATAATATCGGTGAAATCGCCACGATTGACTTTCAGCATCACCTTATCCATTTCAATAGTGTTTGTGTCACGCCGAATCATACCAAAGCGCGCAGTCAGATTACAGCCTTTGATATAGCCAGACGGAGCATCTTCACAAGCGTTATCAGGCTCAGTACCGATTGTCGCGGTAAAGCCAGTAATGGATGCGAAGCGCGGGTCTTCA
>CAZIXP010000280.1:0-2701 GCA_964543245.1 uncultured Starkeya sp.
TCCTCCGCCGCAGGCGCGGCCTGTGCCACCGCGACCGGCGCGGCGCGGGCCGGCGCGGGAGCGGCCGGGGCGCTCTCCTCCTCGTCCTCGTCCTTGCCGCCGAACAAAGCGGCGAAGATGTTCTTCTTCGGGCTCCTGGAGCCCAGCCCGGCGAAGGCGGCACCCGCGCCGCCCGGCTCGCTGCCGCGCGCCTCGATCTCGGCGAGCGCCAGCGCATAGCCCGGCATCGGCCTGCCGTCGGCCGGGATGTGGACCGTCTTGCCGGTCGGGAACACCCGGGCAAGCTGGTCGCGGGTCATGCGCGGCCAGTGCCGCACGCCGCCGGTGTCGAGATGCACGAAGGGCGAGCCCGAGGTGGGATAGAAGCCGACGCCGCCCCGCTGCAACCTGAGGCCCGCCTCGCGGATCTTGGCGAGCGGCACGCCGGGAATGTAGAAGTCCATCGCCTTGCCGCGCATGTGCTGGCTGGTCTGGGCAACGCCGCGCGAGCGGGCCCGCAGCATGGCGTTGGTTTCGGGCGAGCGGTAGCCGCCGATCACCTGGATCGGCCCGGAGGCGTCGACCTCGCGGTAGACCTCCCAGATGATGTCGAACAGCGCCGGGTCCATCCGGGTGGATTCCTTGCGGCGCCAGTCCTGCAGCAGGACGTTGAGCTGCTGCAGCGCGGCGGGATCGTAGCGACCGTTGCGCTTGAAGGTGATGGTGGCGCTTTCGCCGGAATGGACGTGGTGGATGCTGATGGTCCGGGTGTCGCCATTGGCGACGGCGTCCTGCAGCATGCTGGTGCTGCCGACCGCACCGGTCACCGCGAGGGCGAGAGCCGCCAGCCGACGGCGCCTGAGGAGCGTCCTGATGATGCGCACAACCTTCAACCCGCGACCAATCGTTTCCTTGAGGCGGCACGGCCCGGGCGGGTCGTGTCGGACATGGTCAACTTAGTCTTGCCGGGTTTGGTTAAGGCAGCGTTAGCGAGCCAAACCCCCATCCCTGGATGATTGGCTAAAGGTTGAGTGTGGCGAAATAGTGCCGCCCGATAAAAATCGCGTCATCCACAGCTCCGGCACCATATCTTGGATTTGTCGTTGTTTTTACGCAACGGACCGCCAGAAAACCCTTCTCGCCACATCCTGCCATGCTTGGCGGCGCCCGGCGCAATACCGCTCGCTCGGTGGGCGTCAGCGGTACGTCGTTGCGGCAGGCGGAAAACACCGCGCCCGCCGGCACAGCGTGCGCGGCGGGCTGGATGGGAGCACGGCAGGGCCGTCGCGGCAGGCGGGGCCGCGGCAGGGGGCCGCGGCAGGCGGGGTCGCGGCAGGCGGGGTCGCGGCGGCGCAGGTATCGGGGCTCAGGGGCGGACCGTCTTGGTGCCGCGATCGGCGACCTGGCGCGCGCCCTCCAGCCCCAGCATGCTCTGGGTCTGGGCGTCGATGCCGTAGATGTCTTCACGCGTCACCAGCGCCCCCGCCTCGTTCACCCAGGCGTTGAAATAGGCCAGATGCACCGGGAAGCGCTGCTTGAGGTTCACATAGCGCTCGCTGCCGCCGAGCATCTTGGAGATGCGGGCCTCGTTCCAGGTGTCGGCGGGCATGCCAAGCTCGAAGATCACCTCGGCGAATTTCAGCGGCTCGAACACCCGCACGCAACCATGGCTGAAGGCGCGGCGGTCCTGCGCGAACAGCGCCCGGCTCGGCGTGTCGTGCAGATAGACCGAGTGCTTGTTGGGGAACATGAACTTGATCTTGCCCAGCGCGTTGCGCTCGCCCGGCGGCTGGCGGAACGAATAGCCCTGGGTGCCGCGGCTCCAGTCCACCGCGCCGGGGTCGACCACCTTGCCGTTGCGAACCACGTCGATGCCCTGGCGGGCGAGGAAATAGGGGTCGCCGGCGAGCCGGGGCAGATATTCCTTGCGGGCGATGCCGGGCGGCACATTCCACGACGGGTTGAGAACGAGATACTCCATGTCGTGCGACAGCAGCGGCGTCGGGTTCTCCGGCTTGCCCACCACGACGCGGGTCTGGTGAACCACCTCGCCGTCCTTGTAGATGCGGACGATGAACTCCGGGATGTTCACGAACACATAGTTCGGCGCGACATCGTGGGGCAGCCAGCGCCAGCGCTCCATATTGGAGATGATGAGGTTGATGCGCTGCTCGCCGGTGCCGTTAAGCGCGGCGAGAAGGCCCTTGCCGACGATGCCGTTCGGGGTCTGGCCGAGCTTGTCCTGCACGGTCTTCACCGCCTCGACCAGCTCTCCGGCATAGAGCAGGTCCGCCGGGTCGCCCTTCACGCCCAGCCGGGCCCGCAGCTGCGGCACCCGGGGGTCCTTCATGTTGGGCCGCAGCACCGGCCCGGAGGGCACCTGCGGCTTGGGCGGGCCGTCCTGCTGGCCGCGCAGCTCGGCGAGCTTGGCCTTGAGCGCGATATAGCCGGGATAGCGCGGCGCGTGCGCGGCCAGCGCGGCGCGTGCGTCGGGTGCGGTGGTCACCGCCGCCAGCACCGCCGCCGGGTCCGGCGGGGTCAGCAGCGGGTCGACGCCTTCGGAGATGCGGCCGGGACGGAAGCGGCCGGTCTGGAGATGGCGGGCATAGAGCAGCGTCGCCGCGGCAATGCGCAGCTCGGCATCGGCAATGGCGGCCGGCGCCGCCTCGGCAGCCGGCGGCGCGACGGCATAGTCCGACGGCGAGAGGCCGTCCTGTGCCGC
>CAZIXP010000281.1:0-2668 GCA_964543245.1 uncultured Starkeya sp.
GGGACGCTCGTCGTGGGCTCCGCCGGGTCCGGGAAGTCCTTCTCAGTGTTCAACCCCTTCATCGAGCAGATGATCGCCCATGGCTACACGATGATGCTCTACGACTTCAAGATGCCGGACCTTACCCGCATCGTCTACAACTCGCTCCTTCGCAGCAAATCAAGTTACCCCAAGCTCCCGCAGTTCTACTGCATCAACTTCAAGGACCCGCTGAAGTCCAACCGCTGCAACCCCATCGCGGCGGAGTACCTGACAGACATCATCGACGCCTCGGAGACGGCCCGCGTGGTGATGGAAGCCCTAAACAAGGGGAATGAGAAGAAGGATTTCTTCTGGATGAGTGCGCAGCAGTATATCGGCATCTGCCTGTGGCTGCTCCGGATCTACACCCCGCAGGGCGGCAGGCAGGGGGACTGGTGCGACTTCCCGCACCTCATCGAGCTCATCAACCAGGACTACACGAAGGTCCTTTCCATCGTCAAGCGCCAGCCGGCACTGGACGGGAAGGCGCGGGTGTTCGTCGACGCGCTGGAAGCCAACGCGCAGGACCAGCTGCAGGGACAGATTGCATCGGCGCGCATCCCGCTCAATGACATCGCCTCACCGGCCCTCTACTGGGTCCTGTCGGGGAACGACTTCAACCTGGACATCAACGACCCTGAAGACCCGAAAATACTGTGTATCGGGAACGACCCTGACCGCCAGCAAGTCTACGGGGCTGCGCTGTCCCTTTTCACCTTTCGCGTGATCAAGCGTGTGAACCGCAAGGGGAAGCTCCCCTGCGCGGTAGTGATAGACGAGCTCCCGACCATCTCGGTACAGGGGCTTGACGGCCTGATGGCCACGGCGCGCTCGAACAAGGTCGCAGTGGTGCTCGGCATCCAGGACCTCACCCAGGTGAAGGCCGACTACGGCGACAAGGTCGCGGACAAGATCCTCGCCCTTCCGGCGAATGTCTTTGTCGGCGCATCGAGCGTCACCACCGCCGAGAAATACTCGAAAGAGTTCGGGAAGGAGTTCCGCCGCCAGGAGAGCCAGACGCGCTCCGTCGACTCGGAATCCGTGAACATCTCCTTCCATGAGGAAGAGGTGATGCCGATAAGAAAGATCACGTCCCTACCGCAGGGGACGTTCATTGGGAAGGTTGCGGTGGAGAACAACTCCCCGGTGAAACAGCCTTTCTTCTGCGGGGCCATCCAGATCGACCTCGGGGAGTTCGCCCGGAAGGAAAGGGAGGCCGAGGACATTCCCGACCTCACGGACTTCGAACTCGGGGACCTCTGGGAGCAGGTGAAGCTCCCGGAGATAGGGCGCTTCTACCTACTCGACCACATGAAAGAGGAGATCCTGGGAGAGTGGAAGCGCGTCCGTCGGCAGGACTTCTCCCCGGATGAGCTGGAAGGGGAGGCGGAAAGGAGGCTAGGGGCCATGACCGACGAGGAATGCGAGAAGATGCTCCGCGGGATGATCCCCGAGCTGGAGAAGAAAGAGATTGCCCATATCATCGAGGACAACTACTACGCCATAAAGGAGGACATCCGGGAGCTGATTGACCAGGAGTGCCCCCCGCCGGAGGAGGAGGCATACGTGGAGGAAACGACAACAGAAAACCAATAATAAATCACAGAAATGATTACCATCATTACAGAAAAACCATCCGTCGCAATGGAAATAGCGCGTATTGTCGGAGCACGCTCGCGCAAGGACGGATACATGGAAGGGGGCGGCTATGCCGTCACCTGGGCGCTTGGCCACCTCGTGGAGATCTGGGCAGAAGGGGATGACGACTGGGGCGCCCCGCTGCCGCTGCTCCCGCAGCAGTTCCAGCTGAGGGTCGCACGGAAGAAACGTAAGGACGGGAAGAGCGCCCCGGACCCCGGATATGCCAAGCAGCTCGGCATCATACGTAACCTTTTCAGCGGCAGCGAGTACATCATCAACGCAGGTGATGCCGGAAGGGAAGGGGAACTGATACAACGCTATATCTACGAGTTCGTGAGGGGGCATGTCCCGGTAAAACGGCTCTGGATATCATCCCTAACAGATGAAGCCATCAGGGAAGGGCTCCGCAATCTCCGGCCGTCCTCGGAGTTCGACAACCTGTATGCGGCAGGCAGGGCCCGCAGCGAAGCGGACTGGCTCGTCGGGGTGAATGCCACGAGGGCGCTTACCAAGGCTTCCGGAGGGACGGAGCTGCGCTCCCTCGGAAGGGTGCAGACCCCGACCCTGGCCCTGGTGTGCCGGCGCTTCCTGGAGAACAGGGACTTCGTTCCATCTCCTTTCTGGACGCTTCAGGTGAGGGCCTCTCTCGGAAGGGAGGGGTTCACCGCGGTGAGTGCGCGCTATACAGACCTGTCTTCAGCAACTGCCGACCGGGAGAGGGTGGAGGCCGGAGGCCACCTCAATGTGAAATCCGTCGAGAGGAAGACGGCCTCCGTCCAGCCTCCGCTCCTTCACGACCTGACATCCCTCCAGAGGGAAGCGAACAAGCGGTACTCCATGACTGCGCAGGAGACCCTTTCTGCGGCGCAGGCGCTGTATGAAAAGAAGCTGATAACCTATCCGAGGACCGGTTCGCGGTATCTTACGGAAGACGTGTACCGGACACTGCCCGGGATACTGAAAAAGCTTGCCCCGATCAATCCGTCCCTTCCCTTTGCAGCCCTGT
>CAZIXP010000282.1:0-2654 GCA_964543245.1 uncultured Starkeya sp.
GCCTGCCGCCTGCCGCCTGCCGCCTGCCGCCTGCCGCCTGCCGCCTGCCGCCTGCCGCCTGCTCCCGCAGGTCGTGGCTCCGGCTGCAAGGGATGAGGACACCATGCCGAGCTTTGCCGAGCTGCTTCAGCAGGGTGCCGCCCATGCCTGGCTCTTCATCCCCAGCGCGATCCTGCTCGGCGCCCTGCACGGGCTGGAGCCCGGCCATTCCAAGACGCTGATGGCCGCCTTCATCGTCGCGGTGCGCGGCACGGTGGGGCAGGCGGTGCTGCTCGGCCTTGCCGCCACGCTGTCCCACACCGTGGTGGTCTGGGGCATCGCGCTCACCGGCCTGTATCTGTGGCAGGGCCTCGATGTCGACCAGGCCGAGCCCTGGCTGCAGATGGGCTCGGCGGTCATCATCCTTTCCATCGCGGGCTGGATGTTGTGGCGGACCGCGGCGGAGGCCCGCGCCGCGCAGCACCACGATCACCATCACCACCACCACGATCACCACCACCACGCCGAGGCGCGGGAGGTGGCGAGCGCGTGGGGGCAGCTTGTGCTCGACATCGCCGAAGACGCGTCCGGCGCCCGCTGGCGGCTGCGCCGGCTGGCCGGCCCGGGGGCGCCGGGTGGCGAGCCGGTCCCGGCGTGGCGGGCGGAGGAGGTGCGGCTGGAGACCTGCCGGCCGGATGGTGCCCGGCAGGCCTTCGGCTTCCGCCCGCGCGGCGAGGAGCTGGAATCGCGCGAGCCGATCCCGGAGCCGCACGCCTTCGCCGTGTGCCTCACCCTTGGCAGCGGCGCCGCCGCCGAACGCCACGACCTCACCTTCACGGAACCCGCCGACGGCCACCACCACGATCACGCGGAGCCCCATCCCGAGGGTCTGGAGATCGGCGACGGTGGCTGGCAGGACGCCCATGAGCGCGCCCATGCCGCCGATATCCGCCGCCGCTTCGCCGGGCGGCAGGCCAGCACCGGCCAGATCGTTCTGTTCGGGCTGACCGGCGGGCTGATCCCGTGCCCGGCGGCGGTGACGGTGCTGCTGCTCTGCATGCAGCTGCGCGCCTTCGCGCTCGGCAGTGTTCTGGTGCTGTGCTTCTCGATCGGCCTTGCCGTCACCATGGTGTCGGTCGGGGTGGTGGCCGCGCTCGGCGTGCGCCACGCCGGGGCGCGGTGGTCGTGGTTCGGCGGGCTGGCGCGGCGGGCGCCCTATGTGTCGGGGGTGCTGATCGCGCTGGTCGGGGTCTATGTCGGGGTGCAGGGTTTCCTCCACCTGCCGGCGTGAGATGTCGGGGGTGTTGATTTCCGCCCCGGACCCGCGCCATTGCCGCCGCATTGCTGTATGAGACCGCGCTCCCCCTTCTCCCGGGAGCGCTTCGGATGATCGCCTGCGGCCTCGACTTCGGCACCTCCAACACCACGCTCGGCCTCGCCGGGGCCAATGGGCCGCGTCTCGCGGCGCTGGAGGGCGACGCCGTCACCGTGCCCAGCGCGCTGTTCTATGACCGCGACGGCCATGCCGAGATCGGCCGCGCCGCCATCGCCCGCTATGTCGAGGGCCAGGACGGCCGGCTGCTGCGCTCCATCAAGTCGGTGCTCGGCAGCGCGCTGATCGAGGAGAAGACCCAGGTCGGCCGCAGCGCGATCGGGTTTCGCGAGGTGATCGCCGATTTCCTCCGCCGGGTGAAGAGCCGGGCCGAGGCCGGCGAGGCCCGCGCCATCGAGGCGGTGGTGCTGGGCCGGCCGGTGTTCTTCGTCGACAATGACGAGGCTGCCAATGCCCGCGCCGAGGCGGTGCTGCGCGAGGTCGCCGCCGCGGTGGGCTTCCGCGAGGTGTCCTGCCAGTTCGAGCCGATCGCCGCCGCCTTCAATTATGAGCAGCAGGTGCGGGCGGAGGAGATCGCGCTCATCGCCGATATTGGCGGCGGCACCTCCGATTTCTCGGTGGTGCGGCTGAGCCCGGAGCGCCACCGCGCGCCGGAGCGCGCCGCCGACATCCTCGCCAATGACGGCGTGCGGATCGGCGGCACCGATTTCGACCGCCATCTCAGCCTTGGCGAGCTGATGCCGCTGCTGGGCTATCGCAGCCCGATGAAGCGGCCCGGCCGCGACGTGCCGAGCGGCTATTTCCACGAGCTGGCGACGTGGTCGCGCATCAACCGGCTCTACACCGCCCGCACCCTGCGCGAGCTGAACGAGGTGCGCCGGGAGGCGGCCGAGCCGGAGCGGGTGGAGCGCCTCATCCACGTCCTCGCCGAGCAGCGCGGCCACACCCTCGCCATGCAGGCGGAAGAGGCGAAGATCGCACTGTCCTCCCGACCCTCGACCACGGTGGACCTTGGCTGGCTGGAGCCGGGGCTGGCGCAGACCATCGCCGCCCCGGCGCTGGTGGCGCACACCGCGGAGCTGGCGCGGCGGATCGCGGCGCGGGTGGAGTCCTGCGTGCGGGCGGCGGGGCTCGGCCTTGCCGACATCGACGCGCTGTTCCTCACCGGCGGCTCGACCCGGCTGCCCCATGTGCGCGCGGCCATCGTCGCGGCGGCACCTGAGGCCCGGCTGGTGGAGGGCGACACCTTCGGCTCGGTCGGCACCGGGCTCGCCATCGAGGCCGCCCGCCGCTACGGCGCCCGCGCCGCCTGAGCCGGCCGGTTCCGGGGGACAGGGTGGCC
>CAZIXP010000283.1:0-2618 GCA_964543245.1 uncultured Starkeya sp.
CCAGGCCGGCGCCGATCCGCACCTCCATCGGGATCCTCCGGTCGAGCCGGGTCGCGAGATCCGACGACCCGGCCACCACCTGCGCGCACTTCAGCCACGGGATGTTGAACGACTTCGAGGCGGTCGTGACCAGGACCGCGGAGCCGCTGAGCGGCTCCGGAAGCGACAGGTACGGCACGTGCGTGGCGCCGGGCAGCACGAGCGGCGCGTGCACCTCGTCGGCCACCACCTTCGGCCGGCCGCGCCCCCGCGGCGCCGCCCCCGCGCCAGCTTTATCGTGTTCGTTCAACATCTTGCCCACCTATCGCGTGTCCCTAGCACGGTCGCCCTCCCTCGGCATCGCCATTTGACAGGAGAGGCGCAGCAAAATATGGATACTTGCAAGTTTCGTAAATAGAGGGTCCTCCGTTGACCGCCCCCCTTGCCATCACGGCCGCTGCCGGCCGCCCGCCTCGCCCTGCCCCTTTGCCCCGCTGCGTCAACCCCCGGCGCGACGGCCTCGCGCCGCCGCGCCGCGGCTTGCTCGCCAGCCTGCTCGCCGCGGCGCTGCTGGCGGGCTGCAACCAGCCCCAGCAGGGCGGGCCACCCGCCGGCGCCACTGGCCGGCCGGAGGTCGGCGTCGTCACCGTCCACCCCCAGTCGGTCGCCATCACCGCGGAAATGCCGGGCCGCACCGTTGCCTCGCTGGTCGCCGAGGTGCGCCCGCAGGTCGGCGGCATCATCAAGCAGCGGCTCTTCGAGGAAGGAGCGGAGGTCAAGGCGGGCGACGCGCTCTACCAGATCGACCCGGCGAGCTACCAGGCGGCCTATGACAGCGCGGTCGCGAGCCAGCAGAAGGCCGAGGCGGCGGTGCCGAGCGCCCAGTCCAAGGTCGAGCGCTATCAAGGGCTGATCAAGCAGAACGCCGTCAGCAAGCAGGATTACGACGACGCCGTCGCCTCGCTGGCGCAGGCCAAAGCCGAGGTCGCCTCCGCCAAGGCCGATGTCGACACCGCCCGCATCAATCTGGACTACACCCGCATCACCGCCCCGATCGGCGGGCGCATCGACAAGTCGACCCTCACGCCGGGCGCGCTGGTGACGGCGAGCCAGGACACCGCCCTGACCACCATCCGCACGCTCGACCCCATCAATGTCGACGTCACCCAGTCCAGCACCAACCTGCTGAACCTGCGCCTCGCCATCCGGGAAGGGCGCATCAAGGTCAGCGGCGACAGCGTGAAGGTGCGGCTGAAGCTCGACAATGGCACGCTCTACCCGCTGCCGGGAACGCTGGAATTCGCCTCGTCCTATGTCGACCAGACCACCGGCACCTATGGCGTGCGCGCCCAGTTCCCCAACCCCGACCGGCTGCTGCTGCCGGGCATGTATGTGCGGGCGGTGATCGAGGAGGGCGTGGCGCCGGACAGCTTTCTGGTGCCCCAGCGCGGCGTGACCCGCAACACCAAGGGCGAGCCGGTGGCGCTGGTGGTCAATGCCGACAACAAGGTCGAGCAGCGCGTGCTCGGCGTCGGCCGCAGCGTCGGCAATAGCTGGCTGGTCGAGAGCGGCGTGAAGGATGGCGACCGCGTCGTGGTCGAGGGCAGCCAGTTCGCCCGACCCGGCCAGGACGTCACCCCGGTCGACGTGGTGGTGGACGAGACCACCGGCGAGGTGCGCGAGCGCGGCCAGCAGAGCGCGGCCCCCACCGCCCGGCAATCCGTCGCGCAGGGTGCCGCGCCGTCGGGCGCCGCCGGCGCCACCGGCGCCGGCACGGCGAACTGAAGGCGCGCCCGATGTCCCGTTTCTTTATCGACCGCCCCGTCTTCGCCTGGGTCATCGCCCTGCTCATCATGCTCGGCGGCGTGCTGGCGCTGAACACACTGCCGATCGCGCAATACCCGCAGATCGCGCCCACCACGGTGAGCGTCACCGCCTCCTATCCCGGCGCCGATGCGCAGACGGTGGAGAACTCGGTCACCAAGGTGATCGAGCAGGGCATGACCGGCATCGACAATCTCGACTACATGTCGGCGACCTCGACCTCGACCGGCCAGGCGACGATCACGCTGACCTTCACCAACGCCGCCGATCCCGACATCGCGCAGATGCAGGTGCAGAACAAGCTGCAGCTGGTGCAGGCACAGCTGCCGAGCGTGGTGCAGACCAACGGCATCTCGGTCGAGAAGGCCTCGGACGGCTTCCTGCTGGTGCTCGGCTTCGTGTCGACCGACGGGCGGATGTCGTCGACCGACGTGTCGGACTACATCGACTCGACCCTCAACGACACGCTGAAGCGCATCGAGGGTGTGGGCTCCACCACGCTGTTCGGCTCGTCCTACGCCATGCGCATCTGGCTCGACCCGGAAAAGCTGTCGAAATACCAGCTCATGCCGAGCGATGTGGCGAGCGCCATCGAGGCGCAGAACACCCAGGTCTCGGCCGGCCAGCTCGGCGGCCTCCCGGCCCGCGCGGGCCAGCAGCTCAACGCCACCGTCACCGCCCGCTCGCGCCTGCAGACCCCGGAGCAGTTCCGCAACATTATCGTCAAGAGCACCAGCGACGGCTCGCTGGTGCGCGTCAACGACGTCGCCACCGTCGAGCTGGCGGCGGAGAGCTACACCACCTCCTCGCGCTAC
>CAZIXP010000284.1:0-2604 GCA_964543245.1 uncultured Starkeya sp.
ACCACTACGTTGCACGAGTTCAACTTTCGATTTAGACAGCGACCATGCGTGGGGGTCGATAAATCGCGATGATGTCGTACCTTGATTGTTTAGTCTATACCCATTAAAAGATATTGGTATCAGTCTCATAATGTTGCTCCAAATATATCGTTCAAAGACACACCCTGCGAGAGTGTAAAGTATTGCGGCCCGTAGAAGTTATTTTTCATCATCTCCTGATTGCTTACTCTAGAGTAAGAGTATTGTGGTGAGAACATACTCGCCGCCATTATCTTCATACTCGCAACGAGATTATCATTGGATATAATCTGACCACTTGTTTTCGGTATAAAGAGTTCTGCGCCTTTTTCACCAACAATATGAGCACTTCCAGCAGAGACCGGGCCGCCTTCTGCTTTGAATAAATCATCTCCAGATAAATCTCCAAGACCCTTTCCACCAACTCCACCCATCGCGGCTTGGATTTGAAGTATTAACTGGTACATCCATGCCAATGATGCAAGTGGTTTCTGAATTACAAGATAGATTGCATCCATCCATGTGCCAAAGACACTTGCAAGAGCAGGTAATAATACATCCATCTGTGCAATTACATTCGTCATTGTGTTTGTCATATTCTCGTAAATCTTCTGCATCCCATCAGGGATGATAGAATGCCCGACAAGATTATCAAATAGTGTTTGAAATTGTGCTTCTATAGTAGTCGTATCGCCACCCAACTTTTCCATTAATCCGCTGATTCTTGTAAATTCTGTCTCTATCTTTGGAGTTACTGTAAGGAGTGTATCTTCAAGACTTGTATTACCACCTTCAACGGCAGTTTGAATCCCTGACATAATTGTTGTAAATTCTGTACTATAATTTTGCAATTGTTCTAGATTAAGAGTCTCAGGGTCTATTTTGTTTAGATTAGCAAGACGCATATCCCAATATTCTTCTTCTTTCGCATCTGGTGTGGCTAAATCTTTAAATGTTTGTTTAAGACTCTTATCGCCAGATTTAAATGCAGTTTCAATTGCTTTATAGTGTTCTTCGTATTTACGAATCGTTTCATCGACAACGGCTTCCGAGTCCATTCTTCCACCAAGTATCGCAGAGATACCTGCATCCATTACGCCACCACCCTGAATTGGTGTAGAGAATGGAAGAAATATGTCTCCAAGTCCATCCATGATGCTCTTCCCATCACGATACGCAACTGCACCATCGCGGAATTTGATACTTGAATCTTTAAAGTTTGTAGCAAAATCCGTAAAAGATTGTGATGCTAAATCTCCAAGCCAATCACCTACACCCTTTCCGTCTATACCAGCTGCTCCATATACTAATGCCAATCTTCCTTGTTCAAAATATAATAAAGCAGCCGCTATATTCCATATATTTTCCGCAGCTTGTGATGCATTTTTAAATGTATCTAATAATATTGTAATCTTATCAGAGACAGTTTTTGTGTCCCATGTTTGCGCATCCTTAAGAAAAGTTGATAGAACTCCACCACCCATTCCTAAATCATCGAGTGCATCAGTCGCAGCCTTTGCTCCTTGTTGTGCAAGGTTCAATAGAGATTGATTCAAATCATCAAGCAATCCTGTTTTCTCGGTATCACCCCAATGAAATGATTTAGTAGGGTCTTTCTCTCCACCAAGAAATGCCGATAAATCACCAAATACATCCTTGAACGCACCCTCTGGTAATAAATCTGCAATCAATCCAGATAAATCAGCGCCAAGATTAATAAAGAATGTTTTTACTTTTTCGCCAGTTTCAGGCAAGCTATCAACAAAATTATTCCACGACATCTTAATTCTTGGAATTACGTTATCAACTATAACATCTCGTATTATCTTAAACGCATCTTCTAACGCGCCAAATATGTCTCCACTAAATAGTTTGTCGAATACTGGTTTTAATTTCGAGACAATATCGAATAGAAATTGAATTGCCTTAGCGATTTTGTATATACGGTTATCAGTATCTCCAACAAACCATTTATCCAAATCTCTTCCTGCTACAAGTATACTGATTGCACTATTTATATCATCTATCCAATCCATTAGATTATCTACCATGCGTTGTGTATCTAAACCGCCGATAGCAAGGAATTGTTCTGCAAGTTTTCCTAAATATTCTCCGAGTCGTTCTGTCTTTGCCAATACCTTATCATCCATAAATTTTACAATGCGCATACCAACAACCGATTCAACAAAATCCATAACATTTTTACTTGCTACAGCCCATGTTGTTGATACACGTTCACCAGCATTTACAAATTCAGTCCCAACATATTCTTCAAAGGCTCTGATAAATTCATCTACTGGTAATCCCTCTAATTCCTCAGATAGTGAGGCAATTTGTTCAGTAGTTAATTCTAGCGGAGTACCGAGTTCTTTACCAACTCTTCCAAGTTCTCGTATCTGTTGTGGAGTCTTTCCAAATCGTTTCCCCATAATTTCAAGAATATCATTAATTGGAACAAATGCGCCACGAGCAAGGTCGCGCAATTCAGTACCAGTTAATTTACCAGCCATCTGCATCTGACCAATATTCTCAACGATACGTTTAGTTGCATCACCAGTAAGCCCCATTCCAGATGCGAAGTCAACA
>CAZIXP010000285.1:0-1389 GCA_964543245.1 uncultured Starkeya sp.
AACGCCCCCCTTTGTCCGGTCCTTCCCGGACGATGGTCCCCGCCGCCTTGAATTTTGCAAGATGCTTTTCCACTGCCTTGGCAGAGATACCTATTTCTGATGCAATCCTAGTGGCGGAGTACTCGGGGTGCACCTTAAGTAAATCAAGAATTTTCTTACTACTTTTTACCTTTTTCTAGGAACTTATTGTGCTTATCTTACTACTCTCTTCGCCTGAGGATTCCAGATAGGCGGCAATATCGGATGAAAGGGTCTTCACCATCTCGCCCGCCATGAAGTCCAGGAAGAAGGACAGATCTTCATTTTCTCGCGTGGCTATGAGTGCGTTTATGTAATCTCCCCTGTCTTCCTTCAGGACCTTTGCCGGGAGCAGCCCGAATTCGAACTGTATATGGTTCATGACCAGACGGGCCATACGGCCGTTGCCGTCGGCCCAGGGGTGTATCGTCACCAGCCTGTAGTGGGCCTCGAAACTCAGGTTGTACCGTTCGGCGGGAGTCATCTCCTTGGCGCGCTCAGCATTCAGCCACCGGCAGAATTCTTCATGCCGGGCGGGTACTTTCTGGTAGCTCAAGTATGACTTTCCACCCACGCCGGCCGTGACATTGACCAGACGCAGGTCTCCCTCCGCTGAAGAAAACTCCCCGAGGGCTGTCTTGTAGGTCGATCCGGTGTTCCGCATCACCAGGTGGGACAATCCCTTCAGCATGGCGATATCAAAAGGAGCATGGCGCCCGGCCAAACGGATGCTCTCTTCATACGCACGCTTCAGATCCAGGTTCATCATCTGCTCCGCGATGGTCTTCCCTTTCGCCGAGATGCCCTCGTCAAAGAGCATCTGGTTTTCAATCTCCGTCACGGTGGATCATTCGATTGCCGTGGAATGGGTGATAATGGAATACAGATAGAACTTACCGTAATCTATCTGCGAGTCGATACCGAGCCTCCTATACTGCGATATCAGGTCAATGACTTTATCAATTGTTGGCATTATCTTACTACCTTTTTGCGCAAAGATAGATTTTTCTTACTACTTTTTCAAATTTTCTTACTACTTTTCTTCGCATTCATAACCATAATGCATGCCCTTCCTTCTGCCCTCGGGCCAGGTTCTCTTCTCCCATCTTCCTTCCGGTACTGGTATCGACGGTGTTCCACCAGAGGGTCTCCGTCAGTGAAGGGTCTATCTTCCCATCCATGCAGTTCTGGCTGAACCCGAAGTTGTAGAGGGCTGGAAGGTCCCGGAGGAACAGGGGGATGTTCCCCGTGAGCCGGTTTCCGTCCAGGCCGAGGATCTCAAGTTTCTTGAGGGACGACAGGCAGAAAGGGATGGGGCCGCTGACGCTGGTCCCGCTGATGGAGAGGTCCCTGAGTTCGGTCAGGTTGCCA
>CAZIXP010000285.1:1399-2600 GCA_964543245.1 uncultured Starkeya sp.
AAATCCCCTCGTCACCGATGATCCAGAGTTCCTTCAGGTAGCGGAGTTCCCCGATGGCGGCCGGCAGGGTTCCATGGGCGCCGAGGCATTGGAGATGGAGGTAGGTCACGTGTTCCTCTCCCTTGAAGGTGTTTGTCATGACGCCGTACCACTGCCTGAGTGGGGCATCGGTGCACCAGTTCTCGCTGTCCGACCAGTCCTCCCCGTGGAGGGCGCGGTAGATCTCTTCCAGGGCGGCGCGCTCGCCGGTGATCTCCTCCACCGGGTCCGGGGCTGTCTGCTCCACATAGATGGGCGTTTTCACCCGGCCATCCGGGTCGCTGACCGTGATTGTGGCATAACGGGCGGACCTCAGGGGGTTCTCCCTCACAGAGAAGACGATTCCCTCGGCCGATATGTCGTCGACGGTCAGCCAGCTTTCGTCCGATGACGCGGTGAACGGGATGTTGGCATTGATGAGCACCTTCCTGGCTCCGCCGCCATGGTCGAAGGAGAAGGTCGTAAGGTCGGGCCAGATGCAGGCGCAGTCGACGGTGATCTCTTTCTCCGCGCGCTTCTCTCCGTTGGCGGCCGTTATGCTGAACGAGGACTCGTCCCCGAATGTGTCCTCCGGGGTGATGGTGACGGAACCCTTTCCGGTAGTCCTCTCAAAGGAGAGGGCAAGGGAGATATCCGCTCCCTTAACGAGTGTCACCGTCCCGTTTTCTTCAAGGGCGGAGACGGAGAATTCCAGGGTCGAGGACACCCCTTCCGATGCGGGATACAGTACGACACAGTCATCCGCGACTTCAATGACCGGGGCCGGGGTTTCTTCCTCCACTGGAGGCTCCACCGGCATGGGGATGTTTTCGTTTTCTTTCAGCGGGTCTCCCCCGCATGAAACCAGGTTGGCAAGGACGGCCGCGAGGGCCATCAGCAACGATATGATGGTTTTGCTCATAGTATTTCTGTCGGTTTTATCACTTGGGCCGAATGGCCCGTACAAAAAAAAGGAATGGCCGATTCCCGGATTCCCCATATGGGGCCCGGGGGTCAGTCATTCCTAGGACACAAATATAATGAAATAAAATGATTCTGCCTTAATTTCATTATTATTTGACTAGCACGGATATCACACGGCCATGCGGCTCTTGAAGAAAGCGGCAATGTCTTCTTCGGGGATCTGCACTCCCCACTTGTCCGGGAACTTCGCCACCATCTT
>CAZIXP010000286.1:0-2592 GCA_964543245.1 uncultured Starkeya sp.
GGTGACGACGAGAAGGGTATCAGCACTGCTGATACCCCTGGCGGCGATCGCCCCCGGCCTATAACCGTGAAATATAATCGCTGGCAGACTAGCACTTTCACCTTGACAAAGCGCTTGTCGACTAGCAGATTAGGCTCGTGAGCACGAAGGCGGCGACGGCGGTCTACAAGGCGAGCGAGCGGGCCCGCAGGTTGGCGGAGCTGCTCGAGGGGCTGTCCGACGAGGTGCAGGAGGCGATCGAGAGCGCCGGGCATCGCGAGGCCGTCCGGGCCGAGGACCTCGCCGAGGAGTTGGGGGCTCTGCGCGACGTGCTGGAGTCGATCACGATGGCCGAGACGATCGAGGAGGCGCGCGAGCTGGCCGCGGACGCGCTCAGCCAGAGGAAGGCGGCGTAGATGCCCTACTGCAAGCGGGTGAAGGTCGACGGTTGGGCGTGCGGCTGCGCCCGCTGTGGGCACGAGTGGACCGCCATCGGAGCCGAGCCTCCGCGGGCCTGCGCAAAGTGCAGCAGTCGCAACTGGCTGCACCCGGTTGGGGAGCTGAAGCGGGGCCGTCCACCGAAGCCGAAGAAGGCGACCAGCAACAAGCAGTAGTCCTGGGCTGACAGGCCGGCCTGAGCCGGCAGACGCCCGAGGTGTGCATGAACGGCTGGCCCTGCGCCAGCAGAGGGGAGAGGTGCGCCTATGTCGCGCGAGCTGGAGGTCAGGTTGGCGGCGGCGGCCGGCGAGTTGCGCCGCATCACGGGCGAGGCGTGGACGCCGCGGCGGGTGCTGCGCCTGCTGGCGGAGGAGTGCGGCCCGGCCGTGGCGCCGGCCCTCGAGGGGGCCCTGCACCGCATCTGCACGACCGCCAGCGAGGCGGACGGGGCCGTCCGGGCCCTGGTGCTGGCGGTGCGCGCCGTGTTCGTCTCAGCCGAGGAGACCCTCTCGTGAGGGCCCGGGCGACGGTGCGGGCGCCCAGGCCGGCCCGGAGGGGCAACGTCCAGGTGGCAGCCGAGCCCTACCAGGGACCCCCGGTGGCGCTGCTGTGGGAGGAGTGGCTCTCGGGCGGGTTCGTCGACCCCTGCCACAACCAGGTTCGCCACCCGGAGGGCCCGGATCCGGCCTCGACCTGGGAGCCCACGGAGGCCGGCCTGGCGCTCCTGCAGACGGGCGGTGCCCGGTGAGCCGGCACGGCCTGACGTTCCAGGTGAAGCTCCCCCGCCACGACCAAGTTGACGGCCCGGAGGTCCCGGGTCCGGCCTCCACGAGCCTCCGCGGCCTCACCGCCTCGGCGCCACGCCGTGGCCTGACACTGCAGGTGAGGATCCCGCCCAAGCTGGCGGCCAAGGTGGAGCAGGTCCTCAACGAAAGCTCCGAGCAGTTCGGGGTGAAGCTCGGCGCCGAGCACCTGGCGCGGGCCATGCGCGACGACGTCTTCGGTGCTCTGGACGCCCTGACCGACAGCTTCAGTTCCCCGGTGCCGGAGGTGCGGGCGTACTTCCGGGTCCTGCGGAAGGCCGTGCCCAGGTCCAGGCCCCCGTTCAAGGACCCCGACCTGTGGCCGAACGATGCGAGCCCGGCTGCCGTGGCTGCCTACCAGGCCGCGATCATCGCGTCCGGAGTCGGGGCGAAACCCCAGCACTACGCGCCCGACGGCAACGCCCTGCTGCGTTGCGCGACCTGCGGCACGCACTACCGCCGAATGCCCGACACCGCTACACGCTCTCGCTGGTGGGTCTGCCCGAAGGGCTGCAACGACACGCCGAACCATCGGCGCCGGGTGTTGAAGGTCCGGAAGGCCTGGAGCTGGGCGGAAGCCGAGGAGGAGGCCCGCAGGAAGGCGGAAGTTGAGGCCGCGCGCGACCTGGAGGAGCTGCACCGCGACGCGCGGGCGAGACTGCTCGAGGCGACGGTTGACGAGCTGGGGACCGATCGCCTTGAGGAGGTCTTGGCCGAGGCCCGGTTCCGGGCCGGCCCGGGTCGTGGGGTGCGGCGCACGACACTGCATGCCGCGCTGGCGCAACAGGCGAAACAGGCTGATGCCGAATGGATTTCAGCCAAGGTGGGCGGCATTCAACAGGATGCCGCCGGGGTGTGCGCGGCGGGTGTCCGGGCCCGCTATCTGATCGGCGCCGACGGCCTGCATTCCGCGGTGCGTCGCAGCGCCGGAATTCCGGTCACCGTCGGCACACCGCGGCGGGTGGGCGTGCGCAGGCACTACGAAGTGGCACCGTGGTCGCAGTTCGTCGAGGTGCACTGGTCCCCGATGGGGGAGGCCTACGTGACGCCGGTCGAACCCGACCTCGTCGGTGTCGCCATCCTCAGCCGGCATCGCCACGACCTGTCGTGGTTCCCGTGGCTGCAGCGCCGACTCGCCGGGGTCCCGTGCGGTGCCGAACGGGGTTGCGGCCCGTTGCGTCAGGTGGTGTCGCGGCGGGTCTGCGGGCGGGTGCTGCTGATCGGCGACGCCGCCGGCTACGAAGACGCGCTGACCGGGGAGGGGGTCAGCCTGGCGGTCCGGCAGGCCCGTGCGGCGATCCGCGCGATCGTCGCCGACCGTCCCGAAGACTACGAGGGGGACTGGCGGCGCATCACCCGCCGCTACCGGTTG
>CAZIXP010000287.1:0-2589 GCA_964543245.1 uncultured Starkeya sp.
GCGCACTGGTTTTGTAAACCACGAGGTCGGGGTTCAAGTCCTCGGCGCGGCACCATCCCCTCATGTTAACGCCGGGCCGGTTTTTTAACACGACGGCGGGGTCATGTTCGATTCGTCACCGCGAGCGCAATGCCCCGCCGCCAAGCAGTCATCGCGCCGGCACACCGCGAGGCATCTTGAGAGTCCGCATAGATCAACGCGGATCGGCCCGCGTGGGTCATATGGTCGGTGAACCGCCGCTCCGGCATCCCACATGAAGCGCTGGCGCTCGCTCTCCGGCAGATCACGCCACCATGCGATCACGCCGGCACGGTCAATCGGCTTCGGGGCCGTCTCAGTCACCACGCGCGGCGGCTTCCACGGCGGCGGCGAGGTTGTCTGGAAAGACAGCCTCCCAAAGCAGAGCGCGCTTGGTGTGGTCGCGATATTCCTTTGCATTCCGAGGCAGTGCCCGCAGAACCGCCGCCACGACCGCCGCAGCCTCGACACGCGCGCGGGCCATCTCGTTCGGCGTCTGGCCCACGCCCTGCACGACGCACAGCGCCGCCGCCCCCGCCTCAAGCGCCGCTTTGATCGGGTCCGTCATGGCTGTTTGTCCTTCCGCCGCGCAACCATGGCGGCAACCTCATCCAGATCGTCGCTGGTCATTAGGAAGTCCTCATCCGGCCTGCCGGGATGTCGCACCAACACGGTGATCCGCGCGCCTGCCTTGAACCGGGCGAGGATACGGTCCATCGCATGCCCGACCTCGTCCTGGACACTTTGCAGAAGCGTGCTCATGGCCGGGGCGCCGCTGCCAGCATCGCGCGGTAGATGCCGGAATACATGCTGGCGATCCCTTCGTCGCGGGTATCCCGACCCGCCGCGCTGCGCTCCATCGCTACCGTCGGCTCCTTCGGCACGACCTGCCAGCCGTCCGGCACCTGCCGCGCCTCCAACTCGCGGATGCGGGCGGCGTCGGCGGATATGCGGGCGCAGAGGGCTAGCACCCTGTCTGCCGCCATCCAGGAGTAACCAACCTGCGGCATGTGCTCGTGTGCTGTCTTTCGGCACAAGTCCACGACGGCATCCGTCGCCGCGCGCGCGTCACTCATTGCCGGCCTCCGCGAGACGGGCACGCCATTCGACGCCCACGATGTTCCACCATTCCGGCAACGTGCGCGGGATGATGATCCCTATCTGTCCGCCATCGCGACGGTAATCGACTGGGGTATCTCGGTCTGTAGGTGGGTCAGTCATCCATTCCCGCCAGTCGGCATCGCGGTCCGCGGGGGTGAGCGGCGGGGCGTCAGGCATGGGTGTATCCGATCTCGACTGACTTGCGATCAAAAGCGTCACGCACCGCTGCCCCAAGGTCGATGCCTTCCGATTGCGCCAGAAGGTCCAGGTAGATAAACGTGTCGGCCAGTTCCAAGGCCAGCTTGCGACGCAGGACTTCAACCGCTTCCTTGTTGCCGGGGATGCCGTCGCGGGCACGGTTCAATTTCTTGGCGATGTTCGCGGCCTCGCCCAATTCGCCCATCGTGGCCGTGAACCAGTCCGAACGTGACCATGAACCGATCGGATGGTTGAACCCGCTCCGGGCTTCGCATCGCGCTCTATTCTCAGCCGAGAACCCGGCGAACGTCATGGGCACCTGCGGGGCAGCGGGATCAGCGGGCGGCATGGGGCGACTCCGGCGGTGCAGGGGGCGCGGATAGGGCCTCGGCCTCGGCCAGCGTGCGCGGGCTGCCCAGCAGGGCGCGCCAGTCGGTCTCCGGCGCGGGGAGGGCGCGGAAGCCTTGGAACATGGCGCGGATCATGTGCTTGGCACCCCACCGTTCCATCCCGCGCATGGCGTTGATCGTGAGCGCGATGGCCTTCACGTTGTCCTGCACCAGATGCCAGCGGTCGCACGGCACTGCCACCTGCTGCTTCTCGAAGAAGAAGTAGGCGACGACGCCGGGATCGGCCGGGCGCTCTCGGCCCAGGGTCACGTTGGACGACAGCACCATGCCGGCGCCGCCCAGCAGCCGCACCTCGTCCTGCAATTCCTTCAGCGCGCCGGCTAGGGTCGCCTTGAAGCGGGACGATTCCCTGCCGCCGGTACGCGGCCAGCCAGCGGGCCACTGGAGAGGGTAGGCGGTCGGGGCCTCACCCATCGCTCGGCTCCGGCGTAATCAGGACGCGGATGGCGCGCTGTTCGTACTCGCACCAAAGCCGCGCCAGTTTCCTGGTCTTGAATGCGATCTGATCGCGTGAAAGCGAGTAGTAGGACCCGCACTGGACCTGCCCGTGCTTATCCACCACCGCCCACGCGCGCACGGGCTTCGGCTTGCGGTCACTCGGCATCCGCGCGCTCCTTCCTCGCGTATTCCGCAAGCCGCCGCTCCATCGCGGCCACGTCGGCGGCGATTTCGCGCACGGTCTCGGTCGAGGGGCGCCAGAACTCCGAGACTTTCAACAGGTCGGCTATGCCGTTGAGCCTCGCACTCGGCGGCGCGGGTTCCCAATCAGCCATTGGCGATCTCCAGTAGCACGTCGGCGTGGCAGGACTGGTCGAGGCGGCACCAGCAGGCGAGGTTCCTGCCGCGCAGCTCCGCCTTGGCC
>CAZIXP010000288.1:0-2511 GCA_964543245.1 uncultured Starkeya sp.
GGGCGGTTGAGACCATCTTGCAATTACTTCGTACTACGATTTATTCAAACTACAAATGCTTCCAACAATGCTTGAGGTATTTGAAGGAATATTGAAACGCGCTCGGTTCTGGAACAGCGATAAAGTGCTTGAATTAAAAGACCCTGAGACAGATACATTTTGGGCGAGGACATCTAAGGATAGAATGTGGGCGCGCATTATTCTACGTTCTGCTGATGCGTTGAGCGGTCTTGAAAGTGCTACGGCTCGCTCTGCTTGTCTAGACGAGTGCGGAATGGACAGGTTTACTTATAATGCTTATAAGGCTATTAGGCGTAGGTTGACACTCTCGCGTGGTAGGATGTTAATGACAACTACATTATACAATCTCGGATGGTTGACAAACCATATCCTTGACCCTGCTGTAGAGGATGGCAAGACGAGGATATACAGACAGGGAAATGCAGAACTTGAACATACTGTAAATGAGAATAAGAATATCTCTATTGTCCAATTTGACTCGATTATGAATCCGCGTTTCTCGGAAGAGGAATACGAAGAACAGAGACAGTTATTATCGGATGAGGAATTTCAGATGTTCTTTCGTGGTCGTAAAGCAAATCTGCGTTTCTTGATTTACAATAATTTCAACAGGACAGAAATGTTGTGCGACCCATTCCCAATTCCTGAGACATGGAAACGTTATATTGGGATTGACTTTGGCGGTGTCCATACTGCGGTTGTCTATTGTGCCGAAGACCCGATAACAAATAAACTATTCTTCTACCGTGAATATCTTGGCGGTGATAAAGCCATCAGTATTCACGTACAGGATATTATAGCAGGTGAGAGGAACATAGCACGTATGGTTGGTGGCGCGCCATCCGAAGACCAATGGCGTAAAGAATTTTCAGCACACGGAAGGTATGTCGAGCAACCGCCAATAGCTGATGTAAATTTGGGGATTGCACGTGTATATTCGCAAATACAGTTAAACAATGTTATAATATTTAATAATCTGCATGGAATTTTGGATGAGATTGGCAGGTATCGAAGAAAAAGGGATGCCAATGGCACAATTCTGGAAGATATTGAGAACAAGAGTGATTATCACTTTATGGATGCGATGCGGTATATTATTGGAACGATTCGCCCCGGCTCTTCACTCCGTGCCAAGATTATCAGATTATCATAAGGGACTCAAATATGCCAGATATGTTACAGAATACTATTGATAAGACTGTTCAAGCGCATGTAAAGGATGATTCACGCCCAATATCGGGAGTTTTGTCTTTTCTTATTTCATCAAATGGATTGCTTCCTTCATGGTGGAGTAGAGCAAGGGATATAGAACTTGCAAAATTCTGGCGAAGCTCAGACCACCTTTCAGGCGCGCTCTTTGCCATGAATACAAAACTCACTACAATACCATTGCATATTGTACCGCGTGATTTATCTATCAAAACTCACATCCCAATAGCCGACACGTATACGGATATGTTATTGAACTGGTCACAGTTTGGGGATGGATGGATTTCATTCTTTGGTAAATGGATTACGGATTACTATACACAGGATAATGGTGCATTTGCAGAAATTATTGCAGATGGAGAGTCGGACACACCGCTGACAGGTCGTGCCTATTCCGTAAGTCACCTTGACTCAACATTATGTACTCGTACATCAAATCCTGAATATCCTGTTGTATATACAGATGTTCATGGTAAATTACATAAGATGCACTATACAAGGGTATTATTCTCAAGCCAGATGCCGAGTAATGATGCGAGGATGAATAACGTTGGTTTCTGCGCTATCAGTCGAGCGATTAATGCGGCACAGAACTTACTTGATATTGCTATCTACAAGCAGGAGAAACTCGGTAGCAGACCGCAGAGACAGATACTTATTACGAATGGCGGACTCGACCCTGATGATGTAGAACTCGCTATGAATATGGCAAATCAAAAACTTGATATGCAGGGAGTATCGCGATATTCAAAGACTGTTGTACTTGGAAGCGCAAATCTTCCAGAAGCAAATATGCAGAGCATCGACCTGTCGAATTTACCAGATGGCTTTGACGAAGAGACATCTACAATTATGGGTATGGCTGTAATTGCGCTTGCGTTTGGAACAGATGTACGAGAACTATTCCCGGTTACAATTAGCGGTTCTACTAAAGCAGATGCGATTATTCAGCATATAAAACAACGCGGTAAAGGAGCAGGGCATACACTTCAACTTATGGAAAATATGCTCAATCAGAAATTCTTACCGCCGTTCTTAAAAGCAGAGTTTGATTTCCAAGATGATGCTCAGGATAGGCAAGCGGCTGAAATATCAAGTATTCGTGCTCAGTCGCGTGAACGAGATATTACACAGGGAATTATAGATAAACGCACAGCAAGGGAATTGATGGTAAAGTCTGGCGAGATTACTACAGAACAGTTTGAACAACTTGAATTGAATGATGGAAGGCTTGAGGATGGTACGAGCGTAGAAATACTTTTCCATTCTCCTGATAAGGAC
>CAZIXP010000289.1:0-2489 GCA_964543245.1 uncultured Starkeya sp.
TCGAGGAACTGCCCGGCGGGCCGCCGGCCGGCCGGTCCGAGCCGCCGGCGCGCCCCCGCGCGCCCTACCGCGCCCGCGAGGACCGCGAACGGCCGCCACGCGGGCGCCCGGCGCGGGACTTTGGCTCTGGTGAACCGGCGGAAGGCGAGCGCCCGGCCCGGCCCCGCCCCGCCCATGGCAAGCCGGCCTACGATCCCATCGCCTCTGATCGGGCGGCCTACAGCAGGCCCGCGCGCGAGAAAGCGGGCGACGAACGGCAAGCCTACGACAAGCCAGCCTACGACAAGCCGGCCTACGACAAGCCGGCCCGCGGCAAAGCCGGTTACGAGAAGCCGGCGCGTGCCAAGCCGGGGTTTGAAAAGCCGGGGTTTGAAAAGCCCGGGTTCGACAAGCCGGACTTTGACAAGCCCGCGCGCGGCAAGGGCCGCTTCGGCGCCCCGGCGTTCGAGAGGCCGGCGCCCGACGCGCCCGGTTTCGACAAGCCGCGCCCGGGCAAGCGCCCGGCCCGGTCCAACGACGCCGCGCCGGGCCGTGACCGGCCCGGCTCCTTCGCCGGCAAGCCCAAGAGCGGCCCGGCTGGCGGCCCGGCTGGCGGCCCCGCCGGCAGCGGCAAGGGCCGCAAGCCGCCGCGCCCCTGACACCGCGCCGCGTCGCCGAAGCGGGGCGCGGCAACCCGTTTCCCCCGGCCGGCTCCGCGCCGCCTACCTCGCACCGGCTCCGCCGCCGCCGAGCCTCCTGGAACGGCAACGCCCGCCCGGCCCCTTGCGGGACCGTGCGGGCGCGCCGGCCTCGGGCGAGGCTCAGGCCGGATTCACGCCCGTTTCAGGCGAGGCTCAGTTCTTCACCGTATCCTCAAGGAAGAAGCGGCCGAGCGGGTTCTGGTAGAAATCCTTGATGTTCTTGCGGGTCACGTTGACATAGGGGCTGTAATACAGGTCGATCCAGTTGACGTCGTCCTTGGCCATCTTCTGGAGCTGCACATACATCGCCTCGCGCTTGGCCGGGTCGGTCTCCAGCCGCGCGGCCTCCACCAGCGCCTTCACCTCCTCGTTCTTGTAGCGGGTCATGTAATTGAGGTTGGTGTCGTGGCCGAGCACGAAGGTCGTCTTCTGGTCGGGGTCGAGGATGTCGTTGGTCCAGTACATCACCGAGATGTCGTAGTCGCCATTCACCAGCATGTCCCAGCTCTGGCTGGGATCGACCTTCTGCAGGTCGACCTTGACGCCGGCCTGGGCGAGCTGCTGCTGGATCAGCACCGCGATCTGCTCGTCGGTCTCCTTGCCGGCATTGACGATGTATTTCAGCGTGAGGTCGGAAGCCCCCGCCGCCTTCAGCATCTCCTTGGCCTTGGCGGGGTCGTAGGGCCGCTGGAGGTTCTGGGCGTAGTGGTACAGCGCGCCCTTGGGGATGTAGGAATAGGCGATCTCGCCAATGCCGAAGGTCGCGGCGTCGACGATGGCCTTCTTGTCGATCGCGAGGTCGAGGGCCTCGCGGACCTCCTTCTTGGCGAGGGCGCCGTGCTCGTGGTTGATGAGCAGGTGGTCCTCACGGGTCGAGGGGTCCATCTCCACCACGAGGTTGGGGTCCTTCTTCAGCTCCGACACCCGCGAGAACGGCACGGTGATGGCGGCGTCGATCTGGCCGGTCTGCACGTTCAGCATGCGGGTGTTGTCGTCGGGGATGACGATCCACTCCACGCCATCGAGGCTCACATGCCCGGCATCCCAGTAGCTGGGGTTCTTCTTCAGGATGATGCGGTCGCCGCGGCGCCATTCCACCACGCTGAAGGCGCCCGAGCCCACCGGCTTCTGGGCGAAGCCGTCCGGATCCGCCTCCACCGCCTTCTTCGGCAGCACCGAGACGTTGGGCAGCGCCATCATGGCGAGGAAGGGCACCGACTTGCTCTTGAGCTTCACCACCAGCGTCTTCGGGTCGGCCGCGGTCGCGGTGTCGACGATCTTGAAGCTGTCGGACCAGAGCGAGCCCTTGTCGTCGCGGATGCGCAGCAGGGAGAAGGCGGCGTCCTCCGCCGTCACCGGCGAGCCGTCGGAGAAGGTCGCCGCGCGCAGCTTGAAGGTGTAGGTCAGCCCGTCATCGGAGACGGTCCAGCTCTCGGCAAGGCCCGGCACCAGCTTGGAGCCGCTGCGGTCCACCCGCACCAGCACGTCGAACACGTTCGAGAACACCCAGTTGTCGACGTTCTGCGCCGACTTGATGGGATCGAAGGTGGTGGAATCCTCGTTGCGGCCGATGGTCAGCACGCCGGCGGCCAGCGCGGCATGGCTGGCGGAAAGCGACAGCAGGGCGGCGAAGGCGGCGAGGCCGACCTTCTTCAGGTGGCTTTTCATGGGTTCGTTCCTTGGCGGGAGGTTCCGGGAGCGGGAGGGACGGCAAGGCCGGGGGCGGGCCCGAACAGGCTCTGCCCGGGGTCGATGCAAGGTGGTGGAGGAGGGCCCGACCGAGGCCGTCTTCGCCCGGCCGCGCGAGGC
>CAZIXP010000290.1:0-1940 GCA_964543245.1 uncultured Starkeya sp.
TTATTGTCTTCACTGTTTGTGTCACAAAGCAGTTGGGAGAAGCCAACGATCGCATTCAAGGGGGTTCGTATCTCATGGCTCATATTAGCCAGGAAGGCTGATTTCAGCTTGTCGGCAGTCTGAGCCTTTTGCTTCTCTTCTTCCAGTTTAATTTGAATCTGAATAAGTCCGGTGACATCGCGCTCCAGTCCGAAGTATGATACGATATTGTTATTATTGTCCCGCAGAGGAAGTATATCGTAGATAAAGTAATGTGTTTCGTTATCAAATATTGAGTTGGTTATTTTTAGTTGAATGCTGCTTCCACCTATAGTTTTATTGTTCATTCTTTCGATAAGCTCCTTGGCGTAAGCTTGCTGAGGTATGTCCACTTGTTTGATAAAATTATCTACAGTCGTCGTTTCCAAAATTGAATTCAGAGCCGATTTAAGTCTGAAAAGATGTAAGTTAATGTCGTACTCCCACATCCTGATACCACTGGATATGAGTGTATAGTTCAGCTTTTCCGAAAAATTCTTTAGATCTTCGTTCAGTTTGATGATCTGAGAGTTGTCTTGAACTGAACCAACATAACGGATAACTTTTCCATCATCGTCGATTTCAAAAGGTGTGGCTGAGGCTGAACAGAAATGCCACTCATGATCGCTTTTATACATCATTCTCAGGTCAATGGAGAAGTCTTCATTCTTTCCTTCTGCCATTATTTGGATGCATTCCTTCACCTTGTCTTTATCATCCGGATGGGTCTTTTGCTCTACTTCTAAGATTGTTTCATTCACAAAGCCTTTAGCTCTGTGCATTTTGTCATTACTGCTTTTGAAGACCATTTCTTCCGTGCTGAATTCCCATAAGGTCAGATTTGATGAGGCAATAGCACACTGCATCTTGCTCACACTCTCTTGTAGTTGCACATGCATCTTATGTCTCTCGGTGATATCACGCCGTGTTCCAATGATGGTAACTACTTTTCCGTTGTCATCTTTGAGCGTGGAAAATTCTTTTTCTATAAATCTCCATTCTTTGTAGTTGTCCACATGTATTCGCAGACAGATTCGTTTGTGATAATCTTCACCATGTATAAGCCTGTCAAAGGTGTCGAGAAATACCTGTTGGTCAGCGGGATGGATTGTCTCCAGCTCTTCTTTCATGCTTCGTCCTCCTGCAGGTATGTTATCCCACTGTACATTGTAGAACATATTTTTTTCTACATCATATCTGAAGACTTTGATGTCTCCTGCATGAATAGCCAGAGCCAGACGTCTGTTCTGGTCTCTCAACTTCTTCTTTGTCTTTGTGACATTATTCCTAAATATTCTTAGAAGGATAAGGAATATGAGTGTCAGCAGCAATCCGATAGAGCATGAAATCAGAATAATTTGAGTTGTAAAGTTTTTGTGGCCAAATAGATGAATGGTGTCGCTTGACATTGATTGAGCATTCATATTCATTATTCCGAAACTGAATGTGAACAATACCGTGAGCGACATTAGAACAACACATCTTATATCAAAATTTAGCCAGAACGTGTTATTCTTTTTCTTTGATACCATTTTGACCTATTATTATTGTTATTAAGCAAAAATAATATTAAAATTCCAGAAATAATACATTTTTACCTAGTTTAACAATATTAATTATCGCAAGATCCGGAATCATCTGTCTTGGTGTCAATGACTTATTTGATCATGATCTTTTTCCCTCCTACAATATACAGTCCTTTCTGAAGCTGATAGTCGTGTTCGCCACTGTTTATCAAGGCATTGATGATCGTTCGTCCGGCAATATCACAGATAGTGATAGGAGTACGATCATGATACGCTTCCACTTTCAATTCACCGGATGTTGTACTGATATGGTATTTTAAACTACCATCGGTCGGTACATTGATGATGCCGGTAAGCGTGTTGATATTTACGTTAGTTGATTTCTTGTTTCCCCAT
>CAZIXP010000290.1:1950-2479 GCA_964543245.1 uncultured Starkeya sp.
ATATATATTCTTCCAGTCCGGGGCAATCTATAAAAGGATTGCGGTTGCCCTGTATCTTATAAACTGCTTCTATGCGCTTACGTTCCTTGTCGCTCACAGGGTCGTTTTCACTCCATTTCAGCAGCAGGTTGACAGCCCAGTTTGACAGATCACCGTTGGATAGCATATCGCTGCTCCATGTACTTACCTTTGAAGCATAACATGTCACCATATAGAAATATGTGCGGGCAAAGTCCCCTTTATATTCGTCGGCAGGTTCGAATACGATACCTGTGTAGCCGATATTGTATCCGTTGCCAAGTTGGCTGAATTTGTTGTTAGATGAATAGGTTACGGTTCCCACTTCTCCGAAAGGATTGTTACCGCGCCTTCCATTGACATATCCGTCTGTGGGATATAGATGGTACAGGTCTGTGTACATAGGCGTTCCATCATTAAACCAACTTTTAGGGAAAGAGTGTTCGCGGTTATATCCGTCTCCCTCTTTACTGTAACCACTGCTTCCTATCTGGTCAGTACCGAATGTATA
>CAZIXP010000291.1:0-2474 GCA_964543245.1 uncultured Starkeya sp.
TGCCATCCCGGGGCTCACCCAGCCGGCAGCGCGCAGCGCCCAGCTCAGCGCCGTGGCTGCCGGGTGTGCCGATCAGGAAACCGTGCAGGGGCAGCACCTGGTCAACCAGACCAGCGCCACCATCAGCCGTCTGGCCGACGAGGTGCAGCAGGAGCGGATCGTGGCGCAGGCCTTCGATCTGGTCTGCGAAACCGGCTATGCCGGCATGACCATGGACGCGGTGGCGGCGCGCTGTCGCATCTCGAAGAAGACGCTCTACCGGCTGTTCCCCGGCAAGCTGGCGCTGATGGGCGCGGTGATCAACCGCCACCGCCAGAGCATGATCGACATCCGGCCTGAATATGATGCGCTGCCGCTGGCCGAGGCGCTCGGCGGGCTGTTCTGCGTGGATCTCGACGAGGCCCGCAATCGCGAGCGCATGAGCTTCATCCGCGTGCTGATGGTCGACCTGATGCAGTTTCCCGAGCTGGAGCAGCTCGTGGAAAGCCGCGGCCGCAGCGCCACCCACGCGCTGGTGGTGGAGTGGCTGGAGCGTCAGCAGGCGCTGGGCCGGGTGCGGATCGAGCACGCCCCCACCGCCGCCCGCATGCTGATGGACATCGCGTTCGGGGCCCACGCGGCGCGGGCGGGGCGGGACTGGGCATGGCCGGGCTTCGAGGACTGGCGGCTCTATATGCGCCGGGCCTTCGTCCTTTTCGCCGAAGGGGCGCGGCCGCGCTGAGGCGTGTTCCGGGTCTTCAGCCCGTGAGGACGGCGTCGCCCTCGATCAGTTCCCCGGGGCGATGCCCGGCGCCGAGCCGGGCCAGCGCGTCGGGATCGGCGGCGAGCCGCTCCACCGCCTGCCACAGCGCCCAGTCCGGCAGGATGCTCCAGCCCGGGCGCCCGACAAAGGCGCGGGGCAGCCTATAATGGAAGGAGGGCCGCGGCTTCACCTTGCCGGAGGCGCGGGCGGCGAGCGCCGGCGGGCCGTGGTGCAGCAGCAGCGGCAGCAGGTCGAGCGCGCGCTTGCGGGTGGGGTTGTCGGCGAGATAGTCCGCGGCCAGCGCCTCCAGTCCCGGCCAGTAGCCGGGCGCCACCACCTTGGCGACATAGCGCGCGGGATAGGCCGGGGGCAGGTGGAGGCGGGCGGCGAGATCGGGCGCCGCCGCCGCCCGCAGCCAGGGTTCCAGCAGCAGGAACGCCTTCAGCACGGCGGCGATGCGCCGGGGGTCGGGCTCGGTCTGCTCGATGTTGAAATGCAGCCCGAGCGAGTCCAGCAGCGTGCCGCCGGCACCCCCCGCGCCGGCCGCCCGCAGGGTCGCCAGCGCGTCGTCGACCAGCGCCAGCCGGTCGCTTGCAAGCGGCGCCAGCACCAGTTCACGCGGCACGAACGGCCCGATCGCCGTTCCCAGCAGCGCCGCCGCCCGCGGTGGCAGGACGAGGCGCGGCGCGCCGGCGCGGCGGTGGGGGTGGACGTGGCGGATGTCGAGTTCGATGCAGGCATCCGGCAGCGTTCCGCCGCGCAGATGCACGGCATGGGCGTCTTCGGCCTCGACCGTGCCGCCGAAGCGGGCGGCCAGCGCGGCCGCGGCGGCCGACACCGGCAGGGTGGTGAATTCGATCTCCACCCCCACCCGGCGCACGGGCAGGTCGGTCGGGGGAATCGCGGGGGTGGGGAGGGAGGGGAGCACGGCCACCTGCTGTTTCGGCCCCAGCTATGGGCATGGGGGCCCGGGCATGGGACATGGGCACGGGACATGGCCACGGGACATGGGCATGCCGGCCGGCGCCCGCCAGCGGCTTCGGAAATGAGTGGAGGGGTAAGGGGAGGGCGCGCGGCGTCTGCGGAGCGGCCGTTCCGGGCCGCCCCGCCGCGCGACCGGGCCGCGCCTAGAGCCTTTTCGAGCGAAGTGGGTTCCGGTTCGCGTGAAGAAAATGCGGCAAGACAACAAACTGGAGTGTATCCGGTGAACGTGGGCTCACCGGATATACTCTAGCTGCGGATCGCCCGCGCGCCCCAGATCAGGATGCAGGCGCCGACGATGCCGGCGATGAGATAGCCCAGCCAGCCGCCGAAGCTCACCCCCAGCAGGCCGAACAGGAAACTCGCCACCGCCGCGCCGATGATGCCGAGGATGATGTTGAGGAACAGGCCGGTATCGCTCTTCATCACGCCGGAGGCGATCCAGCCGGCGAGGCCGCCGATGATGATGGCTGCGATCCAGCCGATCTGTGCGTCTTCCATGGGTAGCCCCCGTCTGGTGAAACTGCCCATCAACGGCGGCACCGGGGTGCGGGTTCCATCTCCCGGCGCTCCGGGCGCCGGGAAAGCGCGGCGCGCCCTCACAAGCCGAGGGCGCAGCCGTCCTTGCGGGGGTCCGAGCCGCCAATCAGGCAGCCGCGGGCATGGTCCACCAGAATGACCTGCGCCCCGCCGATCGGCTTGGCGGCGCGCTGCAGCACATGCCCGCGCCGTTCGAGTTCGGCGAGGACGT
>CAZIXP010000292.1:0-2464 GCA_964543245.1 uncultured Starkeya sp.
GCTGCCCAGTGCTACCTGGGGCTAAATAAATACGCACAGCATTGCGCGGCTGTGTAGCAAAAAATTCTTCTAATGCCGCATGCGCGGCTTCAGTCAGTGTTAACATTGCTTTCTCCTCATCGTACGCCTTGTATGCACCAGCGGGTATAGTTATTTTTTATTATATAAAACAGAAAAAATTGCAAGTATCTATTTTAATTCTAAAATAGATACTTCACAATAATAGTTTTACAAAAAAGTGTTTTTATATGTTAACTATTGCAAAAAGATACTGTCAGTATAAATAACAACACCGTATAATACTCACAACATAATATAATCGATAAAGGAATTTTATATGTTAGATAAATTTATTTCTTTAGTAAAAACATTTTCAAATGAAAATAATATGCCTATCAATAGACAGCATAATGATACTGTTATTGTTCTGTATATTGAAATTTTCGATTAACTATTTTCTATAATAATTTTATTACCTTGCAAAGTGGCGTTGCTCTTGTTCCAGAAAATGGAAAAGAAGATTTTTTTAAACAACTTCTCATCCTCAATAATGGTCTATTGGAAACAAGCGGCGCGTCTTTTGGCTTTGATACCGAGTATGACATAGTTATCTTGCAATTTTAATGCGCCATTACCCATGTTACCCAAGAAGAATTTAATACTCTACTCTTTAATTTTATCGAAGTATTAGCACATTTTATGCAAAAAATATGCTACAATGACGTAAATAAAACTGAAGAACACGACAACATACCTGTAACTGGGATACGCATATAACACATGAGAGGCTAGTATGCAAATAAATACAGCAGCACAACTTACACAACAGCTCAATACTGGTGGGCATATTACACTTTCAAAAAACAGACTCGAAACACAGTGCAATTTATCGGCTCTTCTTGAGCGTAGTGGCGATATTTTCAGAAGCAGTCAAACAATATAACCTTGCGTAATGAAAGGCTTGCCCTTGCCGTAGGCTATAGGCTTAATCAAGCACATGACAATAGGCAATTGCAATTTTTTGACACAACATCTGCACGCGGCGAACTGGACACTAAAAAATTTACAAGGAATATTATTTCAAGCCTTACAAGAGGTATCATTGCTTATTTTTGTAAACATACAATGCCTCTTGAACGAGAGAATGCACAGCGTTTTTTTGCATATCATGTTGATAAATACATTAAAAGAAACTACAGTACATCATACATCAACATAAAATCATTAAAAGATATTGCAAATACTGCTGTTAAACGGGTAATAATTGAGCAAAAAGAAACTTTAGACAATCTATCAATGCTCAACCTTTATATTGACAGCTGGAGATTTTAAAAATACTGATAAGAATGCAATGGGAACAATTTCCTATGACATAACTATTCCCCGCAGCCAATTTTATGTGCAAGGGGAAGCGCCTGCGAGGGTTAATCTTTCACAAGACGACATTACCAACCTCCACCTGCTTGATCCTATAGAAGATAATGGGCAAGCAAGACTCAATCTTGATAACCTAAAAATAACTGTAGACAATATGCAGATTACAGAGCTGCATGGTATACTCTTAGAGCCAAAACCAGTGCAGCCACAGCAACCTATTTTGAACTATTCGCTCTTGATGGACTAGGTGCGCTGACAAACCCTAAAGAATACTTGCCCAAAAAGTGCCATAGTTATTTACGCACCTTTGCTCTGCGGGTAAAGCGCCACAAAGCCGCGCACAGCAAAGCCAGCACGGCAAAGGCAAGGGAAACAAGCACGCGAGACATATTATAGGCACTGTCAAAGCCCCAAGTGGTGGCTCTGTCCCACACGGGGGCATAAATAAAATAGCCCATAGCCAAGACGGCACAACATACCACCATTAATGGGATAAACCATTGTGGTGGTATTTTTTCTTCATAAAAACAAGAGGTGCGGTAAAAACGGCGGCGCGCCAGCAGCACTGTAATAAGCACTACAAGGGCAATACTGGCTTCCACCCAGTTTGCCCCTTTCAGCAGGCAGGCAAGTGCCCCTAGGCTTAGGCACAGCACACTCCAGCGCAGGGCTACAGCCTGCCTCCGCTCCAGCCCATAGGCCAAGAAAAGCAGGCAAAAGCCGCACAGGGTGCACAGGGCATGGGCGGCTATGGGCACAAAGGGGGGCAGCCAGCTTTCCAGCTGAGCCTGCATGGCAGGCAAGGTGGGCAGTATGGCAGAAACAATAAGCACAACCCCAGCGGCAAAGGTGGCAAGGGCAGCCACACTGTGTGAAAGCACAGAAAGCCAGCGCCCAGCATCACGCAGGGCATCGCGGTTTTGGCGGGCTTCATACACAGCCAGCACCACTACCGCCGCAAGCAGAGGTACAATAAAATAAATAAGGCGAAAGAGCAGCACCGCAGCAAAAACCACGGTTTCATCGGGGCTGTTGGTCAGGTGCAGAATAACCAGCTCAAACACGCCCACCCCGCCAGGAATATGCG
>CAZIXP010000293.1:0-2458 GCA_964543245.1 uncultured Starkeya sp.
AATGGGCGTGATGGTGACAGGCAGGGGAGACATCTTGTTGTCTATGGCCCACTGCGAGCATTGCTGGATGTAGACCTGGTCCGTGAGGTTGATCTTTACAATCTCCTTGATGGCTGACTCCACGCTGGAGCTCTTGATCTCTCCGAAGAAGGTGATGACTTTCTCTTTTGGCTCCAATTGTTTGATTTCCATAATGCAATTCTATTATTCGACGGCAAAGGTCGTCAGGATATCGGCAAGATTCCGGCAGATGTGAATTATTTTTACTTCTGCCATTTTTTTGCCGATTATATCGCTATCTTTGCAATCAGTTATGGCAAAGAATTATTTCAAATCATACATCTGGCTGCTGGAGACTCTCCAGAGCCGCGGACCGCTCACCCTGGCTGAAATCAAGAAACTGTGGATGCGGAGCTCGGTCAATGACGAGGGCAAGGAACTCGCCACCCGCACATTCGCGAACCACGTTGCCTCCATCGCCGACATCTTCGGCATAGACATCCTCTGCGACAGGCGGGACAATACCTATTACATAGAGAATGACGGGGACCTGGACGGTCAGGGCATCCGCACGTGGATGCTCGACGCCCTCAGTCTCAACTCTCTCCTTAATGAGAGCGCAGGGATGAAGAACCGTGTTTTCTTCGAGAACGTCCCGTCCAGCCATCAGTTCCTGACGACAGTAATCCAGGCCATCCGTGATTACCGGAGACTGAAAGTCAAGTACCAGGGTTATACGATGGAACAGGACCGCGTCTTCGAGATTGAGCCTTATTTCATCCGTGAGTTCAAGCGTAGGTGGTATCTGTATGGCCACAAGGACTATGACAAGGACAGAAAACCGCACATGTATGCGCTTGACCGTATGCTGGAAGTGGAGATTATGCCGGGCACCTTCAAAATGCCGGAGGATATTGACGCGACATCATGGTTCAGCTCCCTCTATGGAGTCCGCAAATATGACGATATGAAGAGCCAGAAAGTCCTCTTGAAGGTATTTGGCAAACAGGTCCGATACTTCCGGTCCCTTCCACTCCACAGCAGCCAGGAAGAGGTCGAGACAAAGCAGGGCTACAGTGTTTTCTCCTACTTCCTTGCCCCGGACTATGACTTCATTCAGGATATTCTATCATTTGGCGAAGGCGTGGAAGTCACCGAGCCTTCCAACCTGCGAAAGAAGATTGTTGAGAAAGTGCAAATGATGAATAGAACTTATATAGGATAGAGCATTATGACAAAAGAATTCACGCATTTTCTTGACCGGCTAGTTAAAGGACGCAATATCGCGGTTGATAAAAAGTATTATGCTGCGTCATATCAGGATAATATTTTCCCCGATTCAATGGCGGAGAATCACATTCGGATGTTCTGCAGAGGAGGAGGAAAAGAGTTGTTCCCACAGAACGGTCAGAAAGAAAAGGCGGCATGTGTATATTCTTCATCGATGTTGTCTTACAACTTTTTCCATTGGATTGATGCGGCGCATCCGCTCGTATTCGATGGAATCGAATATGACAAGGTTGTTTTCGAAGAGCAATTCAGGGTTCTTGCGAACAGGAACAACAAAGCAAATCTCGATGTCGTGCTGGTAAGTAAGGACAAGGAAACAATCTTGCTGTTAGAATCCAAATTTACGGAGCACTTGAATACTGGGAAGGTTGAAATAGCGGACGCATACCTACACCCCGACAGTTATTATGATAGCGGGGAACAATGGGCAAAAATAATGAAAAACCTTGTCGACAGACAAGAAACTGAAGATAAGTATTTCGGAGGAATAAAGCAGGTCGCCTGTCATCTGATGGGTATAAGCAGTGTCATTCGTAATAGGAATTCACTAACCTGGTTCAATAAGAATTCTTGGATAAAGAACCAGTTTGGCATTGACTTGAAAGGATGCGAGAGGTTTATTTTTAAAAGTTTGGTTTTTCTGCCTGACATTGAAGAAAACTGCACCTATATTGAAGATAACAAAGCCTTCTTTTCTTCTTTGTCAATGAAAGGTTTTTTGCCAGACAACCTTTTGCTGGATGATCCGATTATCACGTATAGGGACTTGTGGGATTGTGGCATGAAAAAGTCCCTGCTGAATAATCTAGAACTAACTAACTATTTGGAGCAATTCTTATCTGTCCATGCCTGATTCTATATGTATTAGAGCACAAAATATATTCGCCTTCTCCGACACCCACGGCCATCATCGCAGCCTAAGGGTGCCGGAGAACGCAGATATCCTCATATGCGTCGGGGATGCGGTGGAAGACAACCTCCAGGGTGGCGAATATGATGACTTCATTGACTGGTTCTCATCCCAGAAAGCCAAATGGAAGATCTTCGTACCGGGCAATCATGAACTGTCATTTGACCTTGGGCAATCTGAATCCATAGAGAAGGCAATGACCGATAAAGGCATCATCGTCCTTCTGGATGCCGTGGAAGACTGTGACGGCGTCATTAT
>CAZIXP010000294.1:0-2456 GCA_964543245.1 uncultured Starkeya sp.
TTCTCCGAATCATACACCTACACAGAATTCACATACACATGGTTTTTCTGGTGGCTCTGCTGCAGATACAGGTGCTACTAATACTGCAGGAGCAAATAGTCGAGCTAATACCCATACACACGGGAGTGCAACAAGTGCTTCGACAACAGCTATTAATGATCCTGTAGCGATTACTGTTAATGCTGCTAACAATGACTTGGCTTTTGTCACTGTAGCTTATTTAGAATCGGATGGTACTCCTTCAGGCGTTCCAGATACTGCGTGCGGTTACTTTGAATCCGATACATTCCCAGCTTCATGGTCTCGAGTGTACGGAGACTCTTATGTATTAGGAGTACCTGTTTTCTGGTTCGTAGGGGGAATCACAGGAGGATCGATTACACATACGCACACTTCGCCTGCGCATACCCATACACAACAATCACATGTACATGCCGATACTACATCTGCAATAGCTAGTGCTGGAATTACAGCTACTAACGGTCCTAATGCTTTTGCTGCAAATAATGGACATACACATCTTGTAACTTTTGCGGCTCAAACTGCTACGAATCAATCTGTAACAACTACACTTGGAAGTGCTAATTACGAGCCCGTATATAAGAAAGTAAACATGATCCAAAACGGAACGGGTGGTGACGACCTTCCGTTGGGGATTATTGGGCTATGGGGAGGAACAGACGCTTCAATCCCGGCAGGATGGGAGCGTGTTACAGGACTTGATTCTTTTTTCCCAAAGAATGCCAATGCTAATGGGGAATCTATGGTCGATACGGGAGGTTCGACCACACATACTCATACTGCTTCTGATTGTCAGCCTGTACAAGACACACATACACATACTGCTACTGGAAATGTTGCAGCTGCAGCACAGGTGCTTACAGGGGCAGTAGGGTCTGTTGCTCAAGGGCATACACACGTCTGGACGGTTGTTTCCACCATTGCTACGAATAATGCGATTGGTGTAACAATAGATGATAATACGGCAGAAAGTGCTTACCCAAACTACAGACGTGTGATATTTATTCGATTTGTAGGCGGTGTAGACGTATACGTTCCGCAATTAGCGGTCGTTGGCTACGGTATTTAACTTTTAAAAGGTAACTATGTCAGACAAAACAGAACTTCCTTGTACTCAGGCTCGTGTGTTAGTTCAGCAGATATTTGAAGCGATGAGTATGCTTATGGTTAGAGGAGACCAAGCACACATTCTTTTAGATGTTCGTAATAAACTAGCTATGGTCAATAGAAGCTTAGAAGAGGTCGCTTCATTAGAAGCAACAAATGTACGAGCAGCTTTACAGGCTCAAAAAGAAAACGGGTGTGCCCAGAATGGAGCTACTCCAGATTGATGATCGAAGACGAGTTTAAAAAGCTAGGGTACACGTTCTTTGAGAGTACAGAGAGGCCCTATAATTTAAACATCGTTGGATTCAGAAACAGACATGCACGGCCTAATCATTTTGATGATGAGCTCTCGGTTTACTTTGTTGACCGACTTATAAGAAGAAAAGTCACGTGGCCTGTGACTACATATCCTGGTTTGCCTTGGCTTTTGAAGCCTATGAATCCGAAAGGCGCGGCTATTCTGGTTCCTGGGCAGTATCGATCTGCTTACATGCTCGGTAGGTTTCGCGGTGTGCCGGCGCTTAGGCAGATTAAGCCGGTAAAAGTCTATAGAGACAGGGATTTAGACGGGACTTTTACCCTTAATCCTGATACAATTGAGGAAGGTTTGTTCGGGTTACATATTCACCGTGCTGGTATCTGGAGCAAAGTAGTGGGCCTTTCCAGTGCAGGGTGTCAAGTCTTTCAGAAACAGAAAGACTTCTCAGAATTTATAGAGCTCTGTCAAAAAGCAGCAGCTAACTGGGGAAATAAGTTTACGTATACTCTGATGGAGCGGTAAATGAGTTGTAGCAATTGTGGAACTTCAACCTGCGGTGGTTGTCACTCATGCGGTTCTTGTGGGTCTTCAGCTTGCACAGGCACGTGCGGGTGTAATTGTGGTGGTATCCCAGCCGGCTGTAACCCGGCAGTTTGTCCTCAGAGTACTCCTTGCGGAACAGTGCTTCCAGCAAGCCCTCTGCCTTACTATGTGCAGTCTCCTCAATGTCAAGAAGACCATTGTCAGCAAATAATAAAGAATTGGTACAGTGCGGCTATCTGTACCAACTATGCGTTTAATATCCCAGCTTGTGGTGGTACAGCGATTGTCTACTTTTCAGACTTAAAGAAACTCGTTGTTAATTCCTATCTTTGGCATCCTACGTACGGGTATTTGAAAGTAGTTGGTTTTGATTTTCAAACTGGGCAAGTCACAGTTCTTAACGAGTGTCAGGATGGCAATGCTGCAGCTGGTACGAATGTTCCTGCTTGTACTTGTTTCATTGCAGCTCCAGCTCCTATTGATACTGCATTTATAGGGGCCTCTTGTGTAGCTGTTGACTTTACTG
>CAZIXP010000295.1:0-2411 GCA_964543245.1 uncultured Starkeya sp.
CCACCGTGCCGCCGGCAAAGCGCGCGTCGAAATCCGCCCGGCTGATGCCCGGCGTCGGAAGCGGGGTGGTGATGTTGGCGGCTGCGGCGGGGGACGGGCCGGCGAAGTCGAAATTCGGCCGCGGTACCTCGGCAAACGGAATGGCGAGGTTGGGCGGCATGGCCGCGGCCGGCGGGGCGCCAAAGACAGAGTTGATGCCGTCCTGCGCGTTCATGGTCGGCGGCGGCGGCGCGTTCTGCCGGTTGAATGCGGCCTGCAGGTCCATGATCTGCCCGCCGCCGGGCGGGCCGAAGGCGTCGTTGAACCGATCAGCCATCATGTCGGGCTGGGGCATCGGCATGGGCGGTGCCGGCGTGAACCCTTCGCCGGTCGATCCTTCGAATGGACTCTTCGGAATGGCGATGTTGCGGGGGATTACCGGGCCATCCCCCATCGCCGCCGAGAGGTCGCCAAGCCGCGAAGGATTGGGGTCGGCCGCGTCGAAGTACGGGCCGGGGGGCGGCGGCATCGGGCCATATTCGGCCGACCCGCTGCTTGGCATGGGCGGCGGAGAGGACTGCGGGCGAAGGTTGCCGGCGCCGAACGGCCCTTCGAACAGACGGCGGCTCTGGCCGACATCAAGCGCACGTCCGATCGGGTCGGCTTCCGGCGCGGGGGGCGGTGGCGGGGGGGCGTTGCCCATCTCGGCCGACATGCCGCCGGCAAGGGCGGGCGGCTCCGGTCCCCAGAACCGCGGGAAGCCGCGCTCGCCGTTCGTCGCGCGGGCCGCCGCAATGCTATCCGTTCGCGCCATGGCGGCACGGCCGGCCTCGTCGAACGAACCGAAGCCGCGCTGCACGGGCGGGTTGAGGCCGCGCGCAAAAGCGTACATCGCCGTTTGATCGGCGACCTTTTGGCCGTTGATGATGGTGGGAATGGTGACGATTTCGCTCGGCAGTCCTACTTCCGACGCATCGAACGTGATGGTCTGCTCGGTCGAGAACGTGCCGTCGCCGTTGTTGAGACGCGGCCGGTTCACGTCGATCGGGAAGCCGTAGGGATCGCGGCGGGGGTTGGAGGGCGGGTTCGGGATACCCTGTGCCCTCGGGGGAGGGTTGGGCACCGTGGCTGCGTCCGGAGCGCCACCGGGGCGGATAGGAGGCATGGGCGGCTGGGGCCTGCGATCGGCAGGGCCGCCCATCGCAGGGCGGAACGGGCTGATCTGCGGCATGGGTACGGCCGAAGCGTCGGGAGCACCGCCAGGGCGCATCCGCGGGCCAGCGGCGAGCACGTCGGCCGGGGAGAGCATCGCGCCCATGTCGGCGGGCATCGGGCCGGTGCCGGGAGAGATGCGGCGGGGGTCGGAGCGCGGCCCGCCCATGAGCACGTCCTGAGCGGACGCGCCGGAGAGGGCTTCGTCGATGGGGAAGGCGGACGCCTGAGCCCACTGCGGCGGAGCCTGCGGCGTCGGCATGGGGGATTGCGAGCCGCCGAGCATGTCGGCAATCGCCATCTGGGCAGGGGCTGACCGGACCCCGCCGAGGTCAGGGGCATACCCCATCGAGGCCGTCGCCTGATCGGGCACCGTGCTGGTCCCGTCGTTGCGGCTCGCCACGTCCATGATGGCGGCCATGTCGGGGCCGGCGGGAACAGATTGGATCGTTGCCGTCGCAGCCGGCAGGCTGTCGCGCTTGATCCGCTCGATGTGCTGGGCGATCGTCCCGTTGCCATCGTTGGCCGTCAGCCGGGCATTGCGGTTGCCGCCGTTGATGGTGCGGTAGAGCCTCCCAACGTCATCGCCGGGCTGGAGCCCACGATCCTTGAGGTAGCGGTAGACCGGCCCCTCGACCTGCTCCGCGAACGAGGCCGACGCATCGTAGCCATAGCGGCGCCGCTCGCTTGGGCCGAACTGGATCAGGCCCTGGTAGTTGCCCCCCTTCCCGCCCTTGATGGCCGGGTTCATGGTGCCGATTGTCTCGTAGTGCATGACGGCGGCGAGGTCTTCCGCCCGGATGCCGAGGGCGGCGGCCGTGTTGTGGATGGCCTGCACGTCCCGCGGCGTGAGGCTGTACCGTGTCGCCATGCTTTTGCTCTTTCCGTAAGACGTGCTAAGAGAGCGGCGTGACCGTCGTCATCGCCGCAATCGCCATCAACCTGTTGCCAATGGAATGGGCCGTCCCGATATGGACGGGCCTAGCCGCGTTCGGCGGGGCCTGGAGGACGCGGTGAAACAGTTCCTGTGGTACGCGATACAGACCGGGATCGTCGCCATCGTGCTCTACGGCTACCATCAGAGCGGCGGGCGGGATTACGGCGTCGCCCTGATCTTGGGCGTCGGGTGGGCGCTTTGCGCGACCGTCGTATTCTACCTGATCGCCGACGGCGTGCGCCGGTTAGCGGTATTGGTATTGCCCGGAAGGCGAAAGAACCGG
>CAZIXP010000296.1:0-2402 GCA_964543245.1 uncultured Starkeya sp.
AATACCACTAGAACCCGATTACCAAAGTTCAAAAAGTTCGATTCCGATGAATGAGGATTTTTGGTGGATGGTTGGCAGAATTCTCGCTGACGGCAATACGACGCCCAGGGGCCACGTCTCGATCTGTGCTCACCCCAAGGATCATAAAGATATTCTTCCACGGCTATTAGATCTTGGTATCCGATTCAGAGTTGAACCTAGAGACTCATCATCGGCGGATATGATCAGATTTAACAATGCCGGATTCACTAGGTGGTATAGGGAGTTTTTTGGGGTCAATTCTCACGACAAGACGGTGCCGTCGTGGGCGCTGGGAATGAAGAGTGAGTGGCGTTGGGCGCTTCTTCATGGATACATGTCCGGTGATGGGCATATAGATCGGAGCCGTAAAACGATTAGGCTAGCGGGTGGATCTGCTTCCAAGAAGCTTGCATTGGGCATTGGAACACTCGGACAGACCCTCGGCTATGGTGTGGGATTCCATACGGCAGAGGTGCGCGTTAATGAGATTATGGGGGTTCCACTCAAAAATAAGGCAAGTGATTCCCATAAGTTCACTCTGACAGAATCCAGCGGCAGCTTTGCAATCATGCAAGATGAAATGAACTTCTATAAGATTAAGAATGTAGAGGCCGTAGACAAACAGACATTCTACGGCATAGTAACAGAAGACCATAGTTACTGGGCTAATGGTGTCGTTCATCATAACACTCACCCGATCTGGTTAGAGGCTGACGAGGCATCTGACTACCCAGAGCAGGGTTGGATTGAGCTATTCGAAACCGTAAAACAGGGCGCCAACAAACAATCAAGATGGAGAGCACATGGAGTTACGCGTGGCGTTGGTGGGACTTTCGATGATAAGTGTAAGCCAGATAGTGGGTGGCGTGTTCATCGTCTTCCGGCGATGTATCGGCCGACGTGGAATGACGATGAGCGAGAAGCCAAGATAAAACAGTACGGCCATCAAGATAATGCTGACTACAGAAGAAACATCCTTGGACTTCCCGGCGACCAGAACTCTCCGATCTTTGTTCTGTATAGATTGATGGCCAATGTGGACACGGATCAGTCTAGTGACTACAATCTGAACGAGTATACACAGCTTACAATTGATGAGGCCAATGTTCGGGAAGCTGGGAGCATTCTTCCATTTCTGGATATGCCAATGTCGCATCTTCAAAACCATAAGAACTTCTGGATCGGAGCTGACATCGGCTGGACGATAGCGCCAACAGCTATCGTGATTTTTGGAGAGGAACCAGCAAAAGAGGGGACCAAGCTCCGGCTACTCGCTCGTATCATGCTCCGAAAGATTGCGACCGAAGATCAGGTAGACGCAATCATTCATCTTGTAGAAACCTATAGGCCAATTGCTTTTGCGATGGACAGCACCGGCGCTGGATTCCCCCTTCTTCAGAACGTGCAGGAGAAGGCTAGGGAGCATGACGAATTGCGTCAGATCGTTGACAGGATCAAGGGCTACAACTTCTCTGAAAAGGTGATCGCCGACTTTGATGAGCGTATCGAAATAGACGAAGACGACCCCGACGGATGGAAAGAAGCAATCATTAAGAGGACGGTTTTGGAGTGGTCAACCGATGTACTTCGTGGACTCGTGGACTCCAAGAGACTCGTGCTTCCTTGGGATCGCGAGCTGATCGGTGAGTTTCAGGGCCAGACTTGGACCTACGCCAAGACAAATCTAGATCCATATGGTCGCAAGAAGATCTACTCCGCCGGTTCCTTCCACAGTTTAGATGCCGCTCGGATGGCTGCCTTGGCCTATCAACAGAATGCCATCGAGGAGCTGATCCGAATGAAGGGCGAAGACATGTGGGAACCGCCGCCAATGATATTTATCTAATAGAAGGTTCATGGTAAACTAGTAGGGGCTTTTGGACGTTAGGTGATTATAATGGCAAACGACAACTCAACAGAGGTTATTTCGGCTTGGAGAGAGGAAATCGCCTCATATTTGAAAGAAATGCACAATTTCAAGGAATTGAATGATCCGATCGAAATCCTGAGAACGCTCTCCTCGTTCTCAGCTCGGGGCAGCTATATGAGAAGCCTCGTAGTTCGTTCCCAGAGTAAACCAGTCCAAGCATTTCGATACGATGAACTTGACCACTTCCTGAAGGAGGTCGATCTTCAGTTCCGCATTTGGAGCCGGGTCGCCGCCCTCAATAAAGACGAATGGGAAATGACTAGATGAGCGGTTCCGAGACCTATATCGAAGACGGGACTCCCGTTATCATCAACGAGACTGATATCGCTGACAATGAGATCATGCAGGCTCTCATGGATCAGCACCCAGAAGTTGCAGCTCTAGAGCGCTGGGGTTCAACTTCGACCCGGCGTCCCAATGGAATGTTCCAGAGGGATCGGTACGTAAACCC
>CAZIXP010000297.1:0-2345 GCA_964543245.1 uncultured Starkeya sp.
GCCCTTCCCCCTGCAGCGGCGGCAGGCTTTGGCGCGGCAGGCGTGCGACCTTCCATCTGCCTTTCACGATCACGTCAGGCCGGCGACGCTCCCGCGTCCCGGCCTTATTCTTTTCGGAACGTGTCGCGCCATTCCCCATTGGCGCAGCACGGCCCCCGTGGCGTAGGAATGTGCCACCGGTGCAGGATCCGCCCCGCTGCCCCGCCACTGCGAAGGACGACCGAATGACGAGCCGCCCCGCGACCCTGGTTTCCACCGCCATCGTCACGATGCTCCTGGCCCTGTCTGGCCTTGCCGGCCCGGCGGCGGCGCAGGAGAGCCCGGCCCCGGTCACGGCGCAGCCGCCCGCAGCCGCCCACCCGCTGGCGCCGGCGAGCGAGCTGCCGGCGCCGCCGGCCGGCGCGCCCGCTTCCAGCGGTGTGCTGCCCGCGGCGGGCCCGGGCGAATGGCGCCATGGTGTCGCGCTGATGGGAGCGCCGAAGTACCCCGCGGGCTTCGCCCATTTCGACTATGTGAAGCCGGACGCGCCCAAGGGCGGGCTGCTGCGGCTCTCCGCCGACGGCACCTTCGACACGCTCAACGACATCCTGCCGCGCGGCAACGCCGCCGCCGGCATGTCGCTGATCTACGATTCGCTGATGACCCCGGCCGCCGACGAAGTGGCCTCCGAATACGGTCTCCTCGCCGACGCGGTGCGCTATCCCGCGGACTTCTCCTCCGTCACCTACCGACTGCGCCCCGAGGCGAAATGGCATGACGGCCAGCCGGTGACCCCGCAGGACGTGGTGTGGTCGTTCGAGGCGCTGACCAAGAACAATCCGCGCCAGGGTTTCTATTACAGCCACGTCGCCAAGGTGGAGCAGACCGGCGAGCACGAGGTGACCTTCACCTTCGACCAGGCCGGCAACCGTGAGCTGCCGCAGATCGTCGGCCAGCTCCGTGTGATGCCGAAGCACTGGTGGACCGGCACCGACGCCGCCGGCAAGCCGCGCGATATTTCGCAGGGCACGCTGGAGGTGCCGCTCGGCAGCGGCGCCTACAAGGTCAAGCAGGTCGTGCCGGGGCGCACCATCGCCTTCGAGCGGGTGGCGGACTACTGGGGCAAGGACCTGCCGGTGAATGTCGGCACCAATAATTTCGACGAGATCCGCTACGAGTATTTCCGTGACGACACGGTGGAGCTGGAGGCCTTCAAGGGTGACCAGTTCGATTTCCGGGTCGAGACCTCCGCGAAGAACTGGGCAACCGCCTATGATTTTCCCGCGGTGAAGCAGGGCCGGGTGGTGCTGGAGCAGTTCCCCGACCGCTCCTCCGGCCAGATGCAGGCCTTCATCCCCAATCTGCGCCGCGAGAAATTTCAGGACCCGCGGGTGCGGCGCGCGCTCAATTTCGCGCTCGATTTCGAGGGCATGAACCGCACCCTGTTCTACGGCCAGTACCAGCGCACCAGCAGCTATTTCCAGGGCACCGAGCTCGCCTCCTCCGGCCTGCCGCAGGGCCGCGAGCTGGAGATTTTGGAGGCGGTGCGCGACAAGGTGCCGGCCAGCGTCTTCACCACACCCTATGCCAACCCGCCCGAAGGCGGCGACGAGGCCCGGCGCAGCAATCTGCGCGAGGCGGCGCGGCTGCTGCGCGAGGCGGGCTATCAGGTCACCGGCGGCAAGCTGGTGAACGCCAAGGGCGAGCCCTTCGTCATCGAGATCCTGCTGTCCAACCCGGCCTTCGAGCGCATTGCGCTGTTCTACAAGCCCACGCTGGAGCGGCTCGGCATCACGGTGAATGTGCGGGTGGTGGATTCCTCGCAATACATCAACCGGCTGCGCGCCCGCGACTTCGACATGATCATCGGCAGCTGGGGCCAGTCGCTCTCCCCCGGCAATGAGCAGCGCGACTTCTGGGGCACCGAGGCGGCGGACCGGCAGGGCTCCTCCAACTATGCCGGCATCAAGGACCCCGGCATCGACGCCCTGATCGAGCGGGTGATCTACGCCACCGACCGCGACGACCTCGTCGCCGCCACCCATGCGCTCGACCGGGTGCTGCTGGCGCACGACTATGTCGTGCCGACCTGGGACTACCCGTTCTACCGCACCGCCCGGTGGAACCGCTTTGCCCACCCGGAGACGCTGCCGGAATATTCCTTCGCCTTCCCCACCATCTGGTGGTGGGACGCCGAGAAGGCCGCCGCGACGGGGCGCGGCCCGTGAACCCTTTCCTCCTCGCGCCGGGCGGGCCCGGCCTCTCGCGCCGGCAGGCGCTGTGGACCGGCGCTGCGGCGGCCGCGGCCGGCCTGCTGCCCGGCCGGCTCGTCGCCCAGACCACCGAGACCGGGCCGCAGACGCACG
>CAZIXP010000298.1:0-2335 GCA_964543245.1 uncultured Starkeya sp.
GCTTCGCGTCGAGCTGTAGTGCCTCGAGGTAGAAGCCATGCGCCCGCATCGCATAGACATAGGCCCGGTCGAGCAGCGCTTCGTCGGTGTTCGGGTTGTACCGGCGGACGCGCTCGACGAGCTCGTACTGCCGCATCATGACAGATCACACCCGCGAGAAGGGCCGGACGCCGGCCCCGAACGCTAGATATCGTCCGCCGGCGGCGCCGGTGCAAGCGGCGTATCACCGCGCTGCGGCAAAAGACGTCGCCCCGGCAGGGTGTTGCGCCGGAAACGAAAACGGCCCGGCGTGAGGCCGGGCCGTCGGGTCGGGTGGGGATGGGGGATCAGCCCTCGTCCTCGTCGCTCGGCTCGGGCGGGACGAGGCCCTGCAGGCCGGCGAGAAGCTCTTCCTCGGTCATGCGGTCGAGCATCACGTCGGAATCGTCGCCGCCGCCCTCCGAGCTGCTGGAGGCGATCATCGGCACCGTCTCCGGCTCCGGCTCGTCCACCTCGGTGAACTTCTGCAGGGAGTGGATGAGGTCTTCTTCCAATTGCGGCAGGGAGATGGTTTTATCGGCGATTTCGCGCAGGGCCACCACGGGGTTCTTGTCGTTGTCGCGGTCGACCGTGATCGGCTGGCCGGACGAGATCATCCGGGCGCGATGGCCGGCGAGCAGAACGAGTTCGAAGCGGTTGTCGACCTTGTCGATGCAATCCTCGACGGTAACGCGAGCCATGCCTCGGCACTCCTGGATTTTAGGGATTCAACGGCTCCCATAGACCAAGCCGGGCCAAAGGGCAAGGCGGGGCGCCCCGCCGCCGGCCCGCTCTGACAGGTTAAGCCGGCTGACGGAAGGGGTGGGGACAAGATCGCCGGCTCAGGAAAACCGCGCCGCGCCTTCTACGCGCCACAAATGCGCTGTGATAGGGTGATGACCGTTGTTCCGCACGCCGAGGCGTGCCTGCTCATTTTTTGACACCGGGTATTGCCTGTCATGGCCAGCACTATGGAAAAGACCGCGCTTTTCATCGATGGCGCCAATCTCTACTCCGCGACCAAGTCGCTGGGTTTCGACATCGACTACAAGCGATTGCTGAAGGAATTCCAGTCGCGCGGCTATGTGCTGCGGGCCTTCTATTACACCACGCTGGTGGAAGACACCGAATATTCCTCCATCCGCCCGCTGCTCGACTGGCTTGACTATAATGGCTACTCCGTGGTCACCAAGCCGGCGCGGGAATTCACCGACAGCCAGGGCCGCCGCCGCATCCGCGGCAACATGGATATCGAGCTGGCGGTGAACGCCATGGAGCTCGCCGCCCATGTCGATCACATCGTGATCTTCTCGGGCGATGGCGATTTCCGCTCGCTGGTGGAGGCGATCCAGCGCAAGGGCGTGCGCGTCAGCGTGGTCTCGACCGTGAACACCCAGCCGCCGATGATCTCCGACGATCTGCGCCGTCAGGCCGACGCCTTCATCGATCTGGTGGAGCTGCAGGCCCGCATCGGCCGCGACCCCGGCGAGCGCTCCGGCCGCATGCAGGAGACGCCGCGCTTCCTGGAGCGTCGCGGCCCGCCGCCGGCCGCCGTCGCGGACGACCTGCCCGAGACCTGAGCGCCGCCACCCGTTTCCGCCCGCGGAAGGCCGATCCTCACCATGCGCCCCCCTTTGAGCGCGCCGGCCGGCGCGGAACCCCCGCGCGACTGCCCGCTCTGCCCGCGCCTCGCCGCTTTCCGCGCGCAGTGGCGGGCGCAGGAGCCGGGCTGGCACAATGCGCCGGTGCCCTCCTTCGGGCCGGCGGAGGCGCGGCTGCTCATCGTCGGGCTGGCGCCGGGATTGCGCGGGGCAAACCGCACCGGCCGCCCCTTCACCGGCGATTATGCCGGCGAGCTGCTGTACCAGACCCTGCTGGCGTTCGGCTTCGCCACCGGCCGGTTCGAGGCCCGGCCCGACGACAGCCTCGTGCTCACCGAGGCCCGCATCACCAATGCGGTGCGCTGCGTGCCGCCGGAGAACAAGCCGACCACGGACGAGATGAAGACCTGCCGGCCGTTCCTCTCCGGCACGCTGGCCGCCCTGCCCCGGCTCGCGGCGGTGGTCGCGCTGGGCAAGATCGCCCATGACCAGGTGCTCGCCGCCCACGGGCTTCGGCTCTCGCACCACAAATTCGCCCACGGCGCCCGCCACGACCTCGGCGGCCTCGCGCTGTTCGACAGCTATCACTGCTCGCGCTACAACACGAACACCGGCGTGCTGACGCCGGAAATGTTCCGAAGCGTATTCTCCGCGGTGCGTATTATTTTGCACGAGGAAATGCAGCGCTCTGCATGAGCGCGACGTCAATAGCTCAA
>CAZIXP010000299.1:0-2283 GCA_964543245.1 uncultured Starkeya sp.
CATCCTATTGGGGTGCGGAAGACAAGATACACATTGATCCCTTGCTGCTTATGCATCAGGCACGCAAGCATTATGCAGCTCATGCTGCCATAAGCCGTGCCGCCATTCGTATATATTGGGGGCAATATCAAAAAGAGCCTGAAAATACGGCATTGCGCGAGGCTTTACTGAGTGCTGTCGCAGTCAGTATGCGCGGTTCAATAGAATATACTCGTTCCTTACTGCCCTTAGTCTGGTCTATGGGGCTTTCCGAGCAGGACTTTGAAGCCCTTGTGCCACAAACGATTGCCATGCAGGAAGTCTTGTATTTCTTCTGGCGCGACACAGCAATGTGGCAGCAGGCCTTAACAACATGTCAGCGCTTACAAAAGCTCAATGCTGCCCGCTTAGATGATGAAAGCCCCGTGACTATGGGGGCAGTGGCATTTATGCAGCGGGAAAGGCGCAGTAAAGAAAGCATGGCGCTTCGTGTAGCGCACTATTTCATTCCTGTGTATGAGGCTCTTGGCGATGAACAGGCTCTGGCTCAAGCGCAAAACAATCTTCAAACACTGCGTATTCAATACAATAAGCCTATCATTGCAAGTATTGATGAGCTTATAGAACACGGTGCGTATCTATTAGCGGAAGAAAAGATCAAAACTTTGGGGGATGATCCTTCAGCCCTGCTGCGTTATGCTTTGATTTTACGTGATTCGAATAGAAAAGAACTTTTCTTACGTATTCTACAAAAACTTGACGATAAAACGCTTTTTTTTACCGAATATGAGCAAAGTGTATACCAGGATTTGCGTGCTTATCAACAAATAGACAAGCGCTAATGCGTATATTCAACGTTTTTCTCCTCGTATTCCTATCATGCGCTTTGTGTGCTTGTTTTACAGCCCACACAAAAAACGCGCTTATGGATACACAAGTGACATTGCCCGATGTTGCCGTGCCCGATGAATGTATTTTTGAAAAACCCATCGCCAATGGTATTATCTCATCACCTTTCGGTATGCGGATGCATCCTATTTTGTCCATTTTGCGTAAGCATCAGGGCATAGATATCGTTGCCCCAATGGATACCCCCGTCATTGCGTCCGCCCCGGGCAAGGTGGTTATGGTAAACACAAAAGAAAGTGATTTCGGGCTGTTTGTAGAAATTGAACATATTCCAAACATCATAACGCGTTATGCGCACTTGAATACAATATGTGTCGCAAAAGATGACACTATAAGCATGGGAATGCCCATAGGCACAGTGGGAAACAGCGGGCTTTCTACAGGGCCGCATGTGCATTTTGAAGTGCGCGTTAACGGCAAGGCAATTGACCCCAAGCCCGTTTTGGAAGAACCGACTTCTCCCGTGGGTATAGCTTTTCAAAATAATATTGATACGGCAGCATTAGCAGCTCCGAGCAAAGCAAGTAATATTCAGGATACTATTAATTTGTTCATATCTGACACACTCGCCATGTTTTAAGTATGAATCTTTTGCACTCTATCAAAAAGTCTTTCCTTATATGGTTTTGTGCTCTGCCCTTAGTGGGCTGTATAAAGCAACCTTGGCAAGAATATTATGCTGAAATTCCGCATCTGGACAAAAAGAATATTGAATTTTGTCAATCTGTGCGTATGGAAAAAAGAGACGATATTGATGCCAATATCTTTTTTGAAATGTTTTCAGAGGGATATTTGCCTTTTGGCTATGTCGAATTTAACGGCACGGGCAATTACCTTGATGAAAAAGCTATCGCCGCAGAAGCAAGGGCACGCGGAGCTTGCGTATGCTATTACGGGGCCAGCTATACCCATACCGAAAGCACTATAGAATTGATTCCTTCTGCCCTAGCACAAATTTCGCAGTCAGGTTTTTCCGTACAAAATACAGCCTCATCTGGATCACAAATTGGTACTCGTGAACGTAAAATGTTCAATTATCTCGTCGTCTATGCAGGAAAAGACCTGCAAAAGCATACATGGGGTATAGTCGTCGCCGATCCGCCCCCTGCATACAAAAAAACGTTTAATACCGAAACGGGCTTGCTCATTATCGCTGTTCAAAAAGATTCAACCTTGGCAAAAGCAGCAGTAGAGCGCGGCGATGTCTTGGTTTCTCTGAATAAAAAACCCGTCACAAGGGACTTGCTTCGTAAAGAAGACGGTAAACGATTTGCAAATCGAAACCAGCGTGCATTCAGACAAAAATGACCTACACGGTTAATGTGATGGGTTAAAAGATCTCCATCTCGAAAGAAAAAAAATAATGTTAAAATAGTAAACCCTAATTGAAAGCCT
>CAZIXP010000300.1:0-2248 GCA_964543245.1 uncultured Starkeya sp.
CACGCCGCCGCACGGCCGACTAGCACGGCGGGGAGCAACGGTTTAGACGCCCAGGAAGGCCCCACGAGGGACCCTGGGCGGACGAGGGTTCGACTCCCTCGCTCTCCACAGTGAATGCCATACAAGGACCCAGCAAAGCAGCGTGAGTACAACAACGCCTGGACGCGTCGGCGTCAGGCGCGCATCCGCGAGTGGCTCGACGCCTACTGCGATGCGCTAACTGCCATGCGATAGCAACTGCTGCCCGCAGGCGCGGAGAGTCCAGCCAGACTGCGTAGGGATCGCGACCCCGCTCTCCACTCCCACCCCTGATCGACCGGCCCAGGGGGGCGTAACAGCCCGGTAGGCGCAGCCGTACATCACTCCCCCGGTGGTGTGCGTGGGTGCCGTTTCCAGTGAAGATCACTACAAGGGAGATGGGCTATGCCCAACTACGAGGACGACGACGACTACGGCTACGACGACGGCGACATTCAGGCGTCGAGCAGTCTGGCCGAGGTTCGCAAGGCGCTGCGGAAGCAGCAGCGTCAGAACAAGGAACTGACCGAGGCGTTGGAGGGCTTCCGCAAGGAGGCCCGGAAGGCGACGGTCACGTCGGCCTTGCAGGAGCGGGGCCTCAGTCCGAAGATCGCAGCGTTCGTGCCGTCTGATGTCGAGGCGGACGGGATCGCCAGTTGGCTTGACGAGTTTGGTGACGTGTTCGCGCCGGCAGGCGCGAGCAGCCAGAGCTGCCCTGGCGACCAGTCCGGTCCCGACCCGGCGGTTGTCGAGGCGCAGCGTTTCAACGAGGTCGCGTCACAGGGCAAGCCCCCGTCGGGTGACGAGGCTCAACTGGCGGCGCTCATCTCCGGGGCTAAGTCCCCGGAGGAGTTGAACCAGATCCTGTTCGGTAACCCGAACGGGCCCGCTATCACCTGATGGCAACATCCACCATCCCCTTCTAGCCACCTGAAAGGTGGTGAACGAACATGGCAGTCAACTACACCGGTACCGCTGACATCACCGGCCCCCCGGCACAGACCGGCCTCACCGGCCTGGTTCAGACCGCGTACGACCGGTACGTCGAGATGGCCCTGCGGTCCATGCCGCTGGTCCGCTCCATCGCGGACAAGCGTCCCGTGCAGCAGACCCAGCCCGGTTCGTCCGTGGTCTTCCAGATCCACTCGGACCTGGCGGCTGCGACGACCGCTCTGACGGAGAACGTGGACCCGGACGCGGTTGCCCTGAGCAACCCGTCCACGGTCACCGTGACCCTGAACGAGTACGGCAACGCTGCTCTGCTGACCCGCAAGTTGGGTCTGTTCTCCCTGTCGGACGTTGACCCCGCTGCGGCGGACATCATCGCGTTCAACATGGCTGACAGCCTGGACTCGCTGGTGATGACCGAACTGCGTGGCGGCACCAACGTCATCCGCTCGGACGCGGGTGCGGTGTCCTCGCAGGCGCTGAACCTGCTGGCGGCGAACGACGTGTTCTCCACGGCGCTCGTCCGCTACACCGTATCCAAGTTGCGGGCCGGCAAGGCCGTCCCCCGGCAGGGGTCGCTGTACCACTGCTACATCCACCCGGAGGTCAGCCACGACCTCCGCGCGGAGTCGGCCACTGGCGGGTTCCAGGATCTCCACAAGTACGACGCCACGGAGAACTTCTGGCCCGGCTTCATCGGCACGTACGAGGGTGCGGCGTTCATCGAGTCGCCCCGCATGTACAACGCCACGGACGGCGCGTCCAGCGCCCGTGTGTTCCGCACCATCGTCGTCGGCAAGCAGGCGCTTGCGGAGGCCGTGGCGGAGGAGCCGCACGTCGTCGTGGGTCCGGTCGTGGACAAGTTGAACCGGTTCCGGCCGATCGGCTGGTACGGCGTCCTGGGCTGGAAGCGCTACCGCGAGCAGTCCCTCTACCGGATCGAGACTTCCTCGTCCATCAACTCGGCCTGACCTTAGGCGCGTTGACTCTCATCCCCCCGGCGATCCCGGGGGGGTGGGGGTGAACGTCCCTCCCGCCCCCCACCTTCAGGAGCCCCGACGTGTCGTACAAGACTTCCACCTCTCTCGCCGCTGCCGCCACGACTGTCGCAGGCAGCAGTGTCGTTGTCCCGGCGTCGATCACGGACAGCAACAACGTGGGCGTGTGGCTCACCTACACGGGCACCCCGGCGAGTACGTCGGTGACGTTGCAGGCGTCGATCGACGGAACCAACTGGGTCACGGTCGGTGCCGCGATGACGGGGAACACGGCGCAGGCCGTG
>CAZIXP010000301.1:0-2232 GCA_964543245.1 uncultured Starkeya sp.
GGTAGTGCGCGCTGAGCGCCGGGATCTTGAACAGCTGCTCCTCGACCTGCGACGGGAACACGTTGACGCCGCGGATGATCAGCATGTCGTCGGAGCGGCCCGTGACCTTTTCCATGCGCCGCATGCTGCGGGCGGTGCCGGGCACCTTCGTCGCCGGCGAGATGCTGGACTGGGAGGCCCCCACCGGGGGCTATCTGCTGCAGGCGAGCTTCGCCACCGGCCAGCGCGCCGCCGAGGGCGTGCTCGCCCGGCTGGACCGGCCGCTGCCGCCGCGCTGGACCGGGGGCTGGTAGCGCGCGTGACGGGGCGCATGCGCCCCGCCGTCGCCGCCGCGACGTTTCGCCCGAAACCCACCTCGCCCCCAAGTTTCGCCCGAAACCCTCCCCACGCTGGTGCCGTTGCGGCATAAGGGGCTGCCGCGGGGGACGCTGCCGGCGTGGGCGGGAGGACGGGATGGAGACGATCGCGCTGACCAATGTCCTGCTGCTCGCCGGGGCGGCGCTGATGGTGGTCGGCATCTTCTCCAGCCTCATCGCCTCCCGCTTCGGCGCGCCGCTGCTGCTGGTCTTCCTCGTCATCGGCATGCTGGCCGGCGAGTCCGGGCCGGGGCAGGTGCATTTCAGCGATTACCGCGCGACCTATCTGGTGGGGTCGGCGGCGCTGGCGATCATCCTGTTCGATGGTGGGCTGCGCACCCGCCTGAGCGCGTTCCGCGGCACGCTGGGCCCGGCCCTGCTGCTCTCGACGCTGGGCGTGGTGGTGACAGCCGGGCTGGTGGGGCTGCTGGCCAGCCTGCTGCTCGGCCTGCCGTTGCTGGAGGGGCTGCTGGTCGGCGCGGTGGTCGCCTCCACCGACGCGGCGGCGGTGTTCTTCCTGCTGAAGTCGGGCGGGCTGCAGCTGCGCAAGCGGGTGGGCGCGACGCTGGAAATCGAATCCGCCACCAACGATCCCATCGCGATCTTCCTGTCGCTGGTGCTGGTGCAGCTCGTCGCCGCGGGCGGGCAGGCGCCGGGCTGGGAGCTGCTGCTGCACCTCGCGCAGCAGGGCGTGCTCGGCGCGGCGATCGGCGTCGCCGGCGGGCTGGCGCTGGCCGCGCTGCTGAACCGCTTCGAGCTGCCGAGCGGGCTGCACCCGCTGCTGGCGGTGGGCGCGGCGCTGCTCATCTTCGGGCTGGCGGCGGTGGCGGAGGGCTCGGGCTTTCTCGCGGTCTATCTCGCCGGGCTGGTGCTGGGCAACCGGCCGGTGCGGGCCATCGCCTCCATCGTCAGCTTCCACGATGCCGCCACCTGGCTGGCGCAGCTCGTGATGTTCGTGATGCTCGGCCTGCTGGTCTCGCCCGCGAAGGTGGTGGACTACGCCCTGCCGGCGGTGGGCATCGCGGCGTTCCTCATCCTGGCCGGCCGGCCGGCGGCGGTGTGGCTGTGCCTCGCGCCGTTCGGCTTCCGGCCGCAGGAGAAGGCCTATATCTCCTGGGTGGGCCTGCGCGGGGCGGTGTCGATCTTCCTCGCCACCATTCCCACGCTCGCCGGGGTGCCGAGCGCGGAAATCTATTTCAACGTCGCCTTCACCGTCGTCATCGTCTCGCTGGTGGTGCAGGGCTGGACCCTCACTTACGCCGCCCGGCTGTTCCAGGTCGCGCTGGCCGAGCCGCTGAAGGAGGCCCGCCGCTTCGAGATCGACCTGCCGGGGCAGCTCGATTACGAGCTGGTGGCCTATCCCCTGGTGCGCGGCAGCCCGGTGCTGAGCCACGGCACGCTGCCGAACTGGGCCCAGCTGATGCTGGTGGTGCGGGAGGGCGCGATCCTCACCGCCGCGGAAGCGGAGCGGCTGGCGCCCGGCGACTACGCCTATCTGCTCGCCCCGCCGGAGCGGGTGGCGCGGCTCGACCGGCTGTTCGTGCCCGGGGAGGGGCAGGCGGATGTCGAGGTCGCCGCGGCCTTCCCGTTCCGGGGCGACATCCCGCTCGGCGCCATCTCCGATCTCTACGGCCTGCCGGTGGCGCCCCATGAGCGCGACCTCACCATCGCCGGGCTGTTCGCGGAACGCTTCGACGAGCGCCCGGCGGTCGGCAGCCATCTGCGCGTCGGCCCGGCGACGCTGGTGGTGCGGGCCATGGAGGACGACCGGGTGGCGCTGGCGGGGCTGAGCATCGACGACGAGGACCATGCCCGCGACCGCCACATCCTGAACGGCGCCGCGCTGGCCCGGCTGCTGGGCCCGCGTCGGGCGACG
>CAZIXP010000302.1:0-2228 GCA_964543245.1 uncultured Starkeya sp.
CCTCGGCGTCACGCGCCTGGAGGGTGAAGCACCACCGCCCGCCCTGGAAGGGATACGAACAGGTGAAGGTCTTGTCGTCGGTCATGGCCGCGCTCCGCTCTACTCGCACCACCCCATCCGCCGCCCGTACTCCCTGGCCGCGCTCTCGGACCCGAACCCGGCGAGGTAGCTGGTTCCGGAGCCGTCGAACTCGTCGAACCAGGTCTCGCGGGCCTGCCACTGCCACGGCAGCGTGTCCCGGAGGACGTGGGCGAGGGTGACGCGATCGGGTGCGATTTTCTGCATTTGCCCTCTTGCGTTGGCGACACTGTGTCGCTATATTCTGTCTGTGAACGGCGATTGTGCCGCTCCGCATCGGGAGAAAAACGATGACCCACATGACTGAAGCCCGCCGCCAATGGCGGGACGCGTACCGGATGGCGCGGCGCACCGTGCGCAGCGCGCCGCGGTATGAATTTCCGTGGATCGCGGCAGCCATGTCGCGGCCCCTCCCCGCCGCCGCGTTCGCTGCCGTCCATGAGCGGCATCCCTCGGCGTCGAGCGGGTATCCGAGCGTGACCGCGAAATACCTGCTGTGGGTATCCGATGGGGCGCGACCCGAGACTGCCAAGTGGCGGTACTGGCTGCGCTCGAAATACGGACTCGGCCATCGGCCGCGGCTGCCGGCGTAATGGGGCTGATAATGCAGTCTGACCGCCCCACCCCCGCCGAACTCCGGGAGCGCCGCAAGGCGCTCTCGCTGTCTCAGGGCCAGTGCGCGCGCATCGCCGGGGTCACGACGCGATCCTGGCAGCGCTGGGAGGCCGGTGACCAGGACATCCCGCCGTGGACGGATATGTTCCTGCGCGGGCTGGAGTGCGGGGCCGGGATCAGGACAGCACCAGCGCCGCGGCCGTAACCGCGTAGAGAATGGCGCCGTGCCCTATCGCCCCGATGTACGTCGCGTGCGGGGGCCGATCGGTCAGGCCGCGCGCCAGGAACCCGGCCTCGTAGGTCGCGACCTTCAACGCCCCGGCGAGCAGGACCACAGCAGCCGAGATCCATGCCCCATGCCATGCCAGAACACCGGCAGGCACGAGCGTGACCAGTGCGCCGGTCCCGGCCATGGCGAGATACGCCATCGGGACGGACAGGCCCTTCCGCGAGGGCGCGAACCGCAGGCCCATGCCGCCCATGTGGCCGAGCGACCACCCGCCCGCCATGCCGACCCAGATCAGGGCAGCCTCGATCCAGCCGAAGCCCAGCGCCAGCGCGGCCATCGGCAGCCCGAACAGCGCGATGCCGGTCTCTTTGCCCTTCGAAGAGTTGGGCAGGCCGGGGATGCGCCCCTGGTCTCGGACATGCGCCCAGAAGGCCCCCCATAGCGCGCCGAAGGCGAGCGAAATTGCGACCATGACGACTGCCATGTTCCTGCTCCGTTCCAGATGTGGTAGAAATAGCGAAGCCGGCGGACGGTTGGCCCCGTCGACGCCGGCTTCTGACCAACCCCGTTCTATGGAGACGGAAGATGGCTAGCGACACCCTAATCGAAGAATGGCGGTCTGTTGAGGGGTGGCCTTACGAAGTAAGCAGCCTCGGTCGCGTCCGCCGCTCCACCATGGGTGCCCCTCTGACAAATACCTCGCCGGGCCGCATCCGGACCCCGTATCTTGAGCGTAGTGGATATCTCCGCGTAAACTTGTCGCGAGGGGCGGATCGGCGCAAACATTGGGTCCACCGCCTTGTGGTTGAGGCCTTTATCGGGCCACCGCCCAACCCTTTATGCCAAGTCGCGCACATCGACGGCTGCCCACTGAATAATGTTCTTGCGAACTTACGCTGGGCCACTCCGAAAGAGAATTCTGAGGATAAGCGCCGCCACGGCACTATGGCTCGTGGCACGGCCATCAACACCAATAAACTCTCCAGGCACGACGTGATGGCACTTCGTCATCTTCGAAAAACGCAACTGACGACGCACCGCGGGCTTGCCGAACGGTTCGGCATTTCGAAGAGACAGGTCGGCCGCATATTGAATGGGCTATCCTGGTCATGGGTTGGCTCTAGTTGACGGCGGCCACGCCGCCCCACATGGCCCGAACGTTAGGCGTCGGGATCGTCAACCCGACCGGTCTTCGTCAGGACCGTCGAGCGATAGGCGACATAGCTCGACCGCTTCGACCGATCGTCCATGGCGGCAAACCCGCAGTAGCCCAGCACCACCGACCCGCCGACCAGCATCAGCCCGT
>CAZIXP010000303.1:0-2225 GCA_964543245.1 uncultured Starkeya sp.
GCGCCTCGACGACGGCGATGGCGGTCATGTTGACGACGCCGCGGGCGGTGACGGACTGGGTGAGGATGTGGGCGGGGCGGGCGGTGCCGAGCAGGATGGGGCCGACGGGGAGCGAATCGCCGAACACCTTCACCATCTGGTAGGCGATGTTGGCCGCCTCCAGCGTGGGCATGACGAGGATGTTGGCCACCCCCTGCAGCCGCGAGCCCGGCAGCACCCGCTCCCGCATCTCCGGCACCAGCGCGCTGTCGCCCTCCATCTCGCCGTCGACCATCAGCTCGGGCGCCCGCGCCGCCAGCAGCTCGGTGGCGCGCCGCATCTTGCGGGCCCGCTCGTCGTCGCGGCTGCCGAAATCCGAATGCGACAGCATCGCCACCCGCGGCTCGATGCCGAAGCGCCGCACATGGGCGGCGGCGTGCATCGCCATCTCGGCGAGGTCCTCCGCCCCCGGGTCCAGCGTCACCTGGGTGTCGCACAGGAAGAACGCCCCCTTCGGCGTCAGCAGCATCGACAGCGCGGCGACGTCCCGCACCCCCGGCGCAATGCCGATGATGGTGCGGATATGGCGCAGATGGCGGATGAAACGCCCCTCCACCCCGCACAGCATCACGTCCGCGTCGCCCCGCAGCACCGCCAGCGCCGCGATCACCGTCGGCGTGGTGCGCACCAGCGTGCGCGCGATCTCCGGCGTCACCCCCTGCCGCCCGGCCCGCTCGACATAGCTCGCGACATAGTCGCGGTAGCGCGGGTCGTCCTCGGGGTTGATCAGGTCGAAATCCCGGTTCGGCCGGATCGACAGCCCGAAACGCTCCAGCCGGGTCTCCACCACCGCCGGCCGCCCGATCAGGATCGGCCGGGCGATGCCCTCCTCCACCACAACCTGCGCCGCCCGCAGGATCCGCTCGTCCTCGCCCTCCGCATAGATCACCCGCTTCGGCGCCTGCCGCGCCAGCGTGAAGATCGGCTTCATCACCAGCCCCGAGCGGAACACGAAACGGTCCAGCTGCTCGAGATAGGCGCCGAAATCCGCGATCGGACGCCGCGCGACCCCGCTCTCCATCGCCGCCCGGGCCACCGCCGGCGCCACCCGCAGGATCAGCCGGGGGTCGAAGGGCGAGGGGATCAGCGAGGTCGGCCCGAACACCGGCGTCTCCCCGCCATAGGCCCGCGCCACCACGTCGGACGGCGTCTCCCGCGCCAGCTCGGCGATCGCGTTCACCGCCGCGATCTTCATCGCCTCGTTGATCTGCGTCGCCCCCGCATCCAGCGCCCCCCGGAAGATGAAGGGGAAGCACAGCACGTTGTTCACCTGGTTGGGAAAGTCCGAGCGCCCGGTGCAGATCATGGCGTCCGGCCGCGCGTCCCGGGCGATGTCCGGCATGATCTCCGGCGTCGGGTTGGCCAGCGCCATGATCAGCGGCCGCTCGCCCATGGTCTTCAGCATCTCCGGCTTCAGCACCCCGCCGGCGGAAAGCCCGATGAAGATGTCCGCCCCCACAATGGCCTCGGCCAGCGTCCGCGCCGGCGTCGGCTGCGCGAACACCCCCTTGTAGGGGTCCATCAGCACGGTGCGGCCCTCATAGACCACGCCTTCGATGTCGGTGACCCAGATGTTCTCCCGCCGCGCCCCCATGGTCACCAGCAGGTTCAGCGTCGCGATCGCCGCCGCTCCCGCGCCGGAGGTCACGATCTTCACCGTCTCCAGCGTCTTGCCGCCCAGGAACAGCGCATTGACGATCGCCGCCGCCACGATGATCGCGGTGCCGTGCTGGTCGTCGTGGAAGACCGGGATCCCCATCTTCTCCCGCAGCCGGGTCTCGATCTCGAAGCATTCCGGCGCCTTGATGTCCTCGAGGTTGATGCCCCCGAAGGTCGGCTCCAGCGCCGCCACCGTGCTCACCACAAGGTCCGGCTCGTTCGCCGCCAGCTCGATGTCGAACACGTCGATCCCGGCGAACTTCTTGAACAGGACCGCCTTGCCCTCCATCACCGGCTTCGACGCCAGCGGCCCGATATTGCCGAGCCCCAGCACCGCCGTCCCGTTCGACACCACCGCAACAAGGTTCTGCCGACCCGTCAGCTCCGCCCCAAGCGCCGGGTCCGCCGCAATCGCCTCGCACACCGCCGCAACACCCGGCGTATACGCCAGCGCAAGGTCCCGCTGGTTCGCAAGCGGCTTCGTCGCCTGGATCTCAAGCTTACCAGGTCGGGGCAGACGGTGGTAA
>CAZIXP010000304.1:0-2212 GCA_964543245.1 uncultured Starkeya sp.
ATACCCGACAGTTTCCTGTTTCCTGCGAGACATAATTACCCGGAAAAGGCTTCCGGAAAGACGGAGCGCAGCGGTCATCGATGACAGCGTACTGAGGGAGAGACTGAACCGTCTGGTGTACGAGGTGAACAAAATCGGGGTCAATTACAACCAGGTCGTTTCCACCTACCAGCGGCAGGCCAAACAGACGCGCCCGGACGGTTCCCCATACCTGAACACCCGCCTTCTGGACGAAAAGGTTACAGCCCTGATGCGCTCGACGGAAGGACTCCGTGACGAGTTCGCGGTAATACTTGATATCGTAAAGCGATATATACAACCTTAATCACAAACCATTAAACAATTTTGCCATGCAAAGAATTGAAATCATCGGCCATCTCGCCAAGGACGCCGTCCGCGTCGAGGGTCAGAACGGAGGCACTCCGTTCATGTCGTTCACAGTCATCTGCAACGAAAAGAAAGGTGACAACGAAATCAAATCCGCCTACGAGGTCACCGGCTCCGTATCCGGAGTACTGGACTTCCTCAAGAAAGGCAAGCAGGTCTTTGTGGCCGGATACCCCTCCGCAAGAGCCTACTCCGACAAGGAAGGGCAGCCGGCTGCGCAGATGCGCATCAGCGCCCAGGCCATCGAGCTTCTCTGAAGGGACGGTAAGGATTTCCGTCTGGAGTTCCACTTCGATAAAATCTAGATGATCGTCGAGATTGAATCACCCCGCCCGTCCTGCAGGCCTTCCCTCGATTACAACGAGGGAAAGGTCCTGCATGGGGTGGCGGAACTCGTCGGTTACGCGAATATGGAATCCACGGACAGGAAAGCAGTCTACGACCTGTTCCAACGTTACGAAAGGACCCGGTACTATGTTGCTGAGAAGAGTTTCCATGCATCGGTGAACCCGTCCGATGCGGACTCCTGCACGGAAGACCAGGTCCTTTCGTTCATCTCCGGCCTCATGCAGCACCTCGGATATGGTGAGCAGCCCTACCTGGTATACAGGCATTTCGACATCGAGAGGGAGCATTACCACATCGTGTCCGTCCGCGCTGACAGGGAAGGCAGGAAAATCAACAATTACTATGAAAAGCGCCGCGCATCCGCCTACATGCGTGAGGTGGCGGCGCAGTACGGGTTCTCGATGGCGGAGAAGGGAACAAAGGTTTCCACGAAGAAGGATATCTCTGGCGGGACTTTGGGCCGCTCCCTGCGGTTCAATCCCCGGGGCCCCGTTCTCTCACAGATGAAGGATATCTACAGGGCGGCCCTCTCTTATGACCATCAGGGATTCCCGCAGCTCTCCGCCATACTGGAGGACATGGGGATCGCCGCATCCCTCATCCAGACGGACGGCAGGCCATCCATCACCCTCCAGGGCCTCGGCAAGAAAGGGGAGGCGGCGACAGGCGTGTTCACGGAGAAAGACCTGGGCGAACCGCTTCATGACATGGCCGCCCCGGTCTGGGCTGCGGCAAAGGCATCCAAACAGCGGGGCTCAAGGGAGAAGGAACGGGTCCGCAGCCTCGTGGGGTTCGCATTCGGCCTTTCCAAGTCTGAGGGACATTTCTGCAACATCCTCCGGAACAAGGGCATATCCGTCCATCTGTCGAAAACCGCCGACACGGGAGAAGTCTTCGGCATCACTTTCGTCGACCATGTCACCAGGACGGTGCTCAAGGCGTCGGATATCCGGGATGTCATCTCAGTCGGCATGATGCGCACTGCCGTCTCCACCGGGAAGTGGCGCCTGGAGGACCGAGGACGCTCAAGGAGCAGCTATGTGAAAGCCGCACGGGTCTCCGCCCGCGAGGATGCCGAGAAGCTTCGGGACCTCCGGGCCGGCGTTATCGCACGTGCCCTCAAGCCTGTCGGGCGGCCCAAGGGAGCCTCATGGGGCGGGAGGGTGCGTCCGGACCGGGACCAGCGGAAGCAGCAGTCAGATGCCGAAAGGGCGGGCGCGATGGACGTCAGTTTCGAAGACCGCCGTTATGAGGAAAATATCAAATAGAAAGAATCCATGGCCCAAAGACAGGAATACGAGAAAATGTACATCGCCGCAATCATCTTTGCGGTGGTGATTCTGACGGGAAACATCTATTACTACTGCCATCCGCTCCTCCATGCGGCCCGCCTGACCTGGGCGCCACTGGATTACCTGGTGAAAGGGTTCCACGATGGGGGGATCTTCACCCATCCGCTGAAGACCAAGGGCATAGC
>CAZIXP010000305.1:0-2109 GCA_964543245.1 uncultured Starkeya sp.
TCGCCACGCTTATTTTGGGGCACATCTACTCCAACAATTCTTCTTGCCATATTTGTAAATAAAATATTTGTTTTAAACTAACTATCCCTGACGCAATTTATATTTGGGATTCTTTTTGTTGATAACGAACAGACGACCTTTGCGGCGTACGATCTTGCACTCCGGGGTACGTTTCTTCAATGATGCTCTTGTCTTCATATATCTTTTTGTTTTATTTGTATCTAAATACTATTCTACCTTTAGATAAATCATAAGGACTCATTTCTACCTTAACCTTATCACCGGTAAGAATCTTGATATAGTGCATTCTCATTTTTCCAGAGATATGCGCAGTAATTTCGTGACCATTCTCCAACTCAACACGGAACATTGCATTAGACAATGCTTCTACAATAGTTCCATCTTGCTCTATAGCTGATTGTTTTGCCATATATTAATATAATTTTCCTTCTATGCGTTCTACTTCCTCAAATGAAGATAAAATCTCAGCCTTCCCTTTACGGACGACTATAGTGTGTTCAAAATGTGCGGCATGTTTTCCATCACGTGTGGTTATCGACCATTTATCTGGCATCATCCACACTGACTTCTCGCCCATTGTTATCATCGGTTCTATTGCAAGGCACATACTAGGTTTTAATAGTACTCCATTGCCTCTCCGACCATAATTTGGAACCTGCGGATCTTCGTGCATCTCTTTTCCAATGCCATGACCAACAAATTCGCGGACAACACCGAACCCCTGTTCCTCACAATGTCTCTGGATTGCATATCCGATATCACCGACATGATTACCTGCAATCGAACTTTCTATACCTAAATAAAGAGCTTCTTTTGTAGTTTTAAGAAGTCTTTTAACCTCATCAGAAACCTCGCCAACACAGTATGTATAGCAAGAATCTCCATTGAAACCATTCAAGAGTGTACCACAATCGACAGAAACGATGTCACCATCTTTGAGTACAGTTTCTTCATTTGGTATGCCATGAACTACAATCTGATTTACAGATGTACAGATACTTGCGGGGAACGGCCCTCCGTATGGATTAGGGAAACCTTTAAAAGTTGGCAGAGCTCCGTTGTCACGGATAAACTCGTCAGCAATTTTATCCAATTGAAGGGTCGTCACACCCGGTTTTATGTATTTTGCTAATTCGCCAAGAGTTTTACCTACTAAAAGGTTAGCCTGACGCATCAGCTCAATTTCATCTTCAGTCTTAAGAAAAATGTTCATTACAACAAATTCTCTTAATAAGCAGAAACACCACCTCTACCATGTATACGACCAGAATTTACAAGTGACTTTCAATCTGCTGCAGAGTATCCAGCACAACACCGACAAGAATCAACAATGATGTTCCGCCAAAGAACTGCGCGAAACCCTGCTGTACATTGAGCAAACCTGCCAAAGCAGGCATAATAGCAATAAATGCTATAAACAATGAACCTGGTAAAGTAATACGAGACATTACTGTATCAATATAGTCTGCAGTACTCTTTCCTGGTTTGATACCTGGAATAAATCCATTGTTACGCTTCATATCCTCAGCCATCTGAGTAGGATTCATAGTAATAGCTGTGTAGAAATATGTAAAAGCTATGATTAACACAGCAAATACAACATTGTAGAGCCAACTCGTATGATCCATCAGAGAACGGAGAACCCAACTCGCATTTTGTGCCGATGAATACTGAACTAGTGTTAGAGGTATAAACATCAAGGCCTGAGCAAAGATAATAGGCATTACATTTGCAGCGAACAACTTCAATGGTATGTACTGACGAGCGCCGCCATATTGTTTGTTACCTACTAGGCGCTTTGCATACTGAACAGGAATCTTACGAGTTCCTTGAACCAAGATGATAGCCGCACAAACGACAGCAAAAAGAATGAGTATCTCTACGATAAACATTACTAATCCACCACCTGTTATAGCATTGAATCTTGAAGCAGCTTCCTGCGCAAGTGAATTCGGGAAACGTGCGATAATACCTATCATAATGATAAGTGAAATACCGTTACCGATACCTTTGTCAGTGATACGCTCACCTAACCATAGAACAAACATACTGCCTGCAGCGAGGATGATGGTTGCCGGAATCATAAAT
>CAZIXP010000306.1:0-2098 GCA_964543245.1 uncultured Starkeya sp.
GTGCTTCTTATCTGGAACAAAGGCTGGCCTGCAGTAGCACTGTTAACAGTAATTTTAAGATTAGCTATCAAGATGAATTGGGTGGTATATACCAAGCAAATAACTGTATATATGAGGGAAATATTAGAAATGATGGAGATGTATACAACTCAAAAGATGGTAGTTTACTTTGCCAATGTAAGAATGGTGAAAGTATCTGTGAAAAAGAGTAAATATTAAAGTAAACCAATAAATACCCCAAGTACGCATGCAAACAGTGTAAATAACCAGAACCTCATTGTAATTTTGTAATGTGGCCACCCTATGGCTTGAAAGTGATGATGTATTGGTGCAATCTTAAATACTCTCCTTTTAAAAAATTTCATACTAATAATTTGGATTGCACTAGATGCCATAATTAACCATGTTACTGAAGACATTAGTAAATATGGAATTATATTTCCAGTTACTAATCCAATAAAAAACATTGAAAATGCTAAAGGCATAGCACCTGGTCCACCATTCCAGAATCTTGCAGGAGGAATGTTAAAATATAGATCTACAATTAATACACCAAGTGTAATTGCTAAAAATGGTAAGAACTCATATTTACCCTGAACAATTAGTAAAATTGAAAGTGCAGATACAATTATTGTAAATATACCTACCATTAAGCCATCTAATCCGTCTGTTAACTCTCCAGAGTATATTGCAAACTGACTTAGAATACCTAACAATATTAAAATTGCAGGTGTAATGGATATCGCTAAAGTAGATGTTAGCGTAAGTGTATTAAAGGTTCCAGTTATGTATAAAAGGTACATTACTCCAATATTTAATAGTATTGTGATAATTAATTTACCCAATCTCCATTCAAATGTTTCTTGCATTGCCTTTATCTTTTGATTGTTCTTAAACCCATTTGTAAATATTGCAACATCTACAAATCCCCAAAAACCGAAAAGGAGAAATCCTACTAATAAAGCTCTTAGGGCAGGAAACATTGGGGTAAAGATATATGTGATAAGGGGAACAACTATCCAGATTAAAATACCCCCCATATTAGGAGTACCATTTGTTTGAGTAGTTTTCATTATTCTCATAAATATTGAGTTTGTTCCATCTCCAGATCCCAATTTTGTTTTTTTAATACCACTTACCTGATTTAATTTATACAGAATACTAATCATTATTGGGGCAAAGAGTATTGAAACAGCTGTAGATATGAAAAGATATTTCATGCTTTCTTTTAGTATGTCTATCATATAGGGATAAATCAAATTATTATGAAATTATCTCAATTTCTTTTAGAGATTTCTAGGTCATTAGCAATATTTAAAAATATCTCTGTCCACATAGGTACAACTGTTACAGATGCGTAAGGATTGTTTTTTGGTTCTTCTAACCTTGTTAACATAATCATTTTTGCGTCATCAGCTGGTGCAAATCCAACAAATGTTGTTATTGTTTTATCCTCTTCATAGCCTACTCCATCTTTCTTAGCCACTTGAGCGGTTCCTGTTTTGCCTGCTATGTAGTATCCACTTAACTGTTTAATATATAGCTCATTAATACCACCATCCTCTATAACATGTGTCATCATCTCAGCAACAGCATCTGCAGTTTCTGCAGATATTGGCTCTGAGAGTACCTGTGGCTCAAATTTTATATTTTCTTTTTCATCTGATATTGATGCTATTATATATGGTCTCATTCTTTTACCATGATTGGCTATTGTGCTTAATGCAGATATTACTTGAAGCTGTGTAGCAGATAAACCCTGACCATATGAAGCAGTAATCGTATCTAATTTTGTCCATTGTGCATCTGATTTAAGATAGCTATTACTCTCCTCTTGTAAGCCGATACCAATAAAGTTCCCTATACCAAACTCTTTAAGTTTTTTATAGAAGTATTGAAAATCTACCTCTAGAGCTGTTCTTGCAATACACGGATTACTTGAATTTTTTAACATATCTGCAAGAGTTTGTAATCCATCTGGTCTTTTATCCCATTGATATATCTTTCTTCCTTTTAAATCTTGATATTTAGTTACTTCATATAAATCTAAATATCCTGTTTGATCATTACAAGTGAAATCTTTTGCCACATCTCCTGA
>CAZIXP010000307.1:0-2042 GCA_964543245.1 uncultured Starkeya sp.
GTCGGCGGCTCCAGTGTTGACGAGGTCGTAAGCCCCCTTCACCGAGCCGTCGCTGGAAGTCGACATCCAGTGCCGCCGCGACAAGGGCGAGATCCGCTTCGGCGAAGGCGAGGATTGGATGGAGATCCTCGGCTGCGGCATGGTGCATCCCAACGTGCTGCGCGCCTGCGGCATCGACCCCGACGTCTACCAGGGCTTTGCCTGGGGCATGGGCATCGACCGCATCGCCATGCTGAAATACGGCATGCCGGACCTGCGCGCCTTCTTCGAGGCCGATGTCCGCTGGCTCTCCCATTACGGCTTCCGCCCGCTCGACTTCCCGACGCTGGCCGGCGGGCTGTCGAACTGACCCCGGAGAGGAGATCGACCCATGAAATTCACCCTCTCCTGGCTGCGTGAGCATCTTGCCGGCGACTACACGCTGGACGACGTCACCGGCACACTGAACCGCATCGGCTTCGAGGTCGAGGGCGTCGAGGACAAGGCGGCGAAGCTGAAGGGCTTCTCGATCGCCTATGTCGTCTCCGCCGTTCAGCACCCGAATGCCGACAAGCTGCGCGTCTGCATGGTCGACACCGGCGCCGGGGAGCCGGTGCAGGTGGTGTGCGGCGCGCCCAACGCCCGCACCGGGCTGAAGAGCGTGTTCTCCCCGCCCGGCACCTATATTCCCGGCAAGGACATCACGCTCGGGATCGGCACCATCCGCGGGGTCGAGAGCCGGGGCATGCTGTGCTCGGCCGCCGAGCTGGAGCTCTCCGAGGAGAGCGACGGCATCATCGAGCTGCCGGAAGATGCACCGGTCGGCGCCGCCTACGCCGAATGGATCGGCCTCGGCGACCCTGTGGTCGAGATCGCGGTGACGCCGAACCGGGCGGATGGGCTCGGCATCGCCGGCATCGCCCGCGACCTCGCCGCCGCCGGGCTCGGCACCGTGGTGACGCCGGCGGTCGCGCCGGTCGCCGGCAGCTTCCCCTGCCCGGTCGGGGTAACGATCGAGACCGGCGCGCCCTGCCCGGCCTTCGCCCTGCGCCTCATCCGCGGCGTGAAGAACGGCCCCTCGCCGGACTGGCTGCAGGCGAAGCTGCGGGCCATCGGCCTGCGCCCCATCAACGCGCTGGTGGACATCACCAATTTCCTCACCTTCGACCGCAACCGGCCGCTGCACGTGTTCGATGCCGGCAAGGTGCACGGCAATCTGGTGGTGCGCCGGGCGCGGGAGGGCGAAAGCCTGCTGGCGCTGGACGGCAGGACCTATGTGCTCGATCCCGGCATGTGCGTCATCGCTGACGACCGGGGCGTGGAATCGCTCGCCGGCATCATGGGCGGCGAGGACTCCGGCTGCGACACGGAGACGACCGATGTGCTGGTCGAATCCGCGCTGTGGGAGCCGATCAACATCGCCCAGACCGGCCGCAAGCTCGGGCTGAACTCCGATGCGCGGTTCCGCTTCGAGCGCGGCATCGACCCCGCCTTCACCGTGCCCGGCCTCGAGCTCGCGACCCAGCTCATCCTTGAGCTCTGCGGCGGCGAGCCCTCCGCGGTCGTGCTGGCCGGCACCCTCCCCGACACAACCCGCGTCATCGACTTCCCGCTGAGCCTCACCGAGAAGCTGACCGGCCTCGTCGCGACCGACGCCGAGCAGCTGGAGACGCTCGGCCGCCTCGGCTTCGCTGTCGAGGGGACGAGCGGCACGGTGCGCGTCACCCCGCCGTCCTGGCGCGGCGACATCGAGGGCAAGGCCGATCTGGTGGAAGAGGTGGTGCGCATCCTCGGGCTCGACCGGGTGCCCTCGCTCCCCTTCCCCCGCGACGAGACCGCCCGCAAGCCGGTGCTCACCACGCTGCAGCTGCGCACCCGCAAGGCGCGTCGCGCCCTCGCGGTGCGCGGTCTGGTGGAGGCCGTCACCTGGTCTTTCGTGCCGAAGGCGCAGGCCGAGCTGTTCGGCGGCGGCCAGCCGGCGCTGGCGCTCGCCAATCCCATCGCGGCCGACCTCTCCGACATGCGCCCGAGCCTGCTGCCGGGCCTCGCCCGCGCCGCGCAGG
>CAZIXP010000308.1:0-2038 GCA_964543245.1 uncultured Starkeya sp.
GGCGCGCGGGGCGCGGCGGGTCTATGCGGTGGATGTCGGGCGCGACCAGCTTCATCCCCGCCTGCGGGCACGGCCGGAGGTGGTCTCGCTGGAGGCCACCGACATCCGCACGCTGGCCGAGGGCGTCATCGCCGCACCGGTGGACCTCGTCACCATCGATGTCAGCTTCATCGGACTGGCCCAGGTGCTGCCGGCGGCGCTGCGCCATGCCGGGCCGGCGGCGCATCTGGTGGCGCTGGTGAAGCCGCAATTCGAGGTCGGCCGCGACAGGCTGTCGAAGGGCGGCATCGTCCGCGACGCCGCAGCTCGCGCCGATGCGGTGGCGGGCGTGGTCGCCACGCTGGAGCGGCTGGGGTGGCGGGTTCTCACCGTCATCGCCTCGCCCATCGCCGGGGGCGACGGCAATGAGGAAAGCCTGGTGGTGGCGGCGCCGGCCGGGACGCGCCCGCCCGGCGCCTGAACGCTCAGGCCGGGCGGCGGGCCGGGCCGGTGCCGAGCAGCGCCACCGCGACCTTTTCCGAGACATAGCCGAGGATGGCGCCCACCACCATCGAGGCGGCGATGGAGACGACCGGGTTGGCGAGGCCCGGGCTGGTCAGGTTGGCGAGGCCGTCCGCCGCCATCAGGGCTTGCGCGGCGGTGGCGGCGAAGCCATAGACCATGGCGGGGATCGCCCCGAGGGCCGGCAGGTTGGCGAGCAGGATCATCACCAGCACGCCGACGCCGACGCAGAGGCCCGCCCAGACCGGCAGGCCGAGGCTGGCGCCGAGCCCGCCGCGGCTGACCGCGATGAGCGTGAGGCCGGCCATGATCGCGCCGGCGACGGTGGCGGGAAGGGTGGCCTTCAGGCCGCCTTCCTTGCCGCCGCAATGAAAGAAGCAGGCCCAGGCGATGAACGCGGCCCAGATCTGCAGGGTGCCCGCGAGCGGGCCGAGGAACGCCCAGGTGGCGATGCCACCGAGGACGCCGATGCTGATGGCGAGCGCGGAGATGAGTGACATGACTTCCCCCTATGGATCGATTTCTTATTATGTGCAGGTGCTTTGTCGGTGCTGCTGTGCAATATTCGCGGTGTGCAGCGGATGAATACTACATGAGTCTTGGCGTACATCCGAATCTATCTGTCGATATGCCAAAATGACGCACGTCGAAGACTTCTGGAATACCTAATGCCGTATCGAGTGTACAGAAAATGAGCTTCGCCCCCCGTCGCGCCACCCTCGCCATCGACCATCTCGGCCAGCGCGGGGACGGCGTCGCGCTGACGCCGGCGGGTCCGGTCTATGTGCCGCTGGCGCTGCCCGGCGAGCGGGTGGAGGCCGAGGTTGAGGGCGACCGCGGCCGCCTGCTGGCCGTGGACGTGCCGAGCCCGGAGCGGCGGGAGCCGTTCTGCCCCCATGTCGGGCCCTGCGGCGGCTGCGCGCTGCAGCATTGGGACGGCGTGCCCTATGCCGCGTGGAAGCGCGGGCTGGTGGTCGAGGCGCTGGAGCGCGTGGGGCTCAACGCGCCGGTCGGCGAGCTGCGCGAGGCCCATGGCGCCGGCCGCCGCCGCGCCACCTTCCATGCCCGCGCCGGCGGCGGCAGCGTGCGGGCCGGGCTCGACGTGCTGGCGGTCGGCTTTGCGGGACGGCGCAGCCACGCCGTGGTGCCGATCGACGCCTGCCCGATCCTCGATCCCGGGCTGGACGGCGCGCTCGCCGCCGCCTGGGCAGTGGCCGAGGCGCTGGTGCCGCTGAAGAAGCCGCTCGACCTTCAGGTCACGGCGACCGAGACCGGGCTCGACATGGATGTGCGCGGCTCCGGGCCGCTGAAGCCGGCGGTGATGGCGCGGCTCGGCGAGCTTGCCGGCCGCCACCGGCTGGCGCGCCTCACCCGCCATGGCGAACTCGTCATCCAGCGCGAGCCGCCGGTGGTAACGATGGGCCGCGCCCGCGTGGCGCTGCCGCCGGGCTCCTTCCTCCAGGCCACCGCCGCGGGAGAGGCGGCGCTGGCCGGGCTGGTGCAGGCGGCGCTGGCGGAGCGGGCGGGGAAGGGCCGT
>CAZIXP010000309.1:0-2014 GCA_964543245.1 uncultured Starkeya sp.
CATTCATATCATAAGATACCAACTGCTCGCGACTGCCATCTTAAGAACATGCACAAATGTGCATTCTCTAACGAGTGTCCGTATCTGCAAGCTAAGAAAGAAATAGCCGATGCAAGGCGCGCCGCTTGCACATATAAATACGCGTTGTTATCTGATGACATGATAAATCGTAGTGGTTTCTTGGTCATGGATGAAGCACATATTAGCGCAGAGGAGATACTGTCGTTCTCTGAATTTGTATTGCGTGGTGAACAACTCAAACAGTATAAATTCCCGCCATGCCCAATACAGAGTTATGGTAGTGATGGTATGGGAGACTTAATCGAAGAGGTTGATAGAGCCATACTGCTAAAATGGTTTGCCGAGATGGAATCAATCGTTGGCGTGCAAGATGGGTTGTTCGATTATACATCACGTGAATTTTCATCCAAGAAAACAATGGGAGAATATCTGCAACTTGGAGTAGAGTTACTGCAAGAGTCAGAACAGATATTCCTGTTCGTTGGTAAGCCAAAACGTTCTGGTATGTGGTGGGAGACAGAGTCCAACTATCTTGAACGTGATTCGTATTTCGTTATCAAGCCTTTGAGTGTCGATATGATAGCGCGCAGGTTATGGAGCAACAAACATACAACGGTATTGATGAGTGCGACTATCGGTGAGCCATCACCGCTTGCTAAAGAACTTGGGATAGAACAATATAAATCATATTCATATCCGCATCCGATACCTGCTGATAAGCGACCAATCTATGACTTGGGTATGGAGAAGATGACACATAAAAATCTTGACCAGAACCCTTCGCTCTACACATTACAGGCTATCGTTATCTGGAATTTTATTAAGAAACTTGACCCAACGTGGCGTGGTGTTATCTTGACAACATCATATTCTAAAGTAAATAAACTACGTACATTCTTACAGGAGCGTTTTGGTAAAAGGATATTCATGCCTAAAGATAAAGAACAGGGTGTAACGCAACGCATAGCATCGTTCTTGGAAGATAAACGTGATGGTATAATTGCAATAGACACCATTCAAGGATGGGGTACTGGACTTGACTTACGTGGAGACCTGGCGCGGTTTGCTATCATAGCAGGAGTACCACATTCTAACCCTAGTGATAAGTACGATATGGCAAGGGTAAACAGGGATGGTGGTAGGAAATACGCGCTGTGGAAATCCGCGAACGCGGTGGTACAAGCGTCAGGTAGAGTATCACGTGGGGAAATAGACAATGGTGACTACATGTTAAACATATCCGCTCTCGCTGATGGTAGTTGCACATCACCAAGCCTTATGACTTTCTACCCTAAGTGGTACAAGGAAGCGATTATAAAATTATAGGAGAGGATATGGAACATCTATCGGTAGATACAGAGCATACAATTATTATTCCTACTGGTGGCAATCAGAACAGGTGGCAAGATAATAATTTGCCGAAACAACTTGTACCAATTATTAACATGACGCTACTTGAACGGACTTATGCACAGGCGCGTATGTTTGCTGATAAAGAGAATGTCCATGTGCTTGCGTGGCATCCACAGATTCTTAATAAATTCCCATGCGCGTGGATGCCATCAAGTTATAATAGTCTATGCGACGCGTTAGCCAATACCAGAGACAAGTGGCGTGGTAAAGTTGTTATCATGTTGGGAGATGTAATATTCTCCTATAAGACTCTCGACACAGTATTCGTTACTAAACGAGCACCACGCAATATCTATTTCTTTGGCAGAGAATATGAGATTTATACATTTGGTTTCTTGCCAGAAGCGTATGATACAGTACACCAAGCACTCCGCACATCTGAGGACATGAGAAGTATCGGTGTAGGGCGTGGCAAACTATGGGAATTGTATTGTATCCTAGCAGGGTTGCCAGTAGCAGAACACGAGAAAGTGAAACACGAATCTTACGTGCATGTTTCAGATTATACTCAAGACTTTGATTTAGTGAGCCAGTATACTGATTTTCTGGAACTGTTGAAACAAGTCAAGAGAGACCTAAA
>CAZIXP010000310.1:0-2013 GCA_964543245.1 uncultured Starkeya sp.
AGCAGATACGCGAGACCCGGGAGCCGCGCGAGCAGATACGCGAGGAAGGCCTCGGCGCCGCGCTGGAAGCGCTGAACGAGCGGATCGAGCGGCTGCTGGAAGACCCGGAGAAGGGCAGCGCCGCCGCCGCCTCCCACCTCGACGAGACCGTGCGCCGGCTGAACGAGCGGCTGGAGGCGATGGCCCAGCAGCGCCTGGCGCAGGCCCGCGCCGCGATCGGCGGCGGCGGCGCCCGCGCCACCGCGGCGCGCGCTGCGCCGGAGCCACGCTTCCACGACGCCCCGCCCGCCGGCCGCAGCTATGAGGGCCCCCGCACCAGCGAGATCGCCCGCGCCAGCGAAGCCGCCCGCGCCGGCGAGGCCGCCCGGCAAAGCGACTCCCGGCAAGCCGCCGCCCGGCAGAGCGAGCCCCGCTCCCCCGAGGAGCGCCCGCGCCGCGGCGCGTCGGCGGCACGCACGGGCGCCCGGGCCGAGCCGCCGGCCCCCACCCTTCCCGATCCGGTCCGCGACGATCTCGCCGGGCTTCAGGCCCAGCTTGGCCGCATGGCCGAGGATATGCGTGAGATGCGCCAGCGGCTGCCCGCCGCCCAGGCGCTGGACGCGCTGCGGGCCGAGCTCGACGGCATGCGCCGCGCGCTGGCCGATCTCGCCCCCCGCCGCGCGGTGGAGGAGCTGGAACACGCGCTGGTGCTGCTGGCCGAGCGGCTGGACCCCGAGGTCGCCGCGGCGCCGGGCGCCCCGGCGGGCGAGATCGCCGAGGCGGTCGCGGCGCTGCGCGCGGTGATCGAGCAGGCCCGCCCGGCTGGCGACCCTGCGCTGGCCGCCAGTGTCGAGCGGCTCTCCCGCAAGGTCGACCTCGTCAATGCCCGCTCGGTCGACGGCGCCACCATCGCCCGGCTGCAGGCCCAGGTGGCGGAGATGCGCGAGCTGCTGGGCCACGCGCTTTCCACCGATGCGGTACGCCGTCTGGCCGAGCAGGTGGCGCTGCTGGTGCTGAAGCTGGACGAGATAGGCCCCTCCGACGCCCGCATCGTGCGCGGGGTGGTGGAAGAGCTGGAGCCGCGCTTCGCAGCGCTGGGCTCCCGCGTCGAGGCGCTCGATGGCCGGCTTGAGGCGGCGCAGGCGAGCGGGGTCGGCGCGGCGGAGAGCCTGGGCGAGCGTCTGGCCGAGCGCCTGAAGCAGAGTCTGGCCGCGGATCTGGCGGCAAATCTTGGGGTAAATCTGGAGGCAACTCTCGAGGAGCGCCTAACCGCGCGCGTTTCCGACCGCGTGGCCGAACGGCTCGCCGCCACGCCCGACTCCAATATTGCCACCCGGCTGGACGAGATCCAGTCGGCCGTCGCCGAGGTGGCGCGCCTCGCGCCGGAGGGCATGACCCGGCTGTTCGACGGGCTGATGGAGCGGATGGAGCAGGTCGCCCGCCCCGGCGGGCCGGACGGCGCGCTGGACGAGATCAACCGCCACATCGCCGCCATCGCCGAGAAGGTGGAGGCCAGCGACACCCGCCTCGCCCGGCTCGGCGGCATCGAGCAGGCGCTGGAAGACCTGTTCGTCCAGATCGAGGAGACCCGCGCCAGCACGCTGGCCGCCGCGGAGGAGCGCGCCCGCGCCCTGGCCGCCGAGCGCACCGCGCCCCCGGCCTCCGGTGCCGCCGCGCTGGAGGCGCTGGAGGAGATGCGCCGCGAGCTGGCGGAGCTGGAAGCCCGGCAGGACGGCACCGCCCGCCGCACCCGCGACACGCTGGAAGCGGTGCATGAGACGCTGGAGCGGGTGGTCGACCGCATCGCCTCGCTGCAGCCGCCCTTCCCGGATGTCGACGACGCCCTCGCCCGCGGCCGCCCGGCGCGCGAGGCCTTCATCGAGGCGCTGGAAGCCATGGAGGCCGCCGCCGCCGAAGCCGGCGCCGCGATGGACACCGAGGCGGCCGAAGCGGACACCCCCGCCCGGGCCGGCGGGCAGGCCGAGGCCGGCGGCCGGCAAGCCGAGACCTTCGCCGGGCCTTTCACCGGCGGCT
>CAZIXP010000311.1:0-416 GCA_964543245.1 uncultured Starkeya sp.
CGACCCGGTTCGGGTAAGCGATGTAGCAGTTAGCCACGTATCAGCCCCATAGCGTCAGAATGTTTCGGTTGAGCGTGTAGTCAGGCTCTACAGCCAGCACGCGCAACAGCTTTCCGTTGTTGAGCAGAAATCGGGGGTAAGTGACGTGCACAGTCTGCCCGATCTCGATCTGTTTGTCAGTCCTGCAGGTCACCTCGAAGAAGTCCCGGCGAACCTTGTAGATGTTCAGCAAGCGGGAGGCCTCGGCCTGCGCGTCTGCTTCGTTCACCAGCAAGGTCTCGCGCACCAGTTCTTCAGAAAGTGGGTACTGCAGCTTGACGGAGTCATCTTGGTTAGAGGCATTTCTGTAGTCAATCCCCCTGCGCTCACTCTGCACCTGGGCGGCGGCGGCAATGTCGGTCATCGTCTGCACGGTG
>CAZIXP010000311.1:461-1947 GCA_964543245.1 uncultured Starkeya sp.
AGTTGCGCCCGTACTTCACCGTGACCTTGTAGGCAGGGATGCCACGCTCAGTGTCGCTGCTGACGATGCGCGAGATGTCGAGGATTTCCCAGTCGTCGAGGGTGTGGTCGGGGGTACCGGAAGGCAGCTCAAGGCGGCCCAGTCGCAGTCGGCTCTCGTTGTCGAACATGCAGTAGGCACCGATGCTGTTGGTCAGGTTGCTGATCGCCTGCAACACGGTGGTCTCGCTGTTGATGTAGATGCCAACGGGCGCGGGGTTGATGCCGTTGAGCGCAGCGACATCCGGAGCGTGAAGCGCCCCGACGCCTGTCATCGCCATGATGGCCTGAATCGTATCTGCGGTGCTTGTACCTGCTGCACCCTGCACAACATCAGCGGTAACCATGCCCGACGGCGTAGACCCCAAACGGAAGTAGCCTCCTGCAGGGTACACGCGGTACGTGCCTGCTGCCGGCACGTTGTCGGTCATGTCGGTAACGGAGGTGTAGTCGGTGCCCTTGGTCAAGGCAATGCCGCGGTCAAACACGTTGCAGGTGGAGATCGGCCCGTCGTTGACCTGATAGATCAGCGCCGTTGTGTTGGCCTGCGCCGGCGCCACGTTGAACACCGTGCCGAACGTCAGCGGCTTGACCTTGCCCTTCAGGCTGTCGCTGGAACCTTCCAGACCGCTTGCGCCGACATTCGTGCCAGCGTAGGTAACGGTCTGGATCGGCTTGTCCAGGCTCTGCATCAGGTCGCGCACACGCAGCACCATCAAGGTGTCGTCGAATTCCGCCTGTTCCATCGTGCCGGAAAAGCGCACGACCGCAGACGAGAAGGGCGCGTTCTCGTCCTCCAGCGTGTAGATTTTCAGGGGCCAGCCGTCGAAGGCGTAGTCGATCAAGTGGGCGAGGGCGCCGGCGTTATTGACCAGCTCGATCACGCCGTACCCGACCTCGGACTCACCAGAGGTGCGGCCAGAAGAGAACATGCTCTGGCGCAGCAGGCCGGGTGTCTTCACCCGCCCCTCCCAGTAGGTGTTGGCAGGGGTATCGGTGGGCAGGGTGACGTAACCCTCTGTACCGTAGCGGAATATGGTGATGGCGCCGCCAGCGGAGGCTCCCGTTACTTCGACCAGATAGATCACTTCGATGCCTCCAGTTTGGCATTCTTGGCTGCCACTTCGGTAGCGACAGCGGTTCTCTCCTGCGTGGCGATGGCGCGGGTATTGGCAGCGGCTTGGTGGCGGAGCAGGGACTCGATCAGTTCCGCCTGTTTGGCGGCGAGCTCCTTGAGTTCTCGAACTTCGGCAACCAGTTCCTCGTTTCCGGCGCCCAACATCGAGCGCGTCTGTTGGGCATTCCAGATGCGGCTCGGGCCGGTGGACTCCAACTCGGGACCGTTCTCGCCTACGATGCGCAAACCACCCATGTGGAAGCCGCCAGCGGCATATCCGGGGATCGTGGCGAAGAAGCTCGCGTCGTATTCGCGTCCAGACAGGATGTTG
>CAZIXP010000312.1:0-1937 GCA_964543245.1 uncultured Starkeya sp.
CGTCCAGACGAAACACTCAGCCGCCATCGGTACGAGGTTGCGCTCCTTCCTCAATAGCTCCAGCGCCCGCACCGCATTCCGTACCCGCTCATCCTCCGGCGTCGGGCATCCCAACTGCGACCACTCGAATTGCCCGTATCCCTCGCCCTTGAAGAGCCGGAGTCCGGCCTTGTGCACCATCGTCCCGATGTCGCCGCCCTCTTCCTTCAAGCGCGTCGCCTCTTCCTTGCCCCGCTTCTCCCGCCACGCATTGAGTCCGGGCTTGTTGATGACTCTCAGGTTCGTGGTGACGCTCTCCAACACGATAGGCTCGCCGTCGTCGATGGTGTAGACGTGCTTGCCCTCGACGGTTTCGAGGGCGTAGCGGATGGGCGTCAGCGTGGGTGCGAGCATGGTCTACCTCCCGCCGACTACCGGCCTGTCCTCGTAGTAGATGCGGATGCCGGGAATAGCCGCGTTGCACTGGCTGAGCTTCTCGCCCGCCGGTACGAACGTCGCGGCCTTGATCGCGGCGCTGACCGCCTCTTCGTCGATGATTCGCTTGGTGTACGGCTCAGGAACGAGCGTGGGGTCAACGACCTCATAGCGCCAGATGCGGCGGTAGCTGATTCCCTCGGCCTGCGGGGTTTCGATTGGGGGTGGCGCCGCCACCACGACCTCGGGGATGCCGACTGGCGGGGGTGGCACGAACTCGACGCCCTTCGCCTCGGCCTCTTTGCGCGCGGCTTCCTCTGCCGCCCGCCTCTCCGCGTCGAGCTTGGCCTGCGCTTCCTCAGCGGCCTTCCGCGCCCGTTCCATCTCGGCGCGGCGTTCGTCGTCCTTCTTGCGCTGGTACGCTTGCACCTTGCGCGCCAGACCCTCCTCGATGCTCACCGCGGGGTCGTCGAAGTATTGCCCGATGGCCTTGTCCATCGTCTTCTTCGCCAGGTCCAACGGCCTGCCCCACTCCTTGCGCTGCTCGTCGCGCGCCTTCCTGCGGGTGCGTATGTCGATGATGGCCTTCTCGGCCATGACCTTCGACTCGTCATCCACAACCTCGATCAGGCTGTAGCGGTCCATGATGTCGTCAAGGTCCTTGACCGCCTGCTGTAGAATCCACAGCGCCTGGTCTGCCTTGGTGACGCTGACGATGTTGGTGTCCAGCACTATCAGTGCTGTCGTTGTCTCGGTCATCGCTTCCCTCCGTACGCCGTCCTCGCTGCATCCAGCACGCCCTGCCCCCATGCCTCGCCGAGGCGCGTGTGTGCATCGGTCAGTTGCGCCAGCGCCACGTCCAGCCGTCGGCGCAGGTCGCGTTCCTGCGAGTAGACCGACTGCCGCCCGAGGTCGTATGCTTCCTCGAGCACGTCCTGCTCGTAGCCGTCAGGGTCGTGCTCTGCCCTGGCCCACTCGATGTGCCCGTCCTTGAACACACGCCGAGTCAGGTGTTCGGAGCGTTCAGACTCGCACTCAGTTGTCTCGGGTTCGTCCGGCGGGATGAGCCCGCGCTCTATGACGTTGCTCCAGTAGCCGGCCATCACTTCACCTCCGCATTCCAGAAGTCCCAGCGCCCAGTGATACGTCGTGCCTCCCCACGCTCTTTCGCGGTCAGTGACAGACGATTCCGCGACAGCAATTCCTTTCGCCGTGCAGCCTGCACTTCGAGTGCGCGATTTACGGCGTTCGGGTCTAGCGTCTTGCCGCGTATGATTGAATGGGCTGTGTACGACTTCATCACTTCACCTCCCCGATGCAGACGTTCCCGTGCTTCTCGCAGAACAGGGCGAACAGCCGAAACGTCTCAGCGGCGGGTCCGGCCATTCTCAGGACGAGGCGTGGTGTGGTAGAATCAATGTGTCTGGTATCCATGGTTCTCTTCCTCCCTCGGGGGGGCCTGTAGCTAGGCCCCCCTTCTGTTGGTGGTAGAAGTCGCAGTCAGTCCTTGCCCTTCCCCATAG
>CAZIXP010000313.1:0-1924 GCA_964543245.1 uncultured Starkeya sp.
GCCCACCGGGCCGGTGGCCGCGGGGCCGGTGGTCGGCGGGTTCCAGATCGGTCCGGCGGCGGCGAAGATGACGAGCGCCGCCAGCAGCAGCCGCAGTGCGGTGAGCCACCACGGCATGCGCGCCGGGGTTTCCTCCTTGGGCGGGATGTCCAGCAGCAGCCGCATCGGCGCAAAGGCGATGCGGCGCGGCCGCGGCGGCACCAGCCGCAGCAGGAACCACAGCAGCGGCAGCCCGATGAGCGCGCCGAGGATGAGCGGTGAGGTGAAGGCCAGCGGCAATCCGAGCATCAGGCGGGCTCCCCTGCCGTGGCGGGCGCGGCGGGAGCCGCGAGGACGGGCGGGGCTCCACCGCTCATGCGGGCGTGCAGCGCGAGCAGCAGCTCGCTGGCCGGCCGGTCGGTGCGGTGGACGAGAAAGGTCCAGTTGTGCCGCTCGGCCTCACGGCGGATCACGCCGCGGTGGATCTCGACCCGGGCGATATAGTCCTCGCGAACCGTCTCCGCCCGCCCGATGGTCAGCAGCGCGCCGGTCTCGGGCTCGCGCAGCTCGATCCGGCCGGAGAAGGGAAAGGTCTCCTCCGCCGGGTCGCAGACCTGCACGACATGGCCGCGCGCGCCGCCGGCGGAGAGCCCGGCGATGCTCGCGACCACCTCGGCGGTAGGGCTCCACAGGTCGCCGAGCAGCACCACCTCGGCGAGCGGGGAGGGCGCGAAGGCCGGCGGCAGGCTGGCGGGCAGGGCAGCGGCGTGGACCAGCGCCTCCGCCATGCGCTCCACGATGTTGCGGTTGGCGGAGGGGCGCATCACCCCGGGAATGCCGACGCGCTCGCCGCCGCGCACCAGCAGGTCGGCCAGCGCGAAGGCGACGACCAGCGCGCGGTCGCGCTTGGTCTCCCACACCAGCGGGGAGGCGAACACCATGGAGGGCGACAGGTCCGGCCAGATCCACACCGTGTGGGCGGCTTCCCATTCGCGCTCGCGGACATACAGATGGTCGTCACGGGCGGAGCGGCGCCAGTCGACCCGGCTGGACGGCTCGCCATCCATGAAGCGGCGATACTGCCAGAAGTTCTCGCCCGTGCCGGCGCGGCGCCGGCCATGCAGGCCGTGATAGACGCTCGCCGCGATCCGCCGGGCCTCCAGCACCAGCCGGGGCATGGCGGCGACGAGGCCGGCCGCATCCTGTGCGGCGGTGCGGACGGCGGTGTCGGCCTCGAATTCCAAGCTCTGCCAGCTCCTGCGGGGGGAAGGTCAGCCGATACGGGCGACGAGGCGGGCGATGAGACCGGGCACAGTCTCGCCGTCGGCGCGCGCGGCGAAAGTGAGCGCCATGCGGTGCTTCAGCACGGGTTCGGCCAGGGCCGCGACGTCGTCGAGCGAGGGGGCGTAGCGCCCGTCCAGCAGCGCCCGGGCGCGGACGGCGAGCATCAGCGACTGGGAAGCGCGCGGGCCGGGGCCCCAGGCGATGAACTTCGCCAGCGCCCCCGCATCGGGACCGGGACGGGCCGAGCGCACCAGCGTGAGGATCGCCTCCACCACCGATTCGCCCACCGGCAGCCGGCGCACCAGCCGCTGCGCGGCGGTGAGGTCCTCGGCGGTCATGACCGCGCGGGGCTTGGTCTCCTCGGAGCTGGTGGTGTCGAACAGGATGCGCCGCTCGGCGTCGCGGTCGGGATAATCGACGTCGATCTCCATGAGGAAGCGGTCGAGCTGGGCTTCGGGCAGGGGATAGGTGCCCTCCTGCTCCAGCGGGTTCTGGGTCGCCAGCACGTGGAACGGCTTCGGCAGGTCGTGGCGCTGGCCGGCGACAGTGACGTGGCCCTCCTGCATCGACTGCAGCAGGGCGGACTGGGTGCGGGGCGAGGCGCGATTGATCTCGTCCGCCATCAGCAGCAGGGCGAAGACCGGGCCGGGGATGAAGCGGA
>CAZIXP010000314.1:0-1904 GCA_964543245.1 uncultured Starkeya sp.
GGCTGCGGGCGGCGAGGTCGAGCGCCCAGCGGTCGGCCGCGGTGGAGAGGGTCTCGTTGATGCCCTCGCCAGCGCCCTGCAGCTGGTCGGCGACGCGCTGGCCGGTCTCGGCCAGCAGGCGCTCCAGCTCGACGCCGCGCACCGCGACGGTCTCGTAGATGCGGTTGCCGGTGTCGCCGATCCGGTCGGCAAGGTCGTCGCCGCGCACGGTGATGGTGTCGGCGATGCGGGTGCCGGTCTCCTCGAGCTTGCGCACGACGTCGCCGCCGCGGCGGGAGAGGTCGAGCACCAGCGCTTCGCCGGTCCCCTTGAGGGTCTGGTTCACCTCGGTCGCGCGCACCGCGATCTCGTCGGAAAGACGGGTGCCGGTGTCGAGCAGGGTCTGGGTGATCTGGTCGGAGCGGGCGGCCAGAGTCTCGGTCAGCGCCTGGGTGGTGGCGGAGAGCTTGGCGTCCATTTCGTCGGTGCGGCGGGCCACGACGTCGGAAAGCTCGGCGGCGCTGTCCAGCAGGCGGGTGCCGATCTCGTCGGTGCGCGAGGCGAGCGTGTTGGTGACGCTCTGCGCGACTTCCGAGAGGCGTTCGTTGATGCCGGCGGTCTGCGAGGTGAGCGAGGCGATGAGCTGCTCGCTGGAGCCGGTGAGGTTGCTGCTGACGTCGTTGCCGGTGGTGTGCAGCCGGTCGATGAGGTCGTTGCCCTTCTCGGTGAGGGCATCAATGATGGTGTCGCCGACGCGGCCGAGCGCCAGCGTGATGTGCTCGCCCTTGTCCGACAGGGTGGTGGTGACACGCTCGGCGGCGTCGTTGACGGTGGCGTTGATGCGCTCGCCGACGCCGTCGATCTCCTGGGAGAAGGCGTGGTGGGCCCCGCCGATGGCGTCGCGCAGCCGCTCGGCGTGGGTCAGGATGACCTCGCGCTCGCCCTGCAGCGCCTCGATGAGGGCGCGCATGCGCACCTCGTTCTCGTCATAGGCGCGCTCCAGCACCGCGACTTCCGCGCGGACCATGGCCTCGAGTTCGCCGGCGCGGCTGATGGTGCGCTCGACGCCTTCGCCCATGGCGGTCACCTCGCGGCGGATGGCCTGGCCGAAGGTGACGACCGCCTCGGTGGTGATGGCGTCGGGCTCGGCGAGCCGGATCGCGACCTGCGCCATGGAGCGGGCGACGAGGCGCATCTCCTGGGTGCGGGCGACCATCATCGCGAGAATAAAGAAGAAAATCGGCGGGACGACGATGCCGCCGACGATGGCGAGCAGGGCCGGGGAGGTGAGCAGGTCGACCGGCACGCCCGCGCCTTCGGCGGCGCGCAGATGGGCGAGGGCGATGAAGGCGCCGGCACCGACCCACAGCGCCGAGGCGACGGCGGCGATGAGATAGGGCGTGCGGGAGGGGCGGCGCTGCAGCACGGCCAGCATCTGGCCGATATTCTGGCGGTCGTCATTGGCCGGCCGGGCCGGCGACGAGCCCTCGCTGCGGCGCCCGCGCGGGTCGGGACGGCCGTGCTCGGCGATGCGGCCGCCGAGGCGCTCGAAGGCGGCGCTGTCGGCCGGCTGGACCGGGGTCTGGGTGCCGGGCCATTGCGGCGCGTCATAGTCGCGCTCGGCATAGTCCTCGCCCTCGGGCCCGTTCTCCTCGAAGGCGCGCGGCGGGCGCGGGGCGCCTTCGGCGGGGCGTACGGCGAAAGCGTCGGGGTCGAACGCGTCCCGGTCCCGCCGCGAGCTCTCGAAGGGATCCTCGTAAGGATCTGATTCATCGAAGGTTTCGTCGTGCAGGTCGCGCCGTGGCGCGAAATCCCGGTCCCGGTCGTCGCCGGGTCCGCGGGCGGACCGTGGGGGGTGCGGGTCGTCGTCCCGCTCGTCCCGGCTTTCGTCCCGCTCCCGGGCGAGATCGAGATTCAGGGCCTCC
>CAZIXP010000315.1:0-1866 GCA_964543245.1 uncultured Starkeya sp.
TGCGGCAGGCGGCCTGATCCGCTCAGAACTGCGGCGGCGGCTGGTCCGGCGGCACGATGTCCGGCGGCACGGTCCCCGGCGGCAATTCCGGCGGGGTCTCGCCCGGCATGATCTCCGGCACGTCGCGATTGGGCACGATGTCGGGGTCCTGCCCCGGCTGCGGCGCGGGATCCTCGATCGGGGTCGGCACGGAATCGGGCGTATCCGCCGGCGGCGGAATGTCGGGACCCGGGGTCGGGGTCTGCGGCGGGGTGGGGACGATGGCCATGGGGCACTGCTCCGTTGCCTCGGCACCGGGAAGGTCCCGGTGCGCGGGGATCAACGGTGCAGCGCCCCGGCCGTTCCCCGGGGGAAGGGTTTCCGCGTGTCCGCGCGGACGCGCAGCGCACGGCGATTTTCGTGCAACGCGCGCAAGGATTTCCGCCTGCGCGCCCGGGATGGGGTTTCCGCGCACGGGGACGGGTTTCCCCGGCGGCGCCGGCGTGGCAGCTTTCCCGCCTCGCCGGAGATATTCCATGTCGAACCGCGCCGATCCGCCCTCCCCGCCGGCCCGCCGAGCCGAATACCGCTGCAATGCCGGCCTTCCGGCCCGCGAAACGGCGCCGACGGCGCCCACCGGCTGTCGCGCGCCACGGGAAGAGCGGCCGGCCCGCGCGGAACGGAACGTCGCGTGGGCGCGGCGGGACAAGCCGGCGCGGGGCTGGCAAAGGCTCCGGTGGCACGGGCTGCGGCGCGCGCCACCAGCGCCCGCCACCCGGGCCGGCCTGAAAGACCGGCGCAGCATCGGCGCGCCGGCGGCGGCGATGCGGATCGCCGTGCTGCTGGCATGGGGGCTTCTGGCGGGCACGCTGCCGGGATGGGCGCCGCCCGCCCGCGCGCTGGAGGCCGCCGGGCCGGACTGGCCCGACAGCCGGGCCGCCCGGCTGCAGGCGCTGGCGCTGCTGCAGGGCCTCAATGCCGAGCTGCTGGCCAATGCCAGCGCGACGCTGACGCTCGACCGCTGGTGCGGGGCCCATCGCCTTGCCCCGGAGGGCACCAAGATCGTCGCCGACCGCCTGCCGGACGCCGGCGACGCCCCGGGCACGGAAATCCGCGACTTGCTGAAGGTCGGCCCCGACGCGGCGGTCAATCACCGCCGGGTCCAGCTGCGCTGCGGCACGCTGGTGCTGTCCGAGGCGGACAACTGGTACCTGCCGGACCGCCTGACGCCGGAGATGAACCGCACGCTGGAGAGCACCGACACCGCCTTCGGCCGGGTGGTGGCGCCGCTCGATTTCCGCCGCCGCACCCTCTCCGCCCAGCTGCTGTGGCGGCCGCTGCCGGAGGGCTGGGAGATGGCGCCGCCCACTGAGCCGGAAAGCGCCGGGGCGCTTGCCGTGCCCGCCCTCGTGCTGGAGCACCGCGCGGTGCTGACCACGCCCGACGGCACCCCCTTCAGCACGCTGGTGGAACGCTACACCCGCGCCGTGCTGGCCTTTCCCTGGATGGGAGCGCGGTGAGCCGCGGCGCCAGGGCCAAGGGCGCGGCTGGACATATGGCTGAACAGGGAAGCGCCGGAGCCCGGGAGACTGGTGCTGCGAGAGAGGATTGAACTCTCGACCTCTCCCTTACCAAGGGAGTGCTCTACCACTGAGCTACCGCAGCTTTGGGTCGGGCGCGGCGGGGCCGGCGCGGGACGGCGCGCTTGTGCCACAGCGTCGCCGGCATGACAAGCGCGGTCGCTGACTGCTCCTCCGCCATGCCCATGCCCATCGAGGCGGAGAGCCCCAGGCGATCTTGCGAGCTTTCCCGCCTTCCGCTGGCGGAAAATCCGGGACCGCCGCGATCGGACGGCGCCGGCCAGTTCCGGCCTGCGGCTTGCAGGTC
>CAZIXP010000316.1:0-1859 GCA_964543245.1 uncultured Starkeya sp.
GCCGCAGACGATCGAGGCGATCCAGCACGCCAAGGCGGCGAAGGTGCCGATGATGGTGACGGGCACCGTCGTCGCCGGCACCAGCGTCGCGCGCCAGTCCTGCAGGAACACCAGGATGACGATGAGCACGAGGACGCCGGCCTCGAACAGCGTCTTGTAGACTTCGTTGACCGAGGCGGTCACGAACACCGTGGTGTCGAAGGGGACCTCATATTTCAGGCCCGGCGGGAAATCCTTGGCCAGTTCCTCCATCTTGGCGCGGACCTCGGTCGCGACCTGGAGCGAGTTGGCCTCGGGCAGCTGGTAGATGCCGAGCGCGGCGGCGGACTGGCCGTTATAGGTGAAGATCTGGCTGTAGGTCTGGGCGCCGATCTCGACGCGGGCGACATCGCGCAGCCGGGTGATGCGCCCGCCGCCGGAATTGTCGACCTTGACGATGATGTTCTCGTAGTCGATCGCGTCGTTCAGCCGGCCGGAGACGTTCAGCGTGTACTGGAAATTCTGGCCCTTCGGAACCGGCGGCATGCCGATGACGCCGGAGGCGACCTCCTGGCTCTGCCGCTTGATGGCGTCGGAAATGTCGCTGGGCGTCAGGCCGCGGGCCTTGAGCTGGTCGGCGTCGAGCCAGATGCGCATGGCGTACTGGCCGGAGCCGAACACGCCGACATTGCCGACGCCCGGCAGGCGGGCGATCTCGTCCTGCAGGTTGATGATGCCGTAATTGGCGAGAAACAGGCTGTCGTACCGGCCGTCGGGCGAGAACAGCGTGACGAACTGAAGGATCGAGGTCGATTTCTTCTGGGTCGTGACGCCCTGCACCTGCACCGATTCCGGCAGCGAGGCCATGGCGATGGCGACCCGGTTCTGCACCAGCACCTGGGCGAAGTCGGGATCGGTGCCGATCGCGAAGGTGACGGTGAGGGTGTAAGTGCCGTCCGAGGCGCTGGTCGACTGCATGTAGAGCATGCCCTCGACGCCGTTCACCTGCTGCTCGATCGGCAGCGCGACGGTGTCGACCAGGGTGCGGGCGCTGGCGCCGGGATACAGCGTCGTCACCTGCACCGTCGGCGGCACCACGTTCGGGTACTGCGCGATGGGCAGCTTCAGCAGCGCGACCGTGCCGATGAGCACGAACACCAGCGCCAGCACGTTGGAGAGGACCGGCCGTTCGATGAAAAAGCGGGAGATCATTGCAGGGGTCCTGAATGCGCTCGTGCCGGAAGGCGGCAGGGTCAAGATCGATCGGCCCTCGGGCCGGCGGGCAGGTCCTACGGGGCGGGCTTGGCGGCGGGGGCCGCGCCGGCGGCGGGCGCGGCACTGGCGGCCTTGGGGGCGGGCGCCTGGAGCTGCGGATCGACCTTGGAGCCGGGCGCGGCACGCTGGATGCCGCCGACGATGATGCGGTCGCCCGGCTCGATGCCGCTCTCGATCACGCGGTATTCGCCCTCGAGCTGGCCGACCTTGACCACTTTCTGGGCGACGACGTTATCGGCGCCGACCACCAGCACATATTTGCCGAGCTGGTTGGTGCCGATCGCGGTGTCATCCACCAGAAGCGCGTTCGGGGTCTTGATGGTCGGGATGCGGATGCGGACGAACAGCCCCGGCAGCAGGGCGTAGGTCTTGTTGTCGAATACCGCCCGCACCTGCATCGTGCCGGTGGACGGGTCGACCTCGGGCGAGATGTAGTCCAGCGTGCCCTTGTGGGGGAAGCCGTCCTCGTCCTGCAGGCCGATGTCGACCTGGATGTCCTTGACGTCGCGCAGCGTGCGGCCGGTCTCGGCGAGGTGCTTCTTCACCTCGAGGACCTGATTTTCGCTGACGGTGAAATAGGTGTAGATCGGGTCGAGCTGGACGAG
>CAZIXP010000317.1:0-1856 GCA_964543245.1 uncultured Starkeya sp.
ACGGCACCGGCAGCCGCTTAACCCTCGAGGGCGTGGTCAACGACGTGAACCTCACCGGCGCCGGCCGGGTGTAGCGGCGCGGCGCCGAGGTTGCGCCGCGGCTCGACCGGCTCGCCCTCGCCCGCGGCAGCGCGAGCCTGACGAGCACCGCCCCGGCGAATTTCCTGTGGTCCAACAACACCTTGTCCATTGACCGGCTGGCGTTGGCGAGCGGCGCGGGCCGCACCACGATCGCCGGGCGGGTCGGCGATCGGATCGACCTGACGGTGGACGCCACCGGGCTGCCCCTCGCCCTCGCCGACCTCGCCCACCCCGGCCTGAACCTCTCCGGCACGCTCGGCGGCACGGCCCGCATCACCGGCACCCCGGCGGTGCCGACCGGCACCTATACGCTGAACATCGCCCAGTTCACCGCCGCCCAGCTCGCCAGCGCCGGCACCGGCCCGCTGCAGCTGCGCGCCGAGGGCCGGCTGGCGGACGGCCGGATCGACACCCGCGCCACCATTTCGGGGCGCAACCTGCAGGGCGTCACCGTCACCGGCTCGGCGCCGATTTCGCAGGGCCAGCTTGATGTTGCGGTGCGCGGCACGCTGGACCTCGCCGGCCTCAACCCGCTTCTGGCGGCCTCGGCCCAGCAGGTGAGCGGGCGCGCGGTGGCCGACCTCACCGTGCGCGGCACCCTCGCCGAGCCGCGCGCCGGCGGCACCATCCGCATCACCGGCGCCACCTTCAACGATGCCGTCAGCGGCGTCTCGCTGTCGCGGATCGAGGGGGTGCTGACCGGTACCGACCGTTCGGTGACAGTCACCTCCTTCAGCGCCGCCACCCGCAATGGCGGCTCGATCTCGGCGCGCGGCACCGTGGCGCTCGACCCCGCCGGCGGCTTTCCCGGCCGGATCGACGTCGACCTGCGCAATGCCGGCCTGATTTCGACCGACCTGCTCCGCCTCGTGGCGGAAGGCCGGGTCGCGCTGGAAGGCCCGCTGGCGCAGGCGCCGCGCGTCACCGGGCGGCTGGTGGTGAAGACGCTCGACATCAACATTGCCGAGCGGCTGCCGGGCGGCGTCGGCACGCTCGACGTCAAGCACGTCAACGTTCCCGCGGGCTCAAAGGCGCGCGCCGGGGCGCGCCGCGCCCAGACCGCACCGCCCGCCGCTGCGGGCGGCGGCATCCCGCTCGACCTCACCGTCTCGGCGCCCAACAGCGTGTTCGTGCGCGGCATGGGGCTCGACGCCGAGCTCGGCGGCGACATAAAGCTGACCGGCACCAGCCGGGCGCCGGTCGCGCTGGGCGGCTTCCAGCTGCGCCGCGGCTGGTTCAACATTCTGGGCCAGCGCCTCACCTTCACCCGCGGCCGCATCACCTTCACCGGCAGCCCCGACCCCGAGCTCGACTTCGTCGCCGAGACCACCGCCAACGACGTGACCGCGCAGGTTCTGGTGACCGGCCCTGCCTCGCAGCCGGAGGTGACCTTCAGTTCGACGCCCAGCATGGCGCAGGACGAGGTTCTCGCCCGGCTGATGTTCGGGCGCTCGGCCGGCTCGCTCACCGGCGGCCAGGCGCTGCAGGTGGCGCAGACCATTGCGCAGTTCTCCGGCCGCGGCTCCGGCGCGCTCGACCAGATGCGCCGGGCCCTGGGGGTCGACAGCCTCGATGTCGGCACCAATTCCGCCGGCAATGGCGGCGTGCTGGGGCTCGGCCGCCGGCTGAACGACAACATCTATCTCGGCGTTCGGCAGGGCACGACACCCGGCTCCGGCCAGGTGACGGTGGATGTCGACGTCACCAAGCGCATTCGCCTGCAGGGCGCCACCGGCTCCGACGGCTCCACCAGCGTCGGCATCGGCGCCCAGTGG
>CAZIXP010000318.1:0-525 GCA_964543245.1 uncultured Starkeya sp.
ACCATCGCTCAATATTTGCTGAAATTCTATTTTGTTCCGCTAATGGAGGCAATGGAATTAAAACCTCATTAATCTTATTTACTGATAATCCAGGTTGTGCAGTCGCCGTTGCATATTGGTTGAGATTTAATTGGAGCAGACTATATACACACCAATAGAAATCCGTTTTGGCAAATGTATCGACAACAACGGCATGTTCCGTTGCATAAAATTTATGTGATGATATATTTACATTACCACATAATGCCCCTTGCCTACCTACTAATGGATGCAATCCTTCTTTGTTATAATTAGTAACATATCCTCTTAGTCCATTACCTCCATAGCATGGATATATATAATTATCCTTCTTTGTTTCTGATATTTGATTAGCTGATATATTCTTACCAGCTTGTAAATAAAATAATTCCCCTAGTGTTGACCACTCCCATCCTTCTGGCACTTCAAACGGTGCGTTCTCATAAGGGGATTTATCAGAAGTAATAAGAAGTAAGATAAAAACTCGTCATTAAGACTATATATCAC
>CAZIXP010000318.1:536-1271 GCA_964543245.1 uncultured Starkeya sp.
TTCGATGAATATTGACATCTTGCTACAAGAGAGATTCACAAACCGGTTGCGACAGCAAAGTCATGAAGTATTTGACATTATCGTATCAGGTGCAGTGGAGAGCATACCAAGTTCAAACCTGCAATATAACGTCATATTTACCTGTGCGCCAGAGAAATAGAGGAGAATTGTAAGCTATATACAGAAAGAACTTCAAGAAATGGCCGAGGGCGATATCATCACACGTCAGATGATTGATAACAGTCAAACGTTTAAAACCGTGTTTACCACGAGTGACTGACCATAAGATTCAGACCGGAAAATAGCTATAAGAGATTATTCCTCTTCATTTCCCAAATCATAGATTGGCTGTCTTATCGCAGTTGCCTTAGAGGTAAACTCGCGCTGGACGCTCCATGTGATAGGATCACGGTGGCCTATAGGAAGAAATTTCACCTGATAACCTTTGATATGTTTTCCGATGTTGAAATCGTCAGGATTTTCCACGCCCTCACTCTTCGCAACAATATGAAAGGTGCCGATGCCGTCAAGCTCCACTTTTTTGCCGTCAAGTAACGCACGCCGCATCTCTGCTGCCAGGTTTGAGAGCACTCCTATTACATCACCGGGTGTGGGCGATGAGTTCTCACTGATTACCTTGGCCAACTTTGCTGTTGTCATCACGCCCGACGGCACTGTCTGAGCATACCATTTACCATAGGAACTCTTTGTTTTATTTTTGTATTTCTGTAATTT
>CAZIXP010000318.1:1281-1844 GCA_964543245.1 uncultured Starkeya sp.
TTTGATCTTTAGTGCCATGATTTTTATGATATTATTATTTATTTCTATAAAATATTAGAATATTATTACCACTGTCACTTTAATGGGATTATTTAGACTTAATTATTTTATTAATAGTAGTTTATAAGTTTGATACAGATAGTGACGGTATTTATATAAGTATCACTTTTATTTCTTATCTTTCCTTCGGATAAGCTATTAATTTTACTTGGTAATATTATTAACATTATCAAGTAAAATTAATAGTTTCAGCATATTTATGTTATCCTTTGAACGAGGTACATGGTACCGAAATTCATATGTTTGCTTTTAAATCCCATTTTGGTCATACATCTGCCAATTTCGATGTTGGCATTCTTTGAGGTAGTGAAGTTTGTGAATTCCGTCTGAAGGATCGTCACCACCTCATTGATACTCATAAATGCAGCAGCATCTTCATCTTTTGACTTTGCAAACAAGGTGGAGATCATTTGAGAAATATCCGTAATCTTTCGGAACCTGACATTCCGGTTGATGATTGCCTGCGTCTCTGTGTCGTCAAACCAGTAACGCTCACCACGACT
>CAZIXP010000319.1:0-1843 GCA_964543245.1 uncultured Starkeya sp.
GCTCCGATACTACGCCGAACTTCGATTTAAAGGCCTATAACACAACACAGATGATTTATCTTGTGCGTAAATTCGTGGCGGAGGGAGTCCAGTACAAAAATATTTCGTACAACCCGGTCGACATGCCTGTCTTCCGTTATGCCGATGTTCTCCTTTCCCTTGCAGAAGCCGTCAACGAACAAGGCCGTTATTTGGAGGCAGTCCCTTATGTGAACCAGGTACGTTCCAGGGCCGGTGCCAAACCGTTGAATTCTAATGATGCCACACGGGTCACCAGCCAGGAAAATATGCGCGAGCGTATCCGCCGGGAGAAAAAATGGGAACTGGCTGGTGAGAATCAGCTCTATTGGGAAGAGTTGCGCTGGGGCAGTTGGAAAGATGACAAGTTTAAAGAAGGAAATGGCCTGCAGCAATGCTGGGGTTCGTCTGTTTATGATTATATTTGGGGTGGAGATCAATATTTGCACTGGCCAGTGCCGCGTTCGGAAGTTGAGAAAGCCGGCCTAAGCCAAAACGATAAATGGTATTAATGAAATGATGCATAAAATGAATCTGATTATACTCGGCCTTGTTTGTCTTTTGTCGGTAAATGCTTGCGATAAAGGCAATGACAGCGGAAAGAAACCTGCAGGGGGTATTTTAGAGTCTTCTTTTCAGAAAGAACTGAGTTTTACTGACATCAGTAAATTAAACACGAAGAACCAGGACATCAATTCCCACGCTCAGGACTATCGCCGTTCCCATCTGGAGATGATTTATAGTACTTATCAGCAGGTCGGCTCGGAAACTGGCGTCCGTTGGCCGTCTTACCCGCGAATTAACAGGATGAATGACGGTACGTATATCTTGACCTGGCAGAATAACACCGTAAGTGGCGGAAATGGGAAGGATACTCATTACGCCTTGAGCAAAGATTTGGTAAAGTGGGACTATAAAGGCTTTCTTTTCCAGAGCCGGCAGATCACCTCGTCTGCCGGGGCTAAGGCTACCCAGCAGATGACCAACGCAAACGGAATTCAACTCAGTGACGGGCGCTATATGGCCATTGCTTCCTTCTGGACGCCGGACACATATAGCAAAGAGTCTTGCAGGAAGGATCAGGGACTTGTCATCAAGTTCTCTTCCGACCACGGCAACAGTTGGTCTTCGGAACAGGTGATATACAACGGCCCCAACTGGGAGGCCCATGTCATGGAAACACCCTCCGGACAGATTCAGGTCTATTTCTCGGAAAGCCGGCCCTGGATTAGTGGCTCCCATTCCGGCACTTCTTTAATTGTGTCGGATAACGGAGGAAAGACATGGACTCCTGCGCCCGGACAGGATCCCTGGCGCGTGATGAGGAAGAAGTGGACGGATCAGGATGCTGTAGGCGGGTTTGACTGGAAATATACGTATCAGATGCCGGTTGGAATCCGGCTGAACGGGATGGATAAAATGGCGTTTTCCATGGAGTGTGTTGCATCACGTGTAAGTGGAGTCTTGACGCATGCTATCTCGGTGGTATATTCTCCGGACGATGGGAAATGGGTGCATCTTCAGGGCGAAGAAATTGGTCCGACAGGTAAGAATTTGGAGAATTTCTTAAGCGGTACGGCACCATACTTAGGCCAGTTCCGTTCCGGCGAAACGGTACTAACCTATACCAAGTCTCAGATGAAATATTGCATCGGCGATGCAAAAGCAGGGAATTTCTCCGAACCTGTCAACCTGTTCAGCCACAACGGAGGCTGGCCCAGTTTCTTAATTGATTCGCCTCATACGCTTGTCGCCGTGGACAGGAATGCCTCCAATGGCAGTGATGCTGCGACCATTACCCTTGCGCAGTTCTATCTTAACCATA
>CAZIXP010000320.1:0-1840 GCA_964543245.1 uncultured Starkeya sp.
GAGCCGGCGGCGCCAGTTCGGCCGCTCCCGGTCGGTGCCCGGCAGGTTGACCGCATCCGTCTCCCCGGCGAGATCGTCGATCTGGGTCAGCGCCAGCATCGACCGGGTGCGGGCGACGAAACCGTGAACCGCAGCGACGAAGCCATCGTCCAGCGCCGCGTCCGGTTCCGGAAGCGCCGCGATCAACCCTTCCTTCTTCAGCGCCTCCGCCAGGCTTTCCTTCTCGCGCACCCGCTCCTTGCGCGAGGCGGCGGCATCGGCGTCGCTCTCGAGCCCGAGCGCGACGCGCTCGGCGATGTCGGCGCCCTCCCACCAGCCCGCCAGCGTCGGCAGGTCGTGGGTGGAGACACAGGCGGCGGCGAGGCCGGGATAGTCGGCGGGCGGTGTGAAGCCGCGCTCATTGCGCTCGAACCACAGCACCCGGTAGGACAGCATCCGTTCGGCGGCGAGCTGGTCGCGCATGCCGAAGGGCACGGTGCCGAGATCCTCCCCCACCACGAGACAGCGGGCCCGCACGCTCTCCAGCGCGACCTGACCCGCCAGATCCTCGAACGGGAAGGCGAGATAGGCGCCCTCCGCCGCGCTCGCCCCGTCCGGCATGAGAAAGAGCCGGCGCAGCCCCATCACATGGTCGATGCGCAGCGCACCGGCATAGCGCATGTTCGCCGCCACCAGCCGGCCGAAGCCGGCATAGCCGTCGCGCCGCAGCGCCAGCGGGTCGGGCGGCGGCAAATGCCAGTTCTGCCCCTCCGGCCCCAGCGGATCGGGCGGCGCCCCGACATTGACCCCCTGCATCAGCCGGTCCGATTCCGCCCAGGCCTCTGCGCCGTCCGGCGTGGTGCCAACCGCGAGGTCGCGGTAGAAGCCGAGCCGCAGCCCCGCTTCCTCCCCGCGGATGGCGGCGCGGCGAAGCTGCCGGTCGGCCGTCCATTGCTGCCATTGCACGAAACGGATCGGCCGCTCATGGGCGGCGGCGAAAGCCGCCACCGCCGCGGAATCCGGGTGGCGCAGATTCTCCGGCCAGTGCCGCCAGCCGGTGCCGCCCTGCGCCGTCGACAGCGCCTCGAACAAGGCAAAGCGCCGCAGCGCTTCGCCCCCGGCAGCGATGAACTGGTCGAATTCGCCGTCGCCCCGTGCCTCGCAGGCCGCAAAGGCGGCTTCCAGCACCGGGAGCTTGGCCGCCCAGACACCAGTATAGTCCACCGCTCCGCGCGTCCCGAGCCCGGCGAAACGCCCGGCCTGCCCGCCATAGGCGGCGGCGACGGACGGGTCGCCGGCAGCGAGGGCGGCGACATCGATATAGATCGGATCGAGAAAACGGCGGTCCGAGGGTGAATAGGGGCTCGCCCGCTCGCGATCATGGGGAAACAGCGCGTGCAGCGGATTGAGCCCCACCAGCGCGGCGCCGAGTTCCGGGGCGCGCTCGGCGAGGGTCGCAAGCGTCGAGAAATCGCCGATCCCCTGGTCCTCCTGCGCGCGCCGCAGGGAATAGAGATGCGCAACGATTCCGAAATGCCGTTCTCCCGCCTTCAGGTGCGGCGGCAGATAGGAGGAGGCCGGGGCCACGGTGAGCCGGCAGGCCTCGCCGTCCAGCAGCAGCAGATGACGCCCCGCCGGCAGCGCCGGCAGCCCGACATGCCGCACGATGGCGAAGCGGCCATCGGGGCGCGGCAGCTCCGCCCGCTCGCCCTCGTCCGGCGCCAGCGGCCAGGGCCGCTCCTCGCCGTCTTCCATGCGGACGTCGTCGGCCCGGTGAGCGAACGTGACGCGGCCACGCAGATAGCGCGGCACCTGAAGCTGGATCTCCACGCGGCGGAAGTGCGCGACGCCGACTTCATCG
>CAZIXP010000321.1:0-1826 GCA_964543245.1 uncultured Starkeya sp.
TCCCTTTTTTAATATTTTTACCTTCCTCATTTGACTACTTGTTTTTTTATTGTTGTTGGTTTTAGTCTTCAAATTCTATTTCATATCCTTCATCTCTTAGTCTCTTAATTTCAGCATCGGATAACATATAAGAACCTCCCTCTTTATACTGTCCCCCTTTTTTGAAGGAAGATTGTTGATTGCGGTCTCCTGTATTGAATCCTTGAAATTGAGTAGGTGTTAGCATGTTAGGTCTAAATGCTCCAGTGTTCGTTTCGTAGTCTCCCCTAGAGGCTGATTTGTAAGTAGAAGGACTAAATACTGCATCTGCATTCTTTCTACTATCCATTTGCTTTTGGCGTCTCTTTATATCACCTTGCTCTAGGAATGATGCTAGTCTGTTTATACCCGCTGGAATTGCGTTAGCTAGGAAAAGATTGTAGTTATCAGGAGAGGGTAGGTCTATATCGTTTTGTGAATTTATAGCCATATTATCTGCTCCGGGTTGTGGACCATTCCAAGGATTAGGATTTATCGCGTCCCTCGACATTGCTCTTAGATTATTATTGTCCTGTCCCGGAACTACCACATCGTCCCCTTCTCCAGGAAGTGTTGTCCTAAATTGGGATAAATCTGGTGAATAGTTCTCGTCCCAAGGTGCTACCGGAGGTTCTAACCGAGGCTGCATCGATTTTCCATATTGGGCCTTAAAAGAATTAGTATCTTTATTCATAAGTCCCTTCATGGCATTTACAGCAAGGAACTTTCTAAAAACCTCTTTCCTGTCCTCAATAACATCATCAGTTCCCTTCCCGTCTGGGTCAACATCTCCTCCAACCTTCTTCATGTAATTATCGATAAACTTGCTACCTGTCTGTCCCCCGGCTTTAAAATTTACAGAACCCCCTAAAGGGTCGGTTACTATCTCATAATTTTTGTCCCCAGGTTTAAACACTCTTGGAAAGCCTACACTGCTTGCTTGTAATGCTGGGCCTGTATATCTAGCAGGAATGAATTTGAAGATTTGCTCTGTTACGGGGTCTATCCATCTACCAGTAGAATCTTGTACAAATCCTAATTTTATTTTGTCCTGTGTAGACATATCTGCCTCTGCAATGTATGCACCATCCGACAATCCTTTCTGGGTACGTTGTTTTAATAAAGTATCGGAGGGAGTGTATGTTTTTCTGTCCGGTGCATAAGTGTAGTAGTCTGAATGTGGGATGAACTTGGAGGTGCCGTATGGAACCTGTACAGTGTTTAAATTCTTTTTACCCGTTGTCAGTGAAGGATATTTTGGTGTACCACCCTTTTGCATCACTTCCTGCATCTGTTCAGGATAATCATAATCGTATGGCGTGCTACCTTCCGTAAGAAGGTCTGGTACTTCAAAATTTATTGGGTAATCAAATTGATTTATATCCTCTCCTCCCTCAAATGGATTTAAGTGTGTTATGTCAAAATTAGGATTGTCTGGAGATTGTCCTCCTTTTTGTCTGGAAGCAGTCCACCCAAAATACTTTCTTTGCGCGTCTGTTAATTTATGTCCGTGCGCTGTTTTATCATGAAGAATCTCTCTAGCCTTTGCCTTAGAAGGTTCTCCACCTTTCTTGCTCTTACCCATAGGAAGTTCTACCGTGTAGTCGGCTCCTTTGAAATCGTATTCAGCCCCAGGTGTCCCAACGGTATTTCCCATAAATCCATGCTCATGGGAGTAAGGCATCATCATTACAGGGTGAGGAACGTCTTGCATAGTAATTCTGCCTCCTGGAATAACGTTTAGTGGATTATTCCTGTCAGGTGAATCCTTTTTATAGCCCTTTGTTGATAATTTCAGTTTCTTCTTG
>CAZIXP010000322.1:0-1799 GCA_964543245.1 uncultured Starkeya sp.
ACGCGCGGTCCTCGGCCTGTTCCGGCGTCAGGGCGCGCAGCTCCGTCAATGCGGCCGACGCGGCGGCCAGCCGCTCGTCGTGGTAGCTGGTTCTCGGCTCGAACCGCTCCGGGACAGGCGCGTCGAACGGATCGTCGCGCATGGTAATGAGGGCGCCGAACGCCCGCGCGCACTGCATCGCGAAGGCGGGAAAGTCGGTGATCGTGCCGTCCTGAACGGCTGCGGTGTAGCCCGTCGGCATCGTGTTCTTCCTCGGGGTTATTTGCTCGCCTGAGCAGCCATCTGCTCAAGCTCGTATTCGTCGGGCTGGACGCGGCAGCGCAGCCCGTTCCATGTGAAGTCTGTGGCACCGCGCAAATGTCGCCTGATCCATGTGCGCGCCTCGCCGTCCATGTCAGGATGGCGCTTGCGCGCGTGCGCCGAAACCCAATGCCGCAGGGCGGCGCGGCGGTCCCTGCCTGGCGGGATGTCCCGCAGCCGGAATACCTCGCGGGCGCCGAGCGGGTCGGTCAGGAAGCGGACACGCGGGCCGCTGTTATGGCCAAGCCACACGCTCCACTCATACCGCAGGGCGAGGGCGGTCCCGAGCGCCACGGGGATGGCGCGGTCCTTGGGGGCGCCCGCAATGCTTTGGGGGGCGGCATTGATCCACTTGCCCGCCACCATCGCCATCGGGGCGCGCGCAGACTTAGCCGCGCCGTCCGGCTTCGCGCACACAACTTCATCCATGACCATGAACGCCGAGAAGATCGACGCGCCGAGAGGCCGCGCCTCTTTCGTCTGGATCGAGCGGACACGCTTGAATTGCAGAGTGCCCTCCGGCCATCGGTCGGTCGGGTCATCAATGCCGAGGTTGGCGTCGTGAACCGTTCGCAGGTCCATAGGCCACACCGCAGGACGCCCCGTGTTTACCGGCACCATCAGCCCCGGCGCGGCTTCGGTCTTCGCGTCAGCCAGCGCGATCGGCACGGCGCCGTCCATGCTGGCTAGGGGCACATACAGGCGGTGGTCCCTGGCTTCCTCGCACAGATGTAGGAAGGTCAAGATGCGTTCGGCCATGTCCTCAACGGCGTCGCTGGCGGCGCTCACGGTCGATCCTCCGGGGGGAATTGTGTCGGGCGAGTCGGCCAATCCGCCTGCGCCAGTTGCTTCGCGTTCTGTGGTTGACACCCTATGACAGCCGGCGCTAGGTTGTCAACGGTCATAAGAGAGTCAAACGTGCGGGGTCCCTACATTCGGCTCGGGCCGGGCCTTCCGACAGAGGCGGCGCAGCGGGCGGCCTTGGCTGCCGCCGGGCTGACCGAGGAGGAGCTTGCGCAGCCCTACACCGATCGGCCGAAGCTAAAGGCCGGCGAGGAACCGGCCTGGGACTACATGATGCGCGACGTGCGCCACGAGCACGGCGAGCAGGATGAAGTCTGGATCGCCAGGCCGGCGATCCTGGCGAACAGCGAGGCCGAGGCGCGGGAGCGCATCGTCACTTTGACTGAGCAGGGGGCGGTGCTGGTCATCGCCAGCTCGGGCCTGCGCTACAGCGTGCGGGCCGAGGCCGCGGAGGACGTAGCCGGCGCGCTGTCGCTGGCCGCGGCGGTCAAGGCCGACGAGCGGGCGCTGGTGCTCGCCAAGGCCAGGGCAGGGCGGAAGGTGCGGCCGGCGACATTCACACCCCAGCAGTGGAAGGAGGCCCGCCGTTTGTGGGGCGACCCGGCTGTGACGGTGGTACAGGCCGAGGAGCGCAGCGGGATCGGGCACCGGACGCTCTATCGCAAGCTCGGGCCGAAGGGCACGGCGCCATTCGA
>CAZIXP010000323.1:0-1798 GCA_964543245.1 uncultured Starkeya sp.
AAGTGCTGTTACACAACGTTCAAGAAATAATGGAGCAATCTTATCATCAGAATCAATACAACAGATATATTTGCCTGTCGAATTGATGATTCCAGTATTTCGAGCATGTGCTACACCTTGATTCTCTTGATGGATATATTTCAGGTTAGGATATTTCTTTTGCAACTTCCTGATTACTGGTTCTGGATTGTCCTTCGAGCCATCGTCAACTACGATAATTTCTTTCGGCTGTAGTGTCTGACTTCCAATACTGTTGATGGTATGCTCTACTCTATCCGCATAGTTATAGAGTGGTACGATAACTGACACGCTCGGTTCTTCGTTATGAAGTGCTTTATTATAGGACTGCCATACTAATTCACACGCAGATTCCCAAGTCCATCTCTTAGCCATATATACGGAGTTCTTACCTAGTGCTTCTCTATTCTTTATGCAAAACTCAAGACCACGAGCGAGGTCTTCGTAATCAAATGGTTCTGCAAGGTATCCATTGATGCCATGCTCAATCAGTAGACTATTTCCACCATAATTAAATCCGAGTACAGGAATGCCAGAAGCCATCGCTTCTAATATCCCGATACCAAATGTTTCTTTTGTTGTAGAAAGATACACACCAGAACGTTGAACAATACGTTTCATGTCCTGTGGACTCTGGACTCCGATAGCCTTTACATTCGGACTAGGGATACGCGGTTCAAATGTAGATAAGAAATTTCTATGTCCTGCGCGTTTCGCTAACTCGTAGATATGTTCTGTCGTACAAACATCCTGACCGCCACGATTCTTATTCCATAATACATAACCTTCATTAGGTTCTTTATTTATCCATTTCTCGGCTTCAATACCATGTGGGATAACATCAGGCTTGATGTGCATGTCGCGTTCAAATACTTCTGCTACCCATTGTGACGGAACAGTAACGCGTTTCGCTTTCCTAATTGCTTGCACAATATGTGCATTTGCTTTATATTCAAAACTCGGCGCAACATAATCTGCTGTGAAATACATGCCATGCAGATGTGCTACATCACAATCAGCACCAGTCATACCAGCGTGTACTGCCTTTATATCATAACTGGTCTCATTCTTATCAACAAACTCAACTCCGAATGCTGGAAGATATTTATGATAATGTTCAACAACACGTGCAATACCATGTGAACCATTGTTAATATCTTCATAGGTTGGAATCATCAATACTTTCATGTTATGGTTTCCTAAAGATGCCTGTAATATCCACTGCTCCAACGAAATTAAAATCTTTCATGTACTTATCACATGCCTTCTTGACATCACCCCATACGGCATGATTGTAGTCATGGAATAAAACATATCCACCATGTTTCATAAACTTAGTCCAGTTGACAATATCTTTTACAACGCCATCCCATTGATGGTCGCCATCAATAAAGAGATAGTCGAGTTTCTTGTCCCATGTTTCAGCAACGATAGAACTATCCCCTAATATCTGGTTTGGCAAAGGAACGCCATATTCCTTAAAATTCTTCTTCTCATTAATTAGACCGCCAAACGGATTATCTCCGGGACTAATATCTATGGAATAGAATGTTGGTACTAAGTCTGGTCTAGCTTCAATTACAGCCATACATGATGTGCCTTCACCAGCACCAATGTTGACACACACCGCATTCTCTGGCAACATTCGTGCAACAATAGATACCGCTAATACCTCGTAATCAAAAAGATACCCTTTTGACTTGGCTAATTTCAATGCCTTGAAACTAAAATTATCATCACGTTGTGGATAAATTCCCTGCGCGTTCATTATAATCCTTTC
>CAZIXP010000324.1:0-1783 GCA_964543245.1 uncultured Starkeya sp.
ACCCGGAACGCGCCGTAGTCGGTATTATTGGCGTTGGGGCAGTACGAACCCGGCTGGCAGATGAGGCGTGACGAGCCGTCGCTGCGGTTGGTACATGCGGCGATGTCCTTATGCACCGAGAACAGACCCATGTGGTTGTTGTGCTTGTAGTCATAGCCTTGCGGCCAGTCGGAAGTCCACGGCGGGCGACTCGTCCATAGTGCCGTGATGCGCTGCCCGTTGTAGTTGTCGCAGAGGTTGTCATCGCCGCGATAGGGGTCGCTAAAATGACCGTCGCTGCCGGTCTGCCGCGGGTTGACCGGGTTGGGGTCAATGTCGGGCATCGGGATGATCTGTGTGCTGTACTCCCAGAAACGCCCGGTGTCCCACCAACCGCCCCCGCGAATCGTGCCGCCGTCCGCGGTGAAGAACTCCGCCCAAAACGAGTGGAAGCGCGTGTGACTGTCAAACATGGCGGGCATGTCGTCCATGCCGGCGAAGGCACTCCCGAAATGCTCCTGGTAGCGGAAGGCGAGCACGTCAATCCACGGCCCGTTGCCAGTGACCCAGTTCCAGACCGCCCCAGCCCGCGGCACACGTAGCACCTCAGCGTTCTGCGGCGCAACGTCGAACGCCTGCCATTTGTACCCGCCGTGCTTCATGGACTGCTCCATGTCCGTGAGCCAGGGATAGGAGATGGTTCCGATCTGCCATTCCGGTTTCGTGGCGTCGTAGCCGGGGTACTTGCTCAGGAACGACCACGGCGCGCCAAATCGATAGTCAAGCGCGCTTGGATTCGCTCCGTGTACGTGGTCGTACCAACAATTCAGCGCAGCATTGTAGTGCGGGTGCCACTGTGTTTTGTCATGTGCCGAGTCTGGGCAACGCCATGCCTGGCCGGGGATGGGTGTCGAGGTTGCGGCCGGTGTCGCCGTCGCCGTAGGATGCACGTGCTCAGTCGGTGTCGCCGTGGCGGTCGGCGTGGGTGCCGGTGTGTTGGTGGGTGTCGCTGTTGGCTGCTCAGGTAGCATCGTCGCCGTCACCGTGGCGGTTGGCTCCGGTGTGGGCGTGGGCGTGGGCTGCGCCACGTCGGGGCAGAACAGGATCGAGCCGCCTTGTATCGTGCCGACGAGCGAACACCCATCCTGGGCCAGTACGGGTACGGCCAGCGCCGCCACCAATATCAATGCGATCAGGGTCGCCGCAGCAATGCGATTCATCGATTGTCCCCCTCGAAACTACTCAGTTGCACCCGCAGCCGCTCGACGGCGCCCGACAGATAGGTCAGCGCGTCAATGGCGACTTTGATGCTTTCTTCCATGTCGACGAGCTGACGACCGGTGTCGCCGCGCCCCCGCTCCAGGTTGGCCAGTCGCCCCTCGATGCTGTCCAGCCGCATCGCAACGATTTGCGGCCCGGTCAGCGGCGGCACTTCACCCTGAAGCTCGCCCGGCGGCCACGTGTATTCGGCGTCGTCGATGTCGATGGCTTCGTTTTTCATAGCACCCCCCGCACATGATGGCGGCCGTGCCGCCAGTCAATTACGATGGGTGCGCGCGACCAGAGATAGATCCAGCCGCAGCCCGCTGCCAAAAACGCCATGGCAAGGAGCCGGATTGGCACGGCTAACTGGCGCCGGGGAATCAGCGGATCTGAACCACCCGTGACGGCCAACGAAAAAAAGAACACGGCCAGCAGCGTGAATGCCAACGTGCCCCAGAGCAGATGCCGACTCATGCCCCCGGCGCGCACCACCATGCCGAACGCGCCGGCCACCACCAGCGACCAGGTGGCGAGCGCGACA
>CAZIXP010000325.1:0-683 GCA_964543245.1 uncultured Starkeya sp.
GACTTCGCGACGTCCTTGGCCCTCGACTGCTTCTTGCCGCCCTTCGACTTCGTTCTCTTTGCCATCGTGCTGCTCCTTCAAGGATGAGAACCGGTGCCGGGTCCACACACGCAGACGCGGCGCATAGATGCTATGTCGGCTCGGGTCTGCGGGTCATGTGACCAGCTTGCGGCGGTTCAAGAATGCGACGACGTTCCGGGCGAGCTCGCCAGTGGGGTCGGCGATCGCCTCCTCGTCGAAGTCGCGGGCCGCGGCGTCCCACCATGAGCGGCTCCGGCGCTTGGCGAACGCATACGCGGCGTGGACGCACTCGTGGGTGATGATCCGCATGGTCAGATGGCCCTCGACAAGACCGATGACGCAGAAGAACCGGGCGTCCACGTCGATGTGGCGCGTCCCGCTGACCACGTTCTCCCGCGACCTCGTGAGCGCGTTGACGGCGCCCAGGCACTTCGCGCCCAGGGCCCCGCCGTTGCCGGCCATCAGCCGGGATCGCCAAAACGCGGCCATGGCCTGCGGCGACTTGAACACGATCAGCTTCGCCCGAAGGCGCCCGCGGTTGACCGCGATGTTCGCCTGGGCGACGCTCCCGCGCGCCGGCCAGTGGTCGGGGAACCGGCTGATGATCCGAAGGGTGGGGGCGGACTTCGCGCTGGTTGTGCTCATCCCCGATCGTTGACGGG
>CAZIXP010000325.1:693-1775 GCA_964543245.1 uncultured Starkeya sp.
GCGGAAGCCGCTGCGGGTGGGTGAGGGGCCGAGGTTCGTCGTTGCCGTCAGTCGAGATCGCGATCGTGTCCCGCCGGTCGTCGAGCGATGTTCAGGGGGACCCCGCTCGCCGGGCCAAAACTTTTTTGCAAATGAGGGTGGTCCAAAATCATGGTGCATCCGCCGAGACGCCCAGAGGCGCCGAGCCAGGTGCTGTGCCAGGACCCCATGGGGGGGGTGCCGTGGTGCCGGGGCTGCCGCAGCCGCCGTGGAGGGGTCTGGCGAGGCCGTGGAGGCCGCGAGGGCGACGCCGTGGAGGCGCAGGCGAGTGGCGCAGGCGCAGCCGCCCGGCGTGGCAGGTGGTGGATCGTGGTGGCTGTGGTGCCCACGTGGAGGCCCGGTGGGGAGGGCGTGCCCGGGCGGGCGACCGGGGCCGGGTGCTCCACGTGCGTGGCGCCGGATCGCCGGCCAGCAGAAGCTCTCGGTGCTGCGGGTCGGCGTGACAGCCCGTGCACCAGGGCCCGCCGACCGACCGTCCACGTCGCAGCACCGTGGGCCCAGCACAAGGCCCCGAGAGCGGGGTACCCGCCGGCGACGGGCGGGGGCGGAGAGGTGTCCGGTCCGGCGCCGCGAGCGCATGAGAAAGCCCCGTACAGTTGCCGTACAGGGCTGAGGTCGATGCCGATCAGATGCCGATCAGGGAGTGGCGTCGCCCAGCTGCCTGTCCGCCTGGCGGAGGAGCTCGAGCCGGGCGGCGGCGGCGTCGGCGTCGTAGACGACCAGCTTGTCGAGCAGGCCGAGCAGGCGGAGGGCCCGGCGCTCGGCGTCGGCGAAGAGCGGATCGACGATGCCGCCGACGTCCGCTGCCCTGGAGTAGCGGTAGACGGAGACGCCGTCGGCGTTGCAGTCGACGAGGTAGAGCGGGTGGGCGGGGCTGGTGAAGAGGGCGATGCCGTGGGTCTCGGTGAAGCCCGCGGCGAGCATGACCTTGTCTGAGGGGCTGGCGAACGCTGGCATGGCTGGAGGCTCCTGCTGGTGGGGATGGAGTTGAGGACGAAAGCCGGGCGACCCCCGTCAGGGGGCCGCTCGGTGTGACCGCGGTG
>CAZIXP010000326.1:0-1772 GCA_964543245.1 uncultured Starkeya sp.
CCTTGGTCTTCCCCTTGCGGACCAGCGTGTTCACGCTCTTCACCTTGACGTCGAAGAGCTTCTCGACCGCCTCCTTGATCTGCGGCTTGGTAGCCGTCAGAGCAACCTTGAAGACGACCTGGTTGTGCTCGGACGCGGTCGTGGCCTTCTCGGTGATCACCGGGGACACGATCACGTCGTAGTGGCGCGGATCGAGACTCATTTGAAGCGCGCCTCCAGCGCATCGACAGCCGCCTTGGTCAGCACGAGGGTCTGACGGCGAAGGATGTCGTAGACGTTGATGCCCTGGACCGGCAGCACGTCGAAATGGCCGATGTTGCGCGAGGCGAGCCCAAAGTTGAGATCGACCTCGGCACCCGAGATGACGAGCGCGTTCGACAGGCCGAGACCGGCCAGCCGCTCCTTGAGCAGCTTCGTCTTCGGCTCGGCCAGCTTGGCATCGTCGAGGACGATGATCTGCTGGTCCTTCGCCTTGCTCGACAGCGCGTGCTTCAGCGCCAGCGCGCGGACCTTCTTGGGAAGGTCGGACGCATGGCTGCGCTGAACCGGGCCGAACGCCTTCGCGCCGCCGCGGAACTGCGGGGCGGACGCCGCGCCGTGACGCGCGCCGCCGGTGCCCTTCTGCTTGTACATCTTCCGCTTGGTGCGGTTGACGTCCGCGCGCGACAGGGTCTGGTGCGTGCCGGCCTGACGGCGCGACAGCTGCCACACCACGCAGCGGTGCAGAATGTCCTGGCGCGGCTCGAGACCGAAGATCTCGTCCGACAGGGTGACGGAACCGGCGTCGGTCCCCTCGAGAGTCTTGACGGCGAGTTCCATCACACGCCCTCCTCGGCAGTGGCTTCAGCCGGAGCCGCGTCGGACTCGGTGGCCTCGCTCGCCTCGCCCGGAATCCGGAACTTGCCCGGCTTCGGCGCGTCGGCAGGCAGCTTCTTCTTCACCGCGTCCGCAACGATGATCCAGCCACCCTTGTGGCCGGGCACCGCACCCTCGACCGCGATCAGGCCACGCTCGACATCCGTCAGCACGACCTTGAGGTTCTGGGTGGTCACGGTCTCGACGCCCATGTGACCGGGCATCTTCTTGTTCTTGAAGGTCTTGCCGGGGTCCTGACGACCACCGGTAGAACCGATCGAACGGTGGGAAATCGACACGCCGTGGGTGGCACGCAGACCACCGAAATTGTGCCGCTTCATGCCACCGGCGAAGCCCTTGCCGGTCGAGGTGCCGGTCACGTCGACGAACTGGCCGACGACGAAATGATCGACCGTCAGCTCGGCGCCGACGGGGATCAGGCCGTCTTCCTCGACGCGGAACTCGGCGAGCTTCCGCTTGGGCTCCACCTGAGCGACCGCGAAATGGCCGCGCATGGCGCGCGTGGTGTTCTGAGGCTTCGCCTGACCGACGCCGAGCTGAACGGCGACATAGCCGTTCTTGTCCAGCGTACGGTGGGCAACCACCTGGCAATTATCGACTTTCAGCACAGTGACCGGAATGTGCTCACCTGCATCATTGAAGATGCGGGTCATTCCGACCTTCTGGGCGATGACGCCTGACCGCATGGCCGTGTCCCCTCGCCTTCAACTCAGAGCTTGATCTCGACGTCGACGCCGGCGGCGAGGTCGAGCTTCATCAGCGCGTCCACCGTCTGGGGCGTCGGGTCGACTATGTCGAGGAGGCGCTTGTGAGTGCGCATCTCGAACTGTTCACGAGACTTCTTATCCACGTGGGGCGAGCGGTTGACCGTGAACCTCTCGATCCGCGTCGGCAGC
>CAZIXP010000327.1:0-1755 GCA_964543245.1 uncultured Starkeya sp.
GAAGGTGTTGATCCGGAGCCCCTGCATCGTGCCTTCGACCTCCTGGCCGTTGATGATGGCAGTGGTCTTGGTCTCGACGGCCGTGATGGACGCCACGGCCTGCCCGTTATAGGTGAGGACCATGCGGGTGTCCTTCTCCACGATGAGGTTGAAGCCGTAGTAGTCCTCTCCGGCCAGCTCGCGGTTGTTGAATTCGAGATAAGTGATGCCGCTGCCGCCGACACACAGGTCGGCGACGGTCTTCGGGTCGATCTCCATCATCTGCTCCTGGGAGGCGAAGGCCTCGGTGATGCCAGTGAGATGGGCATCGGCGTAACGGTTGCGGATGACCTCCCCGGCAGGGTCGGGCTCCGCCTCGGGAGCCTTCTCAAGCTGTTCGGATTCAGACTTGACCTCTTCGGCGGACTCCTTCTCGGACTTCTCCTTGGACTCCGTCTCGGATTCCCGCTTCTTGGCGTTCCGGTTCTCCACGGCTTCTTTCTCCTGCGGGTCTTTCTTCCCTCCGGTGAGAAGGCGGAGCATGGCCTTGACGGCTCGGATGACGATGACGCTCAGCACGAGCGCCAATATGATGAAAACGGCCAGTCCCAAAAACATATTTCAGTGCGTTTAGTGTTTGAAGCCCATGAATCGTAACTTTGTTCCGTGGCGGGGCTTGGGCCTGTATCCCCGTTCGCGGTTCATCTGCCTGTAAGCCTCTTCGACCTGCTCCCGGTAGGATCCGGTCAGGACGGTAGAGACGGCATTCTTCTGTTTGTACTTCTCGAGTAGGCGGTCCTCCATCAGCTCCTGCGAGACCACCTCGCCGTTCGAAAGGACATGGCGTACATCCATCCCGTCGGCTGAGAGGTCGCGGGTGACGGTCCCGAAGCGGTGGCAGAGGAGCGGATCACCCTCCGAGCAGACCACGGCGACGACGTGCCCTTCACCAGCAAGACGCTCGATGGACACTATGCCTTCCCGGTACGCTGGGCTGGAGCGGAACGCTTCCCAGTCGACCCTTCCCGTCTGGTCATAGAGCGAGATATCCGACGGGCGGCCTCCAAGGCGCCCGCCTCCAGAGAAATACCCGATGCCCTTTTCGCTGAGGGCATCATAGATGACGTCTTCGTTGAACTGGGGCGCGTACCTGCTGTCCGGGATGCTCCTTATGTCGATGACGGTGTCCACCCCGAGCATCTGCAGGGTGTTGATGAATCCCTCCTGGGTACGGACCCCGTATCCGATGCTGTAGACGGTGTTCACCGGCTGCCTCCTGTCCGTGACAGGGCTGTCGGAAGGGGAGGGCTTCACCTCGGCGGGGATCCCCTGCGGCTCCTTCTCGCCGAGCCTCTCAAGGTGGTCGATGTTGCTTACCGGAGTGCGCTCCAGGCGTTCCTCATCAGTGAGATACCTCGTGTCCAGTTCCCGACTGGGCCCCTGTCCCTCGTCAAGAAGGCGCGAAAGGATGTCTTCCCGGATGTCGGAAAGGTGGTCCATCGGGGAGACGCTCTCGGGGATGGAGAAAAGGCTACGTGCAGCCCAGCTCTGCTCCCGGTGGTTCTCGAAGCGGGCGTCTGCGGACAGCTCCCGGTACTCACCGAGTTCCAGCTTCAGGAGGCCCCTTTCATTCAGGCTGATTCTTCCTGCGAGCTGGTCGCCGAAGAGGAAGTCTATCCGCCGGCTGCCTATCCACATGTGGTATGCCCCGCCGTAGTGGACCTGTCCGGCATCGGGATTCCCTGCAAGGGTGTTCATCTCCTTCTGCCGCTCGAT
>CAZIXP010000328.1:0-1740 GCA_964543245.1 uncultured Starkeya sp.
ACCGCGCGCTCGACCTCACCATGATCTACGTCACCCACGACCAGACCGAGGCGCTGACCTTCGCCGACACGGTGGTGGTGATGCATGACGGCGCGATCGTGCAGACCGGGCGGCCGAACGAGCTGTTCGACCGGCCGGAGCATACTTTTGTCGGCCATTTCATCGGTTCGCCCGGCATGAACGTGCTGCCGGCCCGCGTCGAGGGCCGCATCGCCGAGGTCGGCGGGGTGGCGGTGGCGCTGGCGCGGGCCTACCCCGCCCAGCCGGGGCGGCGGATCGAGATCGGCATCCGCCCGGAATATGCCCGCCTCTCCGCCGCCGGCGGCCTGCCGGTGCGGGTGGAGCGCATCGACGATGTCGGGCGCATCCGCTTCGCCCGGGTGCGGCTGGGTCAGGCGAGCCTCTCGGTCGTGGCGCCGCGGGACGTGCCGGTGGAGGGCGACCGCGCCCTGCTGGCGCTCGATACCCGCCAGATCCACGTCTATGCCGACAGCCGGCGGCTGGAAGGAGCGGCCTGAGATGGAAAAGCCCATCAACAACGCGGCCTGGTTCCTGATCCTGCCGGCCTTCCTGATCGTGCTGTTCAACGCCGTCATCCCGCTGATGACGGTGGTGAACTATTCGGTGCAGGACACCTTCGGCAACAACCAGTTCTTCTGGAACGGCCTCGGCTGGTTCCAGGAGCTGCTCGATCCCTCGAGCGAACTGGGCGGGCGCTTCTTCGCCAGCCTCGGCCGCAGCGCCATGTTCTCCGCGATCATCCTCGCCATCGAGGTGCCGCTCGGCATCATGGTGGCGATGTGCATGCCGCGCCGCGGCATTCCGCTCGCGCTGAGCCTCGTCTTCATCGCCATGCCGCTGCTGATCCCGTGGAACGTGGTGGGCACGATGTGGCAGCTCTATGCGCGCAGCGACATCGGGCTGTTCGGCTGGACGCTGAACGCGATCGGCATTCCGTTCAACTACACCAACGACACGCTGGCGGCGTGGACCGTGCTGGTGGTCATGGACATGTGGCACTGGACCGGGCTGATCGCGCTGCTCTGCTTCGCCGGCCTCAAATCGATCCCCGACGCCTATTACCAGGCGGCCCGGATCGACGGCGCCTCGCGCTGGGCGGTGTTCGCCCGGATCGAGCTGCCCAAGCTCAGCCATGTCCTGCTGATCGGCGTGCTGCTGCGCTTCATGGACAGCTTCATGATCTACACCGAGCCCTTCGTGGTGACCGGCGGCGGGCCGGGCAACGCCACCACCTTCCTGTCCATCGACCTCGTCAAGATCGCGCTCGGCCAGTTCGACCTCGGCAAGGCGGGGGCGATGTCGATCGTCTATACGCTGATCGTGCTCGCGGTCTGCTGGGTGTTCTACACCGTCATGGTCACCGGCCAGAACAAGGGAGGCCGCGGATGATCACCCGGCGCGTCGTGCTCGGCTTCTATTTCGCGCAATTGATCCTGCCGATCTACTGGCTGATCAACCTCAGCCTCAAGACCAACACCGAGATCGTCGGCTCGATGCATCTGTGGCCGCAGGAGATAACCTTCCAGAATTACCACACCATCCTGAGCCAGCCGCAGTGGTACAACGGCTATCTCTACTCCATCGGCTATGTCGTGCTGAACACGGTGATCTCGCTCACAATCGCGCTGCCGGCGGCCTATGCGTTCTCGCGCTACCGCTTTCTTGGCGACAAGCACCTGTTCTTCTGGCTGCTGTCGAACCGGATGGCGCCGCCCGCGG
>CAZIXP010000329.1:0-1636 GCA_964543245.1 uncultured Starkeya sp.
CGTCGCCATCCGGGAAGCACATCGAGAAGGCGGTCAGGTCGGTGGTCGAAGAAAGGTCCAGGCCGCCGTAGCAGTCTCTGCCTTCCAGCCCGAGCAGTGCCTTGCACTCATCCCAAACTTTGACATCCAACCAGCGCGTCTCCGATGCGGTCCACTGATTCAGCCGGAGCCGCCGGAAGAGGTTCTCTTTTCGCGGGTTCCCCTTCGCCCTGAGATAGTCTTCTCTGAGGTCGTCAAGGGTGAAGATTCTGCCGATTGAAGGATTGGCCTTGACCCACTCGTTTTCGTCTTCCCAATCAGCATCTTCGGGAACGCCGTAGATGACCCCGTAGAATGACGGGTCTTCGACCGTCCCGTTGATTACCTGCCTGGCGTGCTCGTGCAGCTCCCAGCAGATACTATTCCGGTCATATCCTGCGGTCGTGATGATGAACCAGAGCGGTTGTTCTCGCGCGACACCAGCGCCGCCTTCCTGTGAGAGAATGTCGTACAGGTCTCGTGAAGGGTGCGCGTGCAGCTCGTCGATGATGCCACACGACAGGTTGATTCCGTGCTTGTTAGGCACGTCCGCACTGAGCACACGCGAGAACGAGCCGGTCTCAGGCACCCAAATGCGCTTCGTTGAGCGGATGACCTTCGCCCGTCTTGATAGCGCTGGCGACCATTCCACCATCTGCGCCGAGACGTTGTAGCAGAGCGCCGCCTGGTCGCGGTCTACCGCTGCGTAATAGACTTCCGCGCCGATCTCGCCGTCGGCAAAGAGCATGTAGTTCGAGTACGCGCCGCCGAGTTCGGTCTTGCCGTTCTTCTTCGGAACCTCGATGTAGACGGTGCGGTACTGCCTACGTCCGTCCGGCCTTAGCGTGCCGAATACGTCACGGGTGATTGACTCCTGCCAGTCCAGCAGGCCAAACCGCTTGCCTGCCCACCTGCCCTTGACGTGGGGCAGACTCTTGATGAACTTGACCGCTCTATCAGCCTTTCGTGTGTCAATCACGCCCTCGCAGGATTCCTTCAAGCTGGTCGTCAAGTGACGGCTCTTTCTCCACCTGTACCCTTGAACGGGTGGCCGCGCCGATGCCCAATTCAGCACCCAACTTCAACATCTGCTCGACCGCCTTATTCGACACCCACAGCATCGGGCTTGTTATCACGTTGTCCGACTTTGTGCGGTACAACGGGCCTTTCTCTTTCAGCACCTTCTCGGCCTCGACGTATCTGCCGTACGCCTGGCAGTAGGCCGCCAAGATGTTTCGGTCGACCGGCTTCAACGTGCCCATCGCGTCGAGGATAGGCCGCAGCCGGAACCACTCAGAACGTGCGGTGCCGGTCAGATATTGCGGGCACGCGATGACGCCGTTCGGCGCTATCGGCTCGCGGTCGTTGAGCTTGCGGTGGCCGGGATTGCCGGTCTTGCGCTTGATTTCGGTCGGTATCGGCTTAGGGCCGGTCATGTGTGCTTCTTTCCCGTCATTGTCTCAGCCAGTTCAATGTCCTCGTGCGATGGCCCGCAATACTCGAAGATGGCAGACGGGCGGAGATTCACATACGCTTCGTGTATCTGCCCCTGTGTCCTTGTGGGCCACGAGGTTCGCTTGAGTCCGGGCGCCTTCAACAGCTTCCAGCAGCTCGCCAC
>CAZIXP010000330.1:0-1629 GCA_964543245.1 uncultured Starkeya sp.
GCGACCGCTGGAGCGACAAGGTGCAGGGCTTCGACGCCGGCGCCGACGACTATGTCGCCAAGCCCTTCCACATGGAGGAGGTGCTGGCGCGGGTGCGGGCGCTGCTGCGGCGGGCCACCGGCCATGCCGCGAGCGAGCTTTCCTGCGGGCCGGTGGCGCTCGACACCCGCTCGGGCCGGGTGAGCGTCGACGGCCGGCCGGTGAAGCTCACCTCGCACGAATACCGGCTGCTGGCCTATCTCATGCACCATGCCGGCCGGGTGGTCTCCCGCACCGAGCTGGTCGAGCACCTGTACGACCAGGATTTCGACCGCGACTCCAACACCATCGAGGTGTTTGTCGGCCGGCTGCGCAAGAAGCTGGGCATCGACGTGATCCAGACCGTGCGCGGCCTCGGCTATCTCCTGGCGGTGCCGGACGGCGCGCGCTGACCCCGGATGCGCCCCGGCTCGCTCGCGGTACGCCTGTTCGTCTCCGCCACCGTGGTGATGGTGGCGGTGCTGCTCGTGGTGGCGCTGGCGCTGGCCTCGATCTACCGCGAGGCGGTGGAGCGCGCTTTCGACCGCCGGCTGGACGTCTACCTCAAGACCATCGTCGCCGATGTCGCCAATGCTCCCGCCCGCACCATGCCGGAACCGACCACGCTGGGCGACCCGGTGTTCGATTTCCCGCTCTCGGGCTGGTACTGGCAGATCACCCGCATCGATGGGCCGGCCCGGCAGTACAAGACCGCCCGCTCGCTGCCCGAAGGCAACCTGCCGCTGCTGCTGGACCAGGGCCTGCCGGCGGATGTCAGCGGGCTGCGGGAGGGCTATGCCGAGGGGCCGGCCGGCCAGCATCTGCGCATGATCGAACGGCTGGTCGATCTCGGCGAGGATGGCCGCTATGTCGTTGCCGTGGCGGCGGATTCGGCGGAAATCCAGGAGGAGGCCGCCGCCTTCGACACCGCGCTCGTCATCACCTTCGCCGTGCTGGCGGCGGCCTTCCTCCTCACCCTTCTGTTCCAGGTGCGGTTCGGCCTGCGGCCGCTGAAGCGGATGCGCGCCGGCCTCGCCGCGGTGCGGGCCGGCACCGCGGAGAAGCTCGACGGCAGCTTTCCCGTCGAGATCGCGCCGCTGGTGGGCGAGGTCAACGCGCTGATCGACAGCAACCGCGAGATCGTCGAGCGCGCCCGCATGCATGTCGGCAACCTCGCCCACGCGCTGAAGACGCCGATCGCCGTGCTCCGCAACGAGGCGACCAAGAGCGTCGGGGTCGATCCCCTCGCCGCCAAGGTCGAGGAGCAGGCTGGGATCATGGCGGCGCAGGTGGCCCACCATCTCGACCGCGCCCGCATGGCGGCCCGGGTTCAGGTCGTCGCGACGGTGGAGGAGGTCGCCCCGGTGGTGGAGGCGCTGGCCCGCACCCTCGCCAAGATTCACCGCGGCCGCGGCATCGCGGTCGAGACCGAGATCGCGGAGGCCGTCCGCTTCCGCGGCGAGCGGCAGGACCTCGAGGAGGTGCTCGGCAATCTCATCGACAATGGCTGCAAATGGGCCCGCTCGCTGGTCGAGGTGCAGGTGACGCTGCCGCCGGCGGGGCTGGGCGAGCGGGCCTTCTTCGAGGTCGTCATCGACGATGACGGGCCCG
>CAZIXP010000331.1:0-1616 GCA_964543245.1 uncultured Starkeya sp.
CGGTCGCGTCCGTCAACGCGTGGTAGGCGTCGTCGTCGGGGCACACGTCGCGGTGGAACCAATGGACCCATCGGGGCGCGCCGCTCACGTCTCGCCCTCCGGCACGTAGATGAACCCCATCGGCTGGCCGGGGTACTCGACCTGCGCGTTGCCCGGTGTCTCGATGACGCCTGGCATGATCTGCCCTTCGATCCGAATGCAGCCAACGCCGACGATGCGGCGCTTCATTCGCCCGAAGTCGCGGCGCATCCTAGAGTTCTCTCGTGACCGCCTGGAGCGTTTGGCGGGGTCGAAGATGGCGAAGTCGATTTGAATCCACTGGCCCATGGTCAACGGTTCTGGCGCGTCCATGCCCACCATCATCCCCACCCGCGGTCCTCCCACTTCTCCAGAATCCGCTGCGCGCGAAGCGGGTGAATGCCGATCCGTTCAGCCTCGACCATGGCGGGCAGCGCGCCGGCCAGAGGGCGCAGCACGGCAAAGAGCGCGAGCTCGTCGGGGCGTCTCATGGCGTTTCCTTCGTGGCGGTCGGGATGGTGAGACACGCGCGGACGGCAGCGGCCTGCTCGTCCAGGTATCTCAGCGATGACTCAATCGCTTCGTCGATGCTGCCGCCGTCGCCCCACTCGTTCTCTGAATTCGCCGGGCCCAGATACCACCACTCGGCGAGGGCCGTGCGCCACAGACGCAGGTTCCCTTTGCTGAAAGACGGCGACGCGCCGTGGATGCCAAATCGCCACCCTGCGGCCGCGAGCCGCGATCTGTCGCATTCGCTCACCTTGGCCAGCGTCCGGCCTGCGGCGCTGGCATCGAGCGATTGCGTCATCGGTGATGCCGTCCAGCCATTGCCGGCAGATGGCTCGTCTTCAGTTTTGGCGGTGGGGTTCATGGTGCGGCCTTGTCGGGTGATCAGTGGAGGTGCGGGCCGACTTCGACGCAGCCCGGCACGCCGCAACCTTCAGCCCCGTTCGGGTACCGAGCGGCCCGCCTGAGCCGCTCGCGCTCGTTCTCTTCTGCGGCCCACGCGGGGTCTCGCTGGCGCCATACGTGCGCGGCCCTGCACGCCACCTCGCTGCAGGCCGCGGGCAGCTGGCGGTCGTCGACGTGGCCGAGGGTGCAGGCTTCCCCGAACACGGACATGGCCAGCAGGTGGAACACCCGGGCGACCTCTTGAGACGCGGCATCGTGGCCGCTCGCGAGCGCGCCGGTGTTGATTTCGATGGTGACCGACTTCGGGGCGGTGGGGTTCATGCCTTGGCCCGCTCTGCGTTCCTCGCGCGTCGAGCCGCACGGCCGATGTTGCGCCTGCGCCGGCTGTTCTCGCGCGACCGCTTGGACCGGCCGATGCCGAGCAGAAGCACGGTCAGTTTCGACGCGATGAAGGTCCGTTCCGCCGTGAACTGCATCGTCACCGAGGCTGGCGCGAGATCGCGAAGCGGGGGAGGAAACGAAACGGGCGCAGTGTTGGCGATCCGGCCTTCGACGACCTCGCCGATCTTGATGCGCTCGCCGCTGGGGAGTGTGGCGCAGAGGGTGGGGTTCATGCCCACCATCATCCCCGCCCGCTGCGCCCCTGTCGAAACTAAATCGCGCATCCGACCCCCGCTTTGCCCCGC
>CAZIXP010000332.1:0-1599 GCA_964543245.1 uncultured Starkeya sp.
ATAAAAATGGATTTGATTTTGCTTCGGCCCGTGCGTCTGGTTGAACGAACTCCCGTACTTGCCCTTGTGCTCCCAGAACTCCGGGTAGCATATCTCCCCGCAGACGATGTTGACCATGGCGCCGTGCTTCGTGTAGACGATTCTGAGCCTACGGGCAAGCTCTAGGTCCCAATCCTCGCCAGTGGCCAGCGCCGTCCAGTAGGGATGGTTCCCCGTTCCTGCAAACAGCAGATGCCCGGAGTCCTGCAACTGTTTCACGGCCAGCACGTACATGGCCTTCTGGACGCTGATCGCCGTCTGGTTGTGGGCGCTGCCGATCTTGCTGGGCTGGATGATATTCGAGTACGCGTCACCTCCCAGGACCGTGTACAGGCCCGGCTCGGTGCATTCCGTCTGAATGTCCTGCTCCAGGCTGTCGTAGTCGCATCCCACCTCGCCCATGTGCCAGTCCGCGGTGTGAACGATTGCGATGGGCAGCTTCGTGTCGATGCGGATTGAGAGCTCGGATTGCGTCCGGAAGTGCGGCTCGATTATGCTGTCCATCTTGCGGACAGCCTCGAAATGCTCGTGTAACGAAAAGTCGCGGGGGGCGGCGTTTTCAGGGGCAGCGAAGCGGCGGCATTTCGCCCGCCAGTTCAACAGCCCCCGGTACGTCACCCCCCGGTCGGTTGCGAGGCGCATCGTATCGCCCGATGTGCCCTCGTCTATCTGTTTGCAGAGCGTGGTTGCCTCGTCGGTTCCCGGTGTCGGTAGTACGACGTGTCCGAACATGACCCTCCCTTATTGAAGGAACCGGCGGTATCGTTGAATAGCAGCGGGCGGTAGTAAAGGATGTAGATTTGCAGTTGAAATGCAGGATTGCATGACCATATCTATTGCGTCATATGGTCATAGGAAAGCTATGGGTTACTTGCGTCCAGCTTCAGGGTACTCAGGCGAGTACCACACGTAGTCGCAGATGTCGTAGCTCTGGTAGACCTTCCGGTAGTGGTTGCCGCCATCGATGTCTGCGTTCCTCGCAGCCTTCTGTGCGAACCGTTTGTCCTTCCACCGCCCATGCCGCGAGTCAGTCACGTATGGCTTCTTATAGCTTCTGCTCATGGAACGCTGTGTAGGAAAGTCGTGGTTTTCTTGATACTTCGTAGTAAAGATTCCACCAGCCACGGGCCATGCTCCCGTGGACGCGGACCATTCCAGCCCTCTTGCCTTACAGGTGTTTCTCCTGCCAGGTTTCCCGGCCCGTCGGCGCGACTTCACCATAAGCCGGTGGCACTTCGCTCCTCTTCTCGGGGAGATTCCCGCCTTATTTCACTGGCGTCACAGCCAGACAGCGGGGGCGTGTCACTTCACGCTCTGACAGTCGCCTGCCATTAGTCCGCTCACGAACCCTAGCGTCTCTCTTCCGCCACTGGTTGACAATCTCGGTGCTTTCAGTTGACAATACGGAGCGCGGCTGGTGGGACGGCTATCTCACCACTAAGCCCTTGGTGGCGCTGGCTCTTGTCGCACTTCGGCGGCCCCGCAATTAGCCGTGCACAAGACTCACCACGCCCCGTTAGCCGGTTGTTATACCGGCGCAGTAGCCCCGCCAGTCACTTG
>CAZIXP010000333.1:0-1584 GCA_964543245.1 uncultured Starkeya sp.
CGTCAACCGGGCCATTCTCGGGGTCTCCGGCCTCACCCCGGAAGGGCTGGCCGACGCCGAGGCGCCGGCGGCCTGGGTCTACAAGGCGATGATGAACCGCGCCGCGGAAACCCTCATCGTCGCCGATCACGCCAAGTTCGACGTGCCCGCGCTCGCGATCTGGGCCCGCATCCCGGATATCCGGCGCCTCGTCACCGACCGCGCGCCCGACGGCGCCCTCGGCCGTGCGCTGGAGCGGGGGCAGGTCGAGGTCACGGTCGCCTAGCGTCAAGATGAATCGAGCCGTCCGGCGCCTGATCCGCCGGCCGGGTGAAGGACAGGAGAGCACCATGTGGCAGCAGCGGCCTGCGGATGATCGAATCGAGCTCGATATTCAGGGTTTTCGCATCGTCACCTATTCCTATGGCCATGGCGACGAGGTGGTTTTTCTGCTGAATGGCGGGCCGGGGCTGCCCTGCGACTATCTGCGCGACGCCCACATCTTCCTCGCCGACCGCGGCTACCGGGTGGTGACCTTCGACCAGCTCGGCTGCGGCGCCTCCGACCGGCCGAGCGACCCGGCGCTGTGGGATATCGGCCGCTATGTCGCGGAAACCGAGGCGGTGCGGCAGGCTCTGGGCCTCGGCAAGGTACACCTGCTGGGTCATAGCTGGGGCGGCTGGCTCGCCATCGACTACGCGCTGACCCACCCGGAAGCCTTGAAAACGCTGATTCTCGAGGACACGGTCGCCGACATGCCCCACCTCGCGCAGGAGCTGGAGCGGCTGCGTTCCGCGCTGGGGCCGGAGACGGTGGCGATGATGCTGGCCCATGAGGCCGCCGGCACCTACGACCACCCCGAATATCTCGCCGCCGTCACCCTGCTGAACTACCGCCATGTCTGCCGGCTGGCGCAATGGCCCGCGCCCATCCTCGCCTCGCTGAACGACTGGAACATGGCGCCCTACATGGCGATGCAGGGACCTAACGAGTTCCTCTACATCGGGAATCTGAAGGACTGGAACCGTGTGCCGGACCTCCACAACATCACCGTGCCGACCTTCATCACCGTCGGCCGGCACGACGAGCTGACCCCGGCCTGCGCCCGCCGGATGCGGGAGAACATCCCCGGTTCCGAGCTGGTGGTGTTCCCCAATTCCAGCCACATGCCCTTCTATGAGGAGCCCCATCTCTACGCACCGGCGCTGCTCGGCTTCCTCGCCCGCCACGCCCCCGTGCCCGGCAACGGAGCCTGAACCATGGCGACCGATCGGTGCGGTGAGGTGGATGATGAGGCCGAAAAGGCGGGGGTGACGGCCGCGGCGGCCGGGCCGATGTATGACGAGGCCTTTCTCGCCCGGCTCGGCGCCGGCCTCGCCGCCGCCCTGCCGCGTTGGGGGCTCGGCGAAGGTACCGGGCTCCGCCTGCTCACCATCTCCGAGAACGCCACCTTCCTGGCGCAGGACCCGGCCGACGGGCGGGAGGTGGTGTTCCGGGTTCACCGGCCCGGCTACCACAGCCGCGCGGAGATCGCTTCCGAGCTCGCCTGGATCACCGCGCTCGGGGCGGAGGGCCTGGTCGCCACCCTGTCGACGCTGCCCCAGC
>CAZIXP010000334.1:0-1583 GCA_964543245.1 uncultured Starkeya sp.
GTATTTGATATTCCAGATTACGATGATCGCACTCTGGAAGAGAAAGAAGCTGAACGTCTATTTCTTGAAGCGATGGAAGTGCATTAATGAAATTAGGTTACGACGGAACAATAAGATTTGACACTCGAATAGACACAGCGGGTGTTAATGAGGGCATCGCAAAGATCGGAAATTCTCTCAAGGGGGCTGGAAAAGCATTTTTGGGTTTCGGAAAGAGTGTCGGAAAGAGTGTCGGAAAAGTCCTGGCAGGAATTGGAAAAGCACTTACAATCGGAATTATTGTTCTCATTGTAGCAGCTGTTGCTGCAATTGCTGGTTTAATCCGTCTAATTTCTTCAGCAGGTAAAGCAGCTGCAAGAGCAGGCGAAGATGTCCTCCAACAAGCAAGAAAACTTGAAGAACTTAAGCAGACTTTTGCAGAACTGAAAAATGCTATAACGGATGCATTTCGTCCACTGATCCTGGCAGCAATGCCGTGGATCACAACGGTTACTAATGCAGTTATACGGTTGTTGAACTTAATTGCACAGGTAATAGCTTCATTAACAGGTCAAGAAGGATATTGGAAAACTGTAGAAGCAGGAGCAGAAGCTGCAGGAGGTGCTGCTGACAAGGCAAAAGGTGCTTTAGCTGGGTTCGACAAAATAAATGTTCTCGATACAACTGAAAATCAAGGTGGTGGTGGAGGTGGAGCGAGTCAAGAATGGGTAAAAATTGGAGATGAAGCATTAAGTATTGCGGATAAGATAAAAGCTATATTTGAAGAAGGTAATTGGTATGAATTAGGACTTAGTATCGGACAGAAATTTAGTGAAGGCATAGCAGGTGTGCCGTGGGGTGAAATTGGAAAGAAGATCTCAGATGGTATAATAGGTGTCCTTGATTTTTCATCTGGTTTCATGAAGGGTTTTGATTGGAGCAGTTTGGGCACAGGCTTCGCTGATAGCATTAATAATATTGATTGGATCGGAATAATAGCTGGGGCAGGAGAAAATCTAAGTGTAGCCATAAATGGATTGCTTGATTTGGTTATTGGATTCATTGAAGGATTAGATTGGGGAAAATTAGGTACTAATATATGGGACAGCATTGGAGCATTTTTGGAGAGCATAGATTGGAGTGGCATAGTCTCAAGAGTATTTGAATTGCTCGGTGCTGCAATTGGTGGTGCAACTGCACTTATAGTAAGTTTAGTAACAAGAGCTTGGGAAGCGTTAAAAGAAGGCTGGGAAAGCACAAAAACTTATTTCAACGCTTACATTGAAGAAGCAGGCGGTAATATATGGGAGGGAGTCTTAAACGGCATTATTAATGCAATCAAGGATATCGGAACTTGGATTAAGGAGCACATAATAGATCCATTTGTTGACGGTTTTAAGAAAGCGTTTGGGATCACGTCACCGTCTACTGTTATGGCAGAATTGGGTGGAGATCTCATAGAGGGATTAAAGCAAGGTATCCTGAATGCGTGGACAGCAATGGGTGCTTGGATCTCCGAGAATATCACTGGTCCGATAAAAGAATGGTTTTCGCAAACGTGGGAGAGCATTAAAATTACCGCAGAGACCAAATGGGGAGATATA
>CAZIXP010000335.1:0-1046 GCA_964543245.1 uncultured Starkeya sp.
CTGGTGCTCTGGCTGATGGCCGAGGTCTATCGCTCCCCGCCGCCGACGCTCATGTTCCACGCCGCCGCGCTCGGCGCGGGGGAGGGGGTGCTGGTGCTGGCCGGGGTCTCCGGCGCCGGCAAGAGCACGCTGGCGGCGTGGCTGGCCGGGCATGGCTGGGGTTTCGGCACCGACGAGACGGTGGCGCTGGGCTTCACGCCCGCGGGCGAGGCCCGGCTGCTGCCGCTGCCCGGCGCGATCGGGCTGAAGTCGGGGAGCCTTGCGCCGCTGGCCGGGCTCTATCCCGACCTGTCGGGGCTGCCCGAGGTGCCGGCGACGGGCCGCACGGCGCGCTACCTCGCGGTGCCGGCGGCGGCGCATCTGCCCGCCTTCGGCCCGCAGAACCGGCTGCGCGGGCTGATTCTGCCGCGCTACCGCGCCGGCAGCGCGGTGGAGCTGCGCCAGCTTCCGCCGTCGCAGATGCTGCTGGGGCTGGTGGAGGCGGGGTTCGACATCGCCGAGACCACCGGGCCGGCGGAACTCGACGCCTTCTTCGACCTGCTGGAGGCGACCCCGCGCTACCAGCTGGGTTTCGGCGATCTGGCGGCGGCGGAAGCAGCGCTGCGCCGCCTCGCCGCGCCGCCGGCGGGAGCGGGGGATGAGGCTCGGCCGGGCGAGGGCGGGAATGCCGGCGAGCGCCGCCTCATGGCCGGGGGGCCGGCGGGGGCGTGACGGCCGGCGCCGTCTGTGCGGCCACCGCCCCTGCCGCCACCGGATGCGCGGCTGACCGTGCGGCGGAGCTGTCGCGGGCATTGGCGCAGAGGATGCCGAAAGCCGCCAGCGCGACGGCGACGAGAAGCAGCCGGTTCATGGCGCGATCTCCTGCGGGTTGATGGCGCGTGCGGGTTGATGGCGCGATCTGCTGCGGGCGGCCGGCGGCGGGAAGGGCGCCGCCGGCGCCGTGACGAGCGGGCATCGGTGCCCGGCTCAGCGGCTGGAGCGGGCGTTCTGCTCGACCTGGGCCGCGATGAAGGCGTCGGAGACCGGCGCGGTCGACAGCGACGCGG
>CAZIXP010000335.1:1146-1580 GCA_964543245.1 uncultured Starkeya sp.
CTTCGGTGATGGAGGCGGTCACGGCGGGCTTGCCATAGAGGCTGGCGTCGCGGCCATCGGCGGCATGGGCGGCAACCGAGCCGAAGGTGAGGGCGGCGAGGGTGGCGAGGACGATCTTGTTCATGGAAGTCTCTCCTGAGATGTCGGCGGCTCTCTCATGGGGCGCCGGGATGGGGGGATCGGGTGGAAGCGGCGTCGGCTCAGCGGCTGGAGCGGGCGTTCTGTTCGACCTGGGCCGCGATGAAGGCGTCGGAGACCGGCGCGGTCGACAGCGACGCGGCGTTGCGGCCTTCGGTGATGGAGGCGGTCACGGCGGGCTTGCCATAGAGGCTGGCGTCGCGGCCGTCGGCGGCGTTGGCGACGACGACACCGCCGAGGGTGCTGAGGACGAGGGCGGTGAGGACGATCTTCTTCATGGTGGTCTCTCCTGTGGA
>CAZIXP010000336.1:0-1568 GCA_964543245.1 uncultured Starkeya sp.
TACGAGTTTCCAAATGGCTCAGAGAAAATTCTGTAGGGAGAATTGTGAATATTATTCATGATGAATTTTTGATGGAAATAGAAACCGACAAAGTGAAATTTGCAGCAAGAGAAATATCCAAAATAATGGAAGTGGAAGATCTGTTTAATTTGCCTTTTGCCACATCTTGCAAAGTTGGTCAAACATATGGAAGCTTAATCGAATTAAATTTATAAGGAAATGATGAAAAATAATCACGAGATCTCCTTAGAAAGAACCTATGCGCCCGAAATAAAATCTATTCCACAGCTATTGTTGGAAATATTTGGCACGAATCCATATTATGCACAAGCACGAACAGTTGCAGGAGAAATAACATATGCACCAGTTAAGCAACCGCTAACAGAGCAGATTTTGCAGCAGCATTTGGACGGCAATATAACTTTGGGAGCATATCAACTGAATGCTGAAAATAACGTCAATTTTATTGCCTGGGATATAGATAGCAAAACCAAAGAAGAGGCTCGTAAATATGCGGAGCAAATAATTCAGCAACTTAAAGATATCCCATATGCTGTGGAATATTCTGGAGGTAAAGGTTATCACATCATAATATTTCTATCGACACCAATGAAAGCGCAACGAGCAAAACAAGTTGCAGAATTCATTCGAGATTCAACAGGAATACCGAAGACGGGAGCGTCACACGTTGAAGTTTTCCCAAAGCAGGCAGAGTTAAAGAAAAGTGTACCTTATGGAAATTTGCTGAAAATTCCACTGGGAGTGCATCCGAAAACACATAACTGGTCTAAATTCATAGATCCTGAAAATGGATGGGAAGCGGGTGAAGCTTTAGATCCCATTGTTATTTTGCAGCACAGAGCGGATCCAAAGGAAGTCGAAAAATTACTTCGTGCTGAGGACAGAGATCCGCAAAGGCTCATTGCCGAGCTTATTGCACCTTATTGGACAGAAGGTGAGCGCCATAACTTATCTTTTTACTTAGCAGGATATCTGGCACATTTGGGATGGGGCATGCAAGCTGCTGAAGAGGTTATTCAGGAAATTGCAGTTTTAGCAGGAGATCCTGAACCGATAAATCGTATAAATGCAACCAGAGACACTTTCAGAGCAGTTTCAGAGGGTAAAACGATCAAAGGTTATTCAGGCTTAAACGAGCTTTTACCTGGTGCAGTTCTCAGGACTCTAACAGAATATGCAACTAAAGTTATAACTCCAACTTTTGTAAAGCAGATAGACAATATTAGATTGCAAAAAGGTGCAAATTTCGAGAAGATCCGAGCAGTCGCTAATGTTATATGGATGGATTTGCACGAAAGAGGAGAGGTAGTCCAAACAACTGATGGAACTTGTTATTGGTATAATTCATCGGATCATCTTTTAACAGATTTGTATTCTGTCCAATGGCAGGCTATCTTGCATGCCGAATATGGCATAAATCCTGCAGAATCTTTTGGAAATCAGGTAACTGAATCACTTCGTTTGCGAGCAATATCTGAAGCCAGAAGCGTAACTGTCCAGAATAGATCTTTGTGGACGGAAGACACTTTGTATATAAATTTGGGATC
>CAZIXP010000337.1:0-1567 GCA_964543245.1 uncultured Starkeya sp.
GCCGGCTTCTTTCATCATATCTGCTGCTTTCGTTATTGTTCCCGCAGTATCTACCATATCGTCTACAATGATGACATTTTTGTCTTTTACATCACCAATAATTTGGATGCTTTCAACAACATTAGCTCTTGCACGTGTCTTGTTGCAAAGAACGAGTGGGCATCCTAAATATTTTGCATATGTATTAGCTCTTTTTGATCCACCAACATCGGGAGTGGCAATGGCTAAATCTTTCAGCTTTAGGCTTTGTATATAAGGCAAAATAACTCCTGATGCATACAAGTGATCAACTGGAACATTAAAGAATCCTTGGATTTGATCAGCATGTAAATCCATTGTTATCAAGCGGCTAATACCTGCAACACTTAACAAATCGGCTACAAGTTTTGCTCCAATGCTAACACGTGGTTTATCTTTACGATCTTGTCTTGCCCATCCGAAATATGGTATTACAGCTGTAATTGTTTTTGCTGATGCACGTTTTGCAGCGTCAATCATCAAAAGTAATTCCATGAGATTATCAGAGTTTGGAAATGTGCTCTGTACAAGGAATACATCTCTTCCACGAATAGATTCCTCGTATGAAACAGCAAATTCACCATCGGCAAAGTGGGTAATGACTAGGTTTCCGAGAGGACATCCTAAACTCGCACATATTTTTTCTGATAGGTATCTGGAATTAGTTCCTGAAAATACCATAAAGGAGTTATTTTCACTCATTGTTGTTATGTTTGTATTTAATATAGATTTTTCCAGTTGTTAATCGATAACTTTGCGTAGTTTCTCATAATGGGTTATTACGTCTTTATAATCCTGCTGGTTGTGAATGTCAAATTTATTCCATAAATCACCGCAGATAACGACTCCACCAAACCCCAGATCTTTCGCTTTCTTAATATTATCGATGGTTATTCCGCTTAGAGCATATACCTTTTTGTCGATAAGTCCTTTTTTGGAAGCTTCGTTCAGCATATCTTCTGTAAATGAAGCTTTTTTAGTACTATCGGTAAGGCTATCAAAGATATTACGTAGGAAGACATAGTTGCTATCCTTCTTGGCATTTTTAAGCTCATCAAGTGATAAGCAGGTTCGGCTAATCCTACCTTTATAACCATCTGGAGGCAATGATTCTAGGCCATCAAGATGGATACCGTTCAGACCATATTCTTCTTTTAGGTAAAAATGATCATGGACGACAATTCTTTTATAATAATCATCAGACAACAAAGATAACAGGCGTTCCGAATAAATTGGGGCTGAACCTGGTTTGTTGAGATGCAGACATTCCAATCCTTCATCAAACAGCGTTGTTATGATTTTATCCTCTTCCACGAAAAACGTGGATTTTGTCATTATAATAAGTTTCATATTTAATATAAACTCAATCTGTGTGCAAAAGTAAGAAAAATAGTGGAATTATGCAATTTAACAACAATAAAAGTTTATCTTTGCACTCCTAAATATGAAAATTGATGATGAAAGTCGACATTCAAACATTTAAAGGCGTAGTTTCACCTATTTATATAATGGAGGAAAACTTGCTTCGCCGCAATCTGGATTTGATAAG
>CAZIXP010000338.1:0-984 GCA_964543245.1 uncultured Starkeya sp.
TGGCGACCTGGCCGGTGACGATGCTGGTGCTCGGGCTTTCCGTGCCGGTGATGATGGCGGCGGTGGTGCTGTATCTCGAGCGGGTCGCCGGCTGGGACCGGCGCAGCGCCTTCTTCGCCGCCGCCCCCGGCGCGCTCTCCGCCGTGCTGGTGATGGCGGAGAGCAGCGGCGCCGACACCCGGCGCGTGGTGTTCGGGCAGTCGCTGCGGCTGTTCGTGCTGGTGGCGCTGCTGCCGGCGGCGCTGGGCGGGCTCGGCCACCAGCCGGCCGGCACGCTGCCGGACATGCCGGTGGTGCCCGATCTCCTCAGCCTCGCCGCTTCGCTGCTGGTCGGCATCGCCGGCGCGCTGGTGGCGGAGCGGGTGCGCTTTCCCGGCGGGGCGCTGGTCGGCGCCATGCTGGCGAGCGGGGCGGTGCATGGCGTCGGCCTGCTGGAGGGGCGGCTGCCCGACCCCTTCCTCATCGCCGGCTTCGTCGTGCTCGGCGCCAATACCGGCAGCCGCTTCGCGGGAACCCGGCTGGAGACGCTGCGCCGCTTCCTGGTGGATGCGCTGGCCGCGTTCGCCATCGCCACCACCATCTCCGTGCTGTTCGCCCTGCTCGGCTCCTGGGCCGCCGGCGAGCCGCTGGTGAAGGTGCTGGTGGCCTATGTGCCGGGGGCGCTGGAGGCGATGACCATCATGGCCTTCGTGCTGGGCATCGACCCCGCCTTCGTCGCCGCGCACCACCTCGCCCGCTTCGTCGGGCTGTCGCTGCTGATCCCGCTGGTGGTGCGGCTGTTCTTCGGCCCGGCCGTGGTGCCCTCGCAGAACGCCGACCCCGACCCTTCCGAGACCAAGGACTGAGCGTCCGAAACGCGGGCGTGCAACGGCCACGCCGAAGCGCCTGCGTCCCCGATGGCGGCACGCCGGCTGGCGCCGGGCGCGGTTCGGGGACGGCGCGGCGGGCCGGTCAAGCCGCCGCGGCTCTTCTTATTCTGCCGCT
>CAZIXP010000338.1:994-1554 GCA_964543245.1 uncultured Starkeya sp.
CGGCGCCGCGACGATCCGCCGCGAAATGCGCACGCACGGCATCGACGACGCGCTGGTGCAGGCGCTCGCCGCGGCGCTTGAGCGAACCGAGTTCCAGCGCGCCCGTGCAGTCTGGGAACGCCGCTTCGGCGCGCGGCTCGAACGGCAGGCCGAGCCGGCTCCACACATCCACCAGCGCGTGGGCGAGCCGCGCCACCAGCGCGTCGTCGTGGAACGGGCCGGGGGTGATGCGCAGCCGCTCGGTGCCGCGCGGCACGGTGGGGTAATTGATCGACTGGATGTAGATGCCGTGTTCTTCCAGCAGCAGGTCGCTCGCCGCCTTGCAGGCGGTGGCGTCGCCCACCATCACCGGCACGATGTGGGTGGAGGTGGCGAGCTGGGGCAGGCCGGCGGCCTCCAGCGCGCGCTTCACCTTGGCGACCTGGGCGTGCTGGCGGGCGCGCTCCGTGCCGGAGGCCTTGAGGTGGCGCACCGAAGCAGCGGCCGCCGCCGCCACCGCCGGGGGCAGCGCGGTGGTGAAGATGAAGCCGGGGGCATAGGAGCGCACGGCGTCGATCACC
>CAZIXP010000339.1:0-1545 GCA_964543245.1 uncultured Starkeya sp.
GTTTATAGAAACGGCAACAGCCCCCCCTTTGAAGGTGACCACAGTAATGGTATCACCGTTAGCATCAACATACACAGCCGCCTGCACTGCTTCCTGCTGTATAACAGCCTGCTGAGTTTGTTCAGCAAACGTTGGCATTGCGTTAACAAAACCAAAAGCTAAACATAAAATCACAATTATGAAAGACTTTTTCATAGTTTTTCCCCCTAAAAGTCGTGTTATAAGCAAACACCGACTGTTTGTAGTTCATATTCGTGATGACTTTGTTGCCAAAGAATATCAGCAACTTGGGCATCAGGTGTAAAGTTTACACAAGGCATTTGCAGTACGGTACGCAACGCATTGATATTCCGTGTTTGACAACATTCTTGCAGTACCTTTAGTAACTTTCCTACCTCTTCATAGGTCAAACAATCTTCTTGTTTATGTAATATACTTGGATGTTTTGTTTTTTGCAGTTCGCCATCAATAAAAAGTTCTTCGCTGAGCTTTTCACCTGGGCGTAAGCCACTTATAACTATTGCAATATCGCCATCAGGATGTTCTGAATCACGCATCTTTAAGCCTGAAAGACGGATCATTTTTTGGGCAAGAGCCATAATTTTTACAGGCTTCCCCATCTCAAGAACAAAAACTTCTCCGTAATTTCCCATACTGCCAGCTTGTAAGACAAGTTGTACAGCTTCAGGTATAGTCATAAAATAACGTTCAATATCTGGATGGGTAACCGTAATAGGGCCTCCCGCCGCTATTTGCTTTTTAAATAAAGGAACAACAGAACCTGAAGAACCCAAAACATTACCGAAACGCACCATACAAATGGCTGTTTCATGAAAACGCGCTGCGTATGCTTGCAATATTATTTCAGCCATTCTTTTGGTTGCTCCCATCACGTTGGTGGGGCGCACGGCCTTATCTGTTGAAATAAGTACAAAACGTTCTGCCTTAGCGGCTATGCTAGCCTGCAAACAGGCAAGTGTTCCAAAAATATTATTTTTTACAGCCTCGATGCAATTATATTCTACAATTGGCACATGCTTATAGGCGGCTGCATGATACACTGTTTGAATAGAAAATTTTTGCATGATTTCTGTCAGCAGCTCTTTATTTTGTACCGATCCCAACAGAGGAACAAGCCTTGCCCGTGCATGGGGGAAGCTGCTTTCTAATTCCTTACTGATTACATACAAAGATACTTCTGATATTTCAAACAGTACCAGTGTGTTTGCTCCGCCTGCAATAACCTGTCGGCATATTTCCGAACCTATAGAACCACCAGCCCCTGAAACGAGTACATTCTTATCTTTTACTGTCTCTTCAAGCATATGGGGAATAGGTACAACAGGATCTCTACCTAAAATATCTTCCACAGAAACATCCTGCACCAAATTTGATTGTGCTGTAGAAGCTAATTCTGAAATATTAGGCACAGAACAGATTTCAATGTTAAGCGGAAGCAACTTTTCTATAATTTTTTTGCGTTCACTTCTGCGTAAGCGCGGCATTGCCAGCAATATTTTTTTTGCACTATACTCTTCAATAATC
>CAZIXP010000340.1:0-1540 GCA_964543245.1 uncultured Starkeya sp.
CAGGAAACAGTTAATTTTACACGCTTGTTTGAGGACATTCGCAGGATTGCAGGTAGGGCAAAAAATGATTTTGAATTTGTACCAGAGTTCGATAGTTATGGTAGACTCTGGTGGACTGCTAATTGGAAAGAACGCATTGGCGAGGATATGGATACGCTCCTTGAAGAAGGAAAGAATCTTGAACTAACAGATACGCCATTGCGTGAAGAGGGATTACTTGTAAATGATGTCGCAGGATATGGAGAGGGAGACTCATGGCCATCTCGCGCCGCTGTTGAATTGAAAGATGAAGTCTCTATATCCAAGTATGGTTTGCGACAACATTGCCACGAATTTTCTGGCAACACGCAGAAGGCTACGCTTGAGAAAAATACACTTAAGTTCCTTTCTAAATATGCCTATCCAAGATTTACATTTGTAGTAAACATACTCGAACAAAGTGCTGATGATGATATATTCTATAAGGTAAGATTAGGTAATCAATTTCCAATACGCATGTATAGCGTTGGATTTTCTGGTAAAACAGGTGCTAATAGATTTGGCACAACTGGTATTATAAAAGTCTACGGAATGGCTTATGACTCGAAAGATAATAAACTTACAATTTCGTGTCAAAAAGAAGACGAAGACGAGGAGGCTTTTATCGAATGACAACTACTGAGGATTTACTTGCACAATCATTAATGCCACCTGAAAGTGGTAATTTCCTTGCACGTATTGAGGAATTAGAACGGCGTGTAGAGTCATTGACTACACGCAATTTTAGCATTCAATCATTGGATGAAGTTATAGATGACTTAGGGATGATTCAGTATGGCGAGTTCCGTTCTGGCAACGACCATGAACCGGGTGACGGTTTCAGCGGTTCTCGTATTGGCTATCCGGGTTTTGATTATGATGGCGAGGAATATGCGTGGGCATTGGTCAATGAAGATGTGCTTGAAATAGGTTTCTCGCTCACAAGTAAGAAAGCTGTCTTTGCTGGTGGCAATGCTACGATTGGTGCTGATGGAATTATCATTAATCAAATGAGTTATCTGATTCGGCATACCGCCACTGATGGCGTAACAGAACGTACTGGCTCTCTTGGAATGTGGGCTGCACCGGGTGGTACTGCTCCTCAGTACGGTATTGCGTTCAATGCTCCGGGTGGGGTTGAATTAGTCACGAATGGGGATGCAAGTGCTGGTGACTTTACGGGGTGGACAAGATCATCTACAAAAGGAGCTTGGGCGGTAAACTCTGGAATGTTTCGTTTTGCGGCAGACACGAGTCTTGAAACACACACTGGCACTCTCACACAGAATATAGCCGTATCCGGGTTATCGCAATATATATTTACTATATCTTACCAGAACGGAATTTTAGGAACTTTTTCTACTAAAAAGTGTGAACTTAAATGGTACGACAGCGGATCATCTCTATTACGGACAGATATAATTTTATTAACTGCGCCAACAAACACACTAAATGTGCAAAGCCCTTCAACGGCAGTTTCAGTTGATATTGACATGCTATTCTCCTTATTGAAGGTCTGCTT
>CAZIXP010000341.1:0-1518 GCA_964543245.1 uncultured Starkeya sp.
CGCGGTCCTTCACCGCGTCCCACTGGCCGAGGCTGGTGAGGGCCGTGCGGGCATAGATGCCGATCGGCACGCTGTCGGTGAGGCCGGTCGCGATCCGGCCGTCAGCGCCCAGAAAGGCGCTGAAGTCGAACGAACGGTCGATGGTGACCGGTCGCGCCTTGTCCGCCGGCATGATGAGGACGAGGCTGTTGCCGATCGGTGTGACGCGGCTGTCCTTCAGTGTCAGGCCCTTGCCATCGGCATAATCCATCCACTTCAGGTCCGCCGAGGCGAAGATGGCGGCGGGCGCGCCGGCTTCGATCTGCTTGGCGAGCGCGGAGGACGCGGCGAAGGAGAACGTCACCTTCACCCCGGTCTTCGCGGTGTAGGCGGCGCCGAGGTCCTGCAACGCATTGGTGAGGCTGGCCGCCGCGAACACGACGGGCGAGTCCTCCGCCCGGGCGGCCGGCGCCCCGAAGCTGCCGAGGGCGAGTGACATGGCCGCGAGAAGCGGCAGCACACGCAGGACGCCGCGGCGGGAGAACCGGGCGCGCGGCGCGGCGGCGGCAAGGCACGGGGTCATGGACGGCTCCCTGATAAGGTATATCCGTCCATATACATCAATTCATATCTCCGTCCATATACAAGAAACGGACGGTGGAGCGCGGCCCAGCCTCCCGGAGGCCGCGGCGGCCGGCGGCCGGCCGCAAAACGGCCGACCCGAACCGCGGCCGCCTGCGCGGCCGATCTGCTGGAGGCTGACAGCCAGGAAACCGACCGCTCCCGGCAGGGCCGAGAGATCGCTCAGTCGATGAATCCGCAATCCCGGGCGGCGCGGGACGCGGCGCTTTCCGCCGCGGACAGCAGATTCCACGCGCCGACGCTGCCATCCTTGGCGAAGACGATGGACGGACCACGGCTGACGACGCGCTGGCCGCAGCCATTGTCGACCAGCGTGAACTCGTAAATGTGGTGCTCGTCGCGATGCATGACGCGGATGGTCGACGCGGACAGGGTGACGATGTCGAATTCAGTGGCGGACATATCGGCGCACTCCTCCCCTGAGCGACGCGGGCTCAACGCCCGGCCGCAACCCACAACACCTCACGGCGTATCATTTCGGTAACTCTAACCCAAAAAATTCAACCGGCCACATCATTCGACATGTTTCAGCCGTGAAGCCGTCGCGCCGCCCGCCCGGGAACCGGCCGTGCGGTCCCTGCATTAACCCGGAAAACTTCCGTAACGGAAGATAGCGCTTTCCGCGTCGTATCCGTCGGTTGGAGGGTTCTGATGACACGCACACCCACGCTCGTGATCGCCGCTGTCGTGCTGATCGCAGCACTTGGCGCCGCCGTTCACTTTTCCGGCAGAGGAACGTCCGAGGTCGCGGTGCCGCCGGACGCGCCGGCCACCGCGCCCGGAGCACCGGCCGCGCCGCCGCCGGCGCAGTAGCCGCCGAGCCCGGAGCCTCAGTCCTCGCGCGCGTCGCGCATCGCGCGCAGCGCTGCCCGCGCCCGCGCGCCGTCGAGCACGGCG
>CAZIXP010000342.1:0-1510 GCA_964543245.1 uncultured Starkeya sp.
GGCCTGCTGCCCGGCCGGCTCTTCGCCCAGACCACCGAGACCGGGCCGGAGACGCACGGCCTCTCCGGCTTCGGCGACCTGAAATACGCCGCCGATTTCCCCGCTTTCGACTATGTGAACCCCGACGCCCCCAAGGGCGGGCTGTTCTCGCAGATCGGTCCCACCGCCGCCTACAACCAGTCGTTCCAGACCTTCAACTCGCTGAACGGCTACATATTGAAGGGCGATGGTGCGCAGGGCCTCGCGCTCATCTTCGATTCGCTCATGGTGCGGGCCTATGACGAGCCCGACGCGGTGTACGGCCTGCTCGCGCGCAGCGTCGCCGTCTCGGCCGACGGCACCTTCTACCGCTTCCGGCTGCGCCCCGAGGCGCGTTTCCACGACGGCTCGCGCCTCACCAGCGCCGACGTGACCTTCTCGCTGCTGATGCTGAAGCTGAAGGGCCACCCCATCATCGCCCAGAACCTGCGCGACATGACGAGCGTCAGCGCGGAGGGCGATGAGGTCGTGGCGGTGCGCTTTGCCGCCAAGCGCGCCCGTGACGTGCCGCTCTTCGTGGCGACGCTGCCGGTGTTCTCCAAGGCGTTCTACACCGCGCATCCCTTCGACGAGAGCACGATGACGCCGCCGCTCGGCTCGGGGCCCTACCGCATCGGGCGGGTTGAGCCGGGCCGCACCATCGCCTATCAGCGGGTGGCGGACTATTGGGGGCGCGATCTGCCGGTCAGGCGTGGGCAGAACAATTTCGACGAGCTGCGCTTCGAATATTTCCGCGACCGCGACATCGGCTTCGAGGCGTTCAAGGCACACACCTATCTCTTCCGCGAGGAGTTCACCTCCCGCACCTGGGCCACCGGCTACGATTTCCCCGCCCTGAAGGACGGCCGGGTGAAGCGCGAGACGCTGCCGGACCGCACCCCGTCCGGCGCGCAGGGCTGGTTCCTCAATCTGCGCCGGGCGAAATTTGCCGATCCCCGCGTGCGCGAGGCGCTCTCCTGCGCCTTCGACTTCGAGTGGACCAACCGCAACCTGATGTTCGGCATCTACCAGCGCACGGTCTCGTTCTTCCAGAACTCCGACCTGATGGCGGAAGGCCCGGCCAGCCCGGACGAGATGGCGCTGCTGCAGGGGCTGAAGCTGCCGGCGTCGCTGCTGGAGGAGCTGAAGGGCGAGCCATGGTCGCCGCCGGTCTCCGACGGGTCGGGCCAGGACCGCGCACTGCTGCGGCGGGGCCGCGAACTGCTCGCCAGCGCCGGCTGGATCATCCGCGACGGGCGGCTCGCCAACGCCAAGGGCGAGGGCTTCACCATCGAGTTCCTCGACGACGAGGGCACTCTGGAGCGCCATACCGCGCCCTTCATCAAGAACCTGAAGGTGCTCGGCATCGAGGCGTCGTTCCGGCTGGTGGACCCTGCGCAGTACCAGCAGCGGCTGAAGGAGTTCGACTTCGACGCCACGGTGCGGCGGTTCTCCGTCTCGACCCTGCCGGGCGAGGAACTGCGCGCCTTCT